>JASEHH010000067.1 GCA_030017685.1 Thermodesulfobacteriota bacterium | reverse complement strand
GCACCTTCCTCAGCTCCTCCTCATCCCTTTCGTCAAAGAGGATGAGGGGATGGAGGTTTCCATCTCCCGCATGAAAGACATTTGCGATGGTAAGACCATACTTCTTGCTCACTTCCATGACCCGGGTTAATACCTCCGGAAGTTTGGTCCTCGGCACCGTTCCATCACAGACAAGATAATTGGGACGGAGTCTCGAAATGGCGCCGAATGCCCCTTTCCTGCCTGCCCAGAGCTGTGTTCTTTCAGCCTCTGTCTTCGCAGATTTTACCTCACGGGCGTTATTCTTCTTGCAGATCTCCATGATTCGTTCCGCCAGCCTCTCCATCCCGTCTTTGAGCCCGTCGATCTCAATGAGAAGAACTGCCTCTGCATCGAGCGGAAAACCCGCATGGACCGATTCTTCAACCGCTTTAATCGTTAATTTATCGAGGATTTCGAGCGTAGCCGGAACGATCCCATCGGCAATGATGGCGGAGACCGTTCTGCCGGCATCCACCAAGGAATTGTAGATGGCCAGCATGGTCTTTACCGCCTCGGATTTGGGCATGATCCGGAGAGTTAAGTAGGTGGCGATTCCCAGCGTTCCTTCTGAACCCACCAGGAGCCCTGTCAAATCGTATCCCGGAGCATCCAGGACCTTTCCGCCCACCTGAATCACCTCTCCGTCAGACAGGACAACCTCAGCTCCCAAAATATGGTTTGTCGTCACCCCGTACTTGAGGCAGTGCGGCCCTCCTGAATTCTCAGCAAAATTTCCTCCGAAGGTGGAGACTTTTTCGCTGGCAGGGTCTGGTTGATAGACATATCCATGACGGGCCAACTGATTTTTCAAGGCAAGGGTAAAGAGACCTGTTTCCACCACGGCCCTCTGGTTCTCGACATCGATCTCCAGTATTTTGTTCATTCTCGAGAAGTGGAGGATGATCCCGCCCCTGGTGGGAATCGTTCCTCCGCTCAGATTTGTTCCTGAACCTCTCGCAATGACAGGAATGGCCTCACGGCGGCAGAACTTGACGATTTCAGAGACCTCCTGGGTTGAACCCGGAAAGGCAATGCAATCGGGTTTTCCCTTAAAAAGGGAGGCATCATAACCATAAAGCAACAGATCTGTCTCCGAGGAGAGGACATTCTCCTTCCCAACGATCCTTGATAGCTCTTCAATCATTTGTTCACGTTGCATGGATTCTCCTTATCATCGCCCCAAATAGGACCTTCCTTTTAAATTCCAATAACCAAATTACAATACCCAAATAATCACCAATAACCAAACCACCAAAAAAATCATTAAATTTTTGGTTATTGATATTTTGGTTATTATTTGGTGATTGGCCTGCCTGCGCGAAGCCGCTTCGGCAAAGGCAGGTGCTTGGTGTTTGGTTATTCTTATCTAACCCCCCAACCGATCTCCGACTTTTAATCCTACCGATTGGGCAAATTCAATCGGTCCCACTTTTTCGCCCTTATCCACCCTCAATTTACCAACGACGATGATCCCTCCTTGAACAGCGATTTCAATGCCCTCTTTTTCAATGGCTGCAATCTCTCCGGCCCCCTCTCCTGTATGTAGAGGTCTTTTTCTCGCATCGTAGAATCTTATTCTCTTTCCTTTAACTGTTGAATAGGCCCCTGGTTGGGGATCACAGCCCCTGATTAAATTGTAAATCTTATCGACAGGTTTTGCAAAATCGATGGATGCAACCCGATCATCGCAAGGAGGCTCATAAGTGGCTTGCGATTCATCTTGAGGAATTCTGGGCGCCTTTCCCTTTTTGATCAAATCGACCACCTCCACAATGGCTTCGATTCCCATGGGAAAGAGTTTATTGAAATAGAGGGAACCGGTCGTCTCTTCTGGGCCAATCTCAACCTCTTTTTGCAGAAAAATGGGACCGGTGTCGATCCCTTTGTCTGCCCAGAAAATGGTTAAGCCCGTTCTCGTATCTCCCTGAATGATTGCCCAGTTAATAGCGCTGGCTCCCCGGTGCCGGGGCAAAAGAGAAGGATGATAACAGAGGGTGCCAATGGAAGGAATCGCAAGCAGGCTCTGAGGGATGATATCCGTCACAAAAGCGAGTATGGCAAGATCCGGCTTCAACCTGCCATAAGCCTCATGGACTTCCGGAGTCTTCATGATAGCAGGGCGGAAGGAGGGAATCCCTGATTTTTGAGCGAGACCACCCATGGCCTCACCCCTCTTGTCGGAAGGAGAAAAGACTCCGACCATCTCTTCTCCCTTTTGGATCAGGGCTTCAAGCGTCTTCTCCCCAAAAGGGCCCTGACCGACAATGATGATTCTCATGGCTATCCCCCTTAAGGAAAAAAAAGGGACGGGCTACCTTTCATCAAAAAAGATGGTCTCGTAAAAAGTCTGAAAAGGAGGTTTTTGTCATTCCTGCGCAAGCAGGAATCCAGTGTTTTGTTATGTTTGGAATTCCCTGGATTCCCGTTTTCACGGGAATGACTACCTTTTACGATTTCATCAAAAATGGTAAGTTCAAAAAAGCAGCCTGTCCCTTTTTTTTAGCTTTTCTTTCTCTTTGCATCAAAGGCGGCAATCTCATCCATGGTGGCAAGAATTGTCCTTGCATTCTCATAAACCGGAGTATCGACCATCTTTCCAAGATAGGAAACGGCGGCAGCCCCTTTGGCAATTCCCTCCTCTTCAAAGACCTTTACCACCCCATTTGCCCATTCCACATCTTCGGGAGAGGGTGTGTAGATCCGATGGGAAGGTTCGATCTGGCTCGGGTGGATGAGCATTCTTCCTTCATATCCTAACTGCCTTCCGAAACGTGTGTTCTTCTCAAAGGCTTCCGTATCCTTGAAGGCCACAAAAGGACAATCAATGGCGATACAACCTGCTGCCCTGGCGGCAACCGCGGTATGGGCCCTTGCATAAAACTGTTCATCCCCTTCAGACGTAAGTTTCACCCTCATATCCTTTGTGTAATCGACTGCGCCGAAGATAAGGGAATTGACCCGCTTGCTTGCAATCGATGAGGGGTAGGCATTCATCACTCCTTTTGCTGTTTCAATGAGGAGCTGGATGGCGATGGATCCCACCTTCAGCCCTCTCCTTCGCTCCAATTCTTCCAGCTTCCAGTCCAGACGCTGGACATGATCCGGACCGCCGGTCTTGGCCAGACAAACCCCTGAAAGCCCCTCATAGACGATGGCCTCAAGGTCATCATTGGTCATCAGGGTCTCCCAGTTATTGAGCCGGACATAAACCGTCGAACCCCCTGATCCGGCATATTTCAGATTCTCCCGGACCATCTCCCGGGCCTTTACTTTCTCTGCCGGTGGGACAGAGTCTTCCAGGTCAAGGGTGATGATATCCGCCGGTGTTTCAGGGGCCTTCGACACCATCTTCTCATTATTTCCCGGAATGTAAAAAACAGATCGCATCACAGTCATAGTGCACCTCCCATTTGATTTTCAATTTCGAAATTCGAATATCGGGCAAAGCTTCCCGAAGGGATCAATCCGAAACAAAGAATGTTAAACCCTAAACTCGAAATCCTAAACTCTAAATAAACTCAAATGTCCAAAACACAAAACTCAAAAAACCATAATCTTTTGGGTTTTAGATTTTGGATTTGTTTAGGATTTAGAGTTTAGTGTTTAGAGTTTAAACCATTTCGAGTTTCGTGCTTCGGATTTATTTGTTACACAACGATCGACTCCACGATAAATATCTGTCAACAAAGTTCAGGCATTTAGCAATCGTTTCAGGGTTGGGCCGATCTCATCGGGCCGGTCCACCACATGGACTCCTGCCTCCTTAAGGGATTTGATCTTGTCTTTGGCCGATCCTTTCCCTCTTTCGATGATACTGCTCGCATGCGAGAATCGCATTCCCTCGGGGGCCCATGCCCCGGCAACAAAAACGACGAGGGGCTTGGTAAATTCTTTCTTTCTCACAGCCTCTGCTGCTTCTTCCTCATAAGGACCGCCGATTTCACCGAAGATAGCAACCGCCTTTGTATCCTCATCTGCCTGGAAAAGGGGCAAAATATCTCCAAAGGACTGCCCCAGAACCGGCTCGGTTCCAATATGAACGACCGTAGTCACCCCGAGGCCTGCTTCTTTAATGGCCCAGGGAACCGTCCCGGATTGTCCTCCGCTACGTGAGATTACACCAACGGGTCCGGGCACAAAGACCCTCTTGGCAAATTCCGGTGTGCCTCCGAGCCAGCCCATCACTGCGATTCCTGGACTTATAGCGCCGATGGAGCCTGGCCCGAGGAGACGGACTCCTTTCAATTTGGCATAGGCCATCATCTCAAGGATATCATACAGAGGAACTCGCTCAACAGGCATAACAATAAACTTGATTCCACCATCAATAGCTTCAAAAACAGCATCTTTGAGTCCTGGCCCGGGCACAAAGGTCACGCTGGCATCGATACGGCCCTGAGTCCTGACCGCTTCTTCAACGGTATTGTAGACAGGTATTCCGGAGATCTCCTCTCCGCCCCGGCCAGGCGTCACGCCTGCCACCACCTTCGTGCCATATCCTTTCATAAAGGCGGCCCGTGCCGACCCCTCCCTTCCGGTAATCCCTTGAACCAAAACAGTCGTATCTTTCTCAAGCAAAATAGCCATTTCTCACTCCTTTTTATGAAAGTGATAGTCCCCGTTTTTCCAAATACTCTTTCAACCCGGGAATTGGAGCCTCGATCTTAATTGCTTTGTTTCCTCTGAACTCGCATTCGTATTCACAGGCTAAGCATTCGGTCCCCACCCTTTCGGCATATGCGGCATCGCCTCCAAGGGCCGGTTTTCCGTCCTTGATCACTAAAATCCCTCGAGCGAAGAGCTTGCATCCCGCCGCACAAGCATGCGTCTTGCAATCGACGCATTTGCTGTCGTCTATAATGACTTTGATCGTTCTCTCTTTAAACTCAATCATCGCCTATTCCTCCTTTACCCTCTGCGATTCAGCGTTCTTCTAATCTTCTTATCTGTAAAATGTCGGGTCCCTAAAATCCTAGATCCGGAATGGTTAAAACTCTAAACACTAAACTCTAAATCCGAAACAAATCCAAAATCTAAAACTCAAAACAAGACAAGATTTTGGGTTTTATGGTTTGAACATTTGAGTTTATTTAGAGTTTAGGGTTTCGAGTTTAGAGTTTACCCAGTTATCCCTCTATCCTTCCGATACTCAAGAATCAGGGCTTTCATTCTCTTGGCTAAAAATTCGGTCTCATAAACCTTATCGCTTCCATAGAACTCGAACCGTCCGGGTAAATCGCTTGTCCCCTCCTTTAATATCTCCATCGACTCTTTCTCTCTATTCCCACAGAGAAGGATCACACACGGAAAACCCGGCCTCTTCGGTATTTCTTCCCGGAGGGCTTTCACCACGCCGTGGGCATGATGCCACTGCTCCTGATTGGCCACGATGAATCCGCCCAACATATATCCTTCAATTCCCGGTTGGTTGATGATCAACTTAGCGGCACGGTAAACCTTTGCCGCAGTGGGATTGCCACTGGTATCCGCATAATTGGCAATCTTCAACCCCTGCCGGTTTAGCGCATCCACTCCGAGGATGGCTCCTCCTCCTCCGATGCCATGATATCCGACATAGTTTAGCTCTTTGATCTCCGGAGCCATCTGGGCAATATAACAGGTCCCCCGCAGGTCTCCTTCCTCAATCTGCCAGGCGATTTTGTCCAGCTCCGTCGGAGGTGTTGATGCTTCCCTGGCTACTTCAATCCCTAATTCCGGGTGACGGAAGACTGAGGAGTCGTCAATGGCCATCCGGCAATCTCCGGCCAGGATCTTCCCCTCTTTTGTTAAAACAAGGGGGTTAATCTCAGCTGTCCGGCAGTTATAAGCCTTAAAAGTCTGAAACAGTCCCATGATGGCCTGGGCAATGCTCGTGAGGTGCTGGTTTGGAACCTTCAGTTGAACAGCAAGGTTGAGGGCATCATAGAGGCGGAAACCACGGAGAACATCCACGGTGGTCTGGGCAATCTTTTCGGGGGGAACGGATTCGATATCCACCCCGCCCTCGGTGCTGAACATCACAATTGGAGCCCGGACTTCCCTTGAGGCATCGATGATCACACCGACATAATATTCCTTATCGATGTCGAGTTTCTCCTCGATGAGAACCTTTTCCACTTTCAGGTCCTTAAGAGTGGATCCTAACAGGTCGCCTGCGACCTTCTCCGCCTCCTGGGGATTTGAGGCGAACTTAATGCCTCCGGCCTTTCCCCGGCCTCCTGCCCAGATCTGTGCCTTCACGGCCACCGGTTTGCCAATCTTCCCGGCGATCTTTCCCGCCTCCTGAGGGGTGGTAGCCACCTCCCCCTGAGGGATTGGCACCTTTCCCGCTTTGAGCAACTGTTTCCCTTGATATTCATACAAACGAGCCATAACGACCTCCTGA
The DNA here is from genome assembly GCA_030017685.1 of Thermodesulfobacteriota bacterium. GTDB lineage: Bacteria > Desulfobacterota > BSN033 > BSN033 > UBA1163 > RBG-16-49-23. Next base: position 11,324 of record JASEHH010000067.1, on the reverse strand, counting down.
CTTATCTATAAACTGTTTAATTTCTGCATTTGAGGTATTCACATTGTGATTCCTGCCCCGATTTCCATCGGGATAAACTCCGGCGGGAATCCAGACGCCGTCCCCCGGATCAAGTCCGGGGCAGGCTCTGCTAAACTTGTCCCTGTGAAAACAGGGAGCAGGGAACTAAACAATAACAAGACTCTGGATTCCTGTTTCCACAGGAATGACAAATTTTTTTTAGATACCTATAAATTTTCTCCCTTATAACAAATGGAGGTTGCCTTGTCAATAATATTTAAATGGTAAGACTTTTAAACCAGTTGGGTTTAGAATTGCCTTTTAAAATCCCTTCCCTACTCCTTTTCAAAGGAGAGGAGAAACCTTATCCCCTTTTCTAAAGGGGGGATAATACAGCGTTTTCCAAAGAGTTAAAGTGCTATCTTTTTTGTTTGACAAAAATTTTTGAATATGTTAGTAGTTTTTTATTCACCTTTTTTGAGAAATGATCAAATACGAAATGGTCAGTCCAATTTTGGAGTTTACTCACTTTAACACATTTTTTTCAAGGGTTGCTCATCTGGTCGAGTGCTTAATAATGGTAATATCGAACCCGGGCCGTAAAAGAATTTCCTCTCCCTCAGTGTATCTAAAAAACCTTAAAACATGGTTCTTTAAGAAAAGAAGTTGGATATCTTGAAATGGGGCAAGAAATGTCCTATAGAAAAGCTATTATTGGGCAATCAATCGGTTTTCGAATGTGAATATAATACTGAAAGGAGGTGAATTTTCTAATCTATTTCTTAAAGAGCAGTTGGAAGATTTTTGGGTTGGGCCGAACATACCTTTTTTGCAGTTTTACAAAATTCACATAAATAAGGAGGAGGAAAAATGAAACACGATAAGACAAAAGAGAAACAGGTTTCACGTCGCAAGTTCCTCGCCGGCGCTGCCGCAGTGACAGCCGGCGCAGCAACGCTGGGTTTCCCGATGATCGCCAAGGCGCAGGTGCCGATTTCGTTCCGCTTCCAGAGCACCTGGCCGACCAAGGACATTTTCCACGAGTACGCCCTCGACTTCGCCAAGAAGGTAAACGACATGACCGGCGGGGAACTCAAGATCGAGGTGCTGCCGGCCGGCGCCGTGGTGCCGGCCTTCAACCTGCTGGACGCGGTCTCCAAGGGGACGCTCGACGGCGGCCACGGGGTGCAGGTCTACCACTATGGGAAGCAGAATGCCCTGGCGCTGTGGGGGTCAGGCCCCGGCTTCGGTATGGACGCCGATATGATGCTGGCCTGGCACAAGTACGGCGGCGGCAAGGCTCTGCTGGCGAAGGTCTATGCGTCCATCGGCGCCAATGTCGTGTCGTTCCCCTACGGGCCGATGGCGACGCAGCCGCTCGGCTGGTTCAAGAAGCCGATCACCAAGATTGAGGACTTCAAGGGGATGAAGTTCCGCACCGTTGGTATTTCCATCGACGTGTTCACCGGCCTGGGCGCATCAGTGAACGCACTACCCGGCGGCGAAATCGTGCCGGCGATGGATCGAGGTCTGCTGGATGGGGCGGAGTTCAACAACGCATCCTCCGACCGTCTGCTCGGCTTCGCCGATGTGTCGAAGGTGTGCATGCTCCAGAGCTACCACCAGAACGCCGAGGTTTTCGAGATCACGTTCAACAAGACCAAGTTCGACGCCCTGCCGGACAAGATGAAAGCGATCATCGAGAACGCCGTGGAAGCGGCCTCGTCCGACATGTGGTGGAAGTCATGCGACCGCTACTCGCAGGACTACATCGATCTACAGACCAAGGACAAGGTCAAGTTCTACAAGACCCCGGACGCGATCCTTGCGAGGCAGCTTGTGGCCTACGACGAGACCGTGGCGAGGAAGTCGGCGGAGAACCCCCTGTTCAAGGAGGTCGTCGAATCGCAGATAAAATTCGCCGAGCGCGTCGTGAAATGGGACATGGATTACAACGTCGGCCGGCGCATGGCCTATAACCATTACTTCGGGGCCAAGAAGGCTCCAGCGAAGAAAGGCTAACCAAAGATATGTAGATTTTCCCCCTTCTGTCCTCCCTCTCCCCCTGCCTACCGGCAGGCAGGCGCTGGGGAGAGGAGAAGGGTGAGGGGACCTAATGGATTTTACAGCTTCATCGATCAGCCATCCGGGCGCCGCTTGCGTCCGGGTGGTTGTTTTCTAAAAAAGGATCGAATATGCAGAAATTACTGCTTACCATTGACAAGATCAGCACATTTGTAGGGAAAACATTCTCCTGGCTCATCGTGTCACTCACCTTCCTCATCACCTATGAAGTGTTCTCACGCTACGCGCTCGACGCCCCGCATGCGTGGGCCTTCGATGGCATGATCATGATGTACGGGACCCTGTTCATGATGTCGGGCGCCTACACGCTGTCGAAGAACGCCCACGTTCGAGGCGACGTCCTTTATGGCTTCTTCCCGCCGCGGTTGCAGGCCAGCCTCGATCTGATGCTGTACTTCGTGTTCTTCCTTCCCGGGGTGGTCGCGCTCTGCTGGGCCGGCTACATCTATGCCGGCGAATCCTGGGCGATCCGGGAGCACTCGGGCATCACCGCCTCCGGCCCGCCGGTCTACCAGTTCAAGACCGTCATCCCGGTCGCCGGGGCGTTCCTGATGGCGCAGGGCATCGTCGAAATCATCCGCTGCGTCCGCTGCCTCAAGCAGGGCAAGTGGCCCTCGCGCATCGCGGATGTCGAGGAGGTCGACGTCGAGAAGCTGAAGGAGCAGATGCACGTCAAGGACGAGGATATCGCCAAGCTCGATGAGTTCGTGACAGCCAAGAAAGGGAGCGACAAATGAAAAAAGGAGCCTGGTTCGGACTCTCGATGATGGCCGCGGTCGTGATTGCTCTGTTCGTAATGATGCCACCGGCGGCGCAGATGACCAATGGCCACCTGGGCCTGCTGATGCTGGGGCTGATCGTCGTGACGATCATGCTCGGCTTTCCCACCGCGTTCACGCTGATGGGCATGGGTACGATGTTCGCTTGGTTTGCCTACCAAAGCGTGAACCCGTCGCTGGCGGTGCAGCAGACGCTCGACCTGATGGTGCAGCGCGCCTATTGGGTCATGAATAACGACGTCCTGATCTCGGTTCCCCTGTTCGTCTTCATGGGCTATCTGGTCGAGCGCGCCAATCTGATCCAGGCTCTGTTCAAGGGCCTGCACCTGGCGACCTCGCGCATACCCGGATCGTTGGCCGTCGCAACGGTCATCACCTGCGCGATCTTCGCCACCGCCTCGGGGATCATCGGCGCGGTAGTGACGCTGATGGGCCTGCTCGCCTTTCCGGCGATGCTCAAGGCGAGATACAACATCAGGCTCGCGGCGGGCGCCGTCACCGCGGGTGGCACCCTCGGCATCCTGATCCCGCCGTCGGTGCTTCTGATCCTCTACGGCGCCACCGCCGGCGTGTCGGTGATGCAGCTCTACGCCGGCGCCTTCTTTCCCGGCCTCATGCTGGCATCGCTCTACGTCGGTTACGTCATCATCCTCGCGAAAATCAAGCCCAGCTTCGCACCGCCCCTCTCCGAGGAGGATCAGCGCGTGGACCTGCCCAAATTCGCGGAAGTCATCGCCAAGACCCGGAGCAACAACGTCATGAAGGGGCTGATCGGCGCGATTAAGGGTAAGCGCAACGCCGACGTCCCGATGCGCTCACTGCTCAACCACCTGGTCATTGCGTTGCTGCCGGCGCTGGCGGCAACGGCACTCATGGGCTCGATCTATCTTGCCGTGACGGCGCCGGCGGTGGTGGATACGACCGGCCTTCAGGAAATGGGTGCTGTGGCGACGACGGATATAGTCGACGAAACTGAGGTCGGGGGGGGCTTGCAGGAGCCGGAGGGTGGGCTGCAGGAGCCCCCGGCCGAACCCGGGCAGGAGGCCCCGGTTGCAGCCGAAGCGGTGCCCAAAAGGCCGCAGCCCCCCGCCGAGACGGCCGCACCGCCTCAGGCGGCGGAAGCGCCGGCGCCCATCGAACGTCATCCCGCCCCGATAGGCTATTGGATCGCGCTGGGGATCTGCCTCGCGGGACTCGCAATTTTCTACTCGATCTTCAGTTTCGTCCGTCTCGAAATCTTCAAGATGCTCCTCACGTCGTTCTTTCCGCTGGCGCTGCTGATCCTCGGGGTCCTCGGTTCCATCATCATGGGCCTCGCGACGCCGACCGAGGCGGCGGCGATGGGATCCTTCGGAGGCCTGTTCCTGGCGATCGCCTACGGACGGTTCAACATGACGATGCTCAAGGAGGCGGTCTTCCTCACCGCGAAGACCTCGGCCATGGTGTGCTGGCTGTTCGTCGGGTCGGGCATCTTCGCCGGGGCGTTTGCGCTCTTGGGCGGCCAAGAGATCATCAATGCGTGGGTGCAGTCGATGGACATGACGCCGGTGCAATTCATGCTCATGGCGCAGGTCATCATCTTCCTGCTCGGCTGGCCGCTGGAGTGGACCGAGATCATCATCATCTTCATGCCGATCTTCATTCCGCTGCTGGCACATTTCAACATCGATCCGCTCTTCTTCGGCCTGCTGGTGGCGCTCAACCTTCAGACGGCGTTCCTGTCGCCGCCGGTGGCGATGGCTGCTTTCTACCTGAAGGGCGTGGCTCCGCCGCACGTGACGCTGAACCAGATCTTCCTGGGGATGATGCCGTTCATGGCGATCCAGGTGATCGCGATATTCCTGCTGTACATGTTCCCACAGATCGGGTTGTGGCTGCCGAGTTTGGTGTACGGCCATTGAGGACCACGGCTGCGCGATTGTAAGTGAATAAGACCATGAAACCGAAAGTTCTGGTGACAAGGGAAGTCTTTGATGATGTGCTCGAATACCTCTCTCAACATTTTGAGGTGACGTCGAATCAGTCGGATATCCCATTTGATTCTGAAACCCTCGCTTCCAAGCTCTTTGACAAGCAGGGCGCTATAATAACCCTTACGGATAGAATTGACACACCGCTTTTAACACGCTGTCCGAACCTCAAAGCAGTCTGTAATATCGCCGTGGGTTACAACAACATCGATCTTGAAGCCTGCCGTAAAGCCCGGATCATGGCCACTAACACCCCCGGTGTATTGGATGATACGACCGGAGATTTCACCTGGGCATTGATTCTTGCCACTGCGCGCAGGTTAACTGAGGCGGAAGCCTACCTGCGCGCGGGGCAGTGGGACAGATGGAAACTGAAACAATTTCTCGGACTGGATGTCCATCATGCGACGCTGGGCATCTTCGGCCTGGGCCGAATCGGTCAGGTGGTGGCAAGGCGTGCAACCGGTTTTGAGATGAAGGTGATCTATCACGATGTCCGTCGAGCTGCCCCAGAGATCGAAGAGGCATCCCGGGCAACGTTTGTGAGCAAGGAGGAGTTGCTTTCACAGGCAGATATTGTGACGATTCACGTCCCCTACTCTCCGGCCACCCACCACCTCATCGGCAAAGCCGAATTGAAGCAGATGAAACCCACAGCGATCCTCATCAACGCCTCCCGTGGCGGCGTGGTGGACGATGCCGCGCTGATTGAGGCGCTACGTTCAGGAACGATTGCCGGCGCAGGTCTTGATGTTTTCGAAAATGAGCCGAAATTCAACCCTAAATTTCTTGAGCTAAAAAATGTCGTTCTCGCGCCCCACATCGCAAGTTCGTCAAAGGCAACACGTCACAAAATGGCCATGCTTGCCGCACAAAACCTTGTGGCCGCCCTGACCACAGGCCATCCGCCAAATCTCCTTAATCCTGTTTAAAACCTAAACGAATTAGCAGAGGGCTGAAAAAATCCTTTCCAACCCTATGAGGTCATTCTTGCGGAAGCAGGAATCCAGAGCTCTTATGCACAGATACTTCCATATAGATCATCCCAGGATGGGTTATTCTGTTCTATCAGTTTTAATTTCCATGCCCTTTTCCATTTCTTTACCTGTTTTTCCCTTTGGAACGCAGATTCCCAAGATTCATGGACTTCATACCAAACCAGGTGGTGAACATTGTATTTCCTGCTAAAACCGTCCACCAAATCGTCTTTATGCTCGTATACACGCTTAATAAGGTCAGAGGTTACACCTGTATATAAGGTGCCGTTGCGTTTGCTACTTAGGATATAAACGTAAAACTGTTTCAAAAACTATTCCTGGATTCCCGCCTGCGCGGGAATGACGCGTACTTACAAGTTTAAGATTTTTTTGATGTTTTAGAACATTGCTTTTTTGAAAAGCATAGCAGTTTCACCATAATATGGCAATGACCTATTCCAAATGCCCAATTATGATCATTAAATAAAGTAAATAAATGATTTTCATGTACACGTTTTTTTTATCTTGACAAAAGAGCGGGTTTAGTTTAAAAGGTAAGACCATTGGAGCATTGATATGTTTAATTCCATCAAACACACCAAAATCTCTGAGGACATTGCCAATCAGATCAAACGCCTCATCATAGATGGGAAGTTAAAACCCGGAGACCAGCTTCCCCCTGAACGGGAACTCATCAAACAGTTGGGCGTAAGCCGGCCTTCTCTCAGGGAGGCGCTCAATTCTCTAGTCACCATGGGATTTCTGGAGGTCAGGCAGGCCAAGAGGACCTTTGTCAAATCCGTCTCCTCGAAACTGATCGGGGATCCTCTCTTCCTGCTTATTAAGGCGGATGATCAGAAGATTTTTGACCTCATCGAGGTGAGAAAGGCCATTGAAACCTGGGCCGCCTACCATGCGGCACAGAAAGCTTCAAGGGAAGACATTAAGCAACTCGACACCATCATCGGGGAGATGAAGAGAGCTTTTGAAGAGGGCCGGTCCTGGGAAAAACAGGATGCTGATTTCCACCTGGCCATCGCCCAGGCTACCCACAATACCATCCATATGCATATCATGTCAGGAATTTATGATCTTCTCAGAGAATCGGTAGGAAGAGTTTTTAGGGATCGTGTAAAAATAAAAAAATTGCTTGATCAACATTATAGAATATTCAATGCGATTAAGAATCACTCTCCTGATAAAGCCAGGGAGAGAACCCTTGAACACCTTAATTATGTGGAGTCCGAGGTCAAAAAAGCGACCGCCCAGTAAGGGAGCCCTTTTTAGATAGGGTATGTACTGTTGAATGGATGAGTAGCCGCACCCTTGAGGGTGCGTTCTTTTGTTAAAGCATTCATCACAAAGAGGAACAAAGTAAATTACGAGAGGGTGTTCTGTGATTAAAAAACTGATCGAGATTGTGGGTCAGGACAATTTCACCGATCAATTAGAAGAATTAGTGCCATACAGTTACGATGCTTCGATGAATGTCCACCGGCCTGATGCGGCTGTCTGGCCTGAAACGGCAGAACAGGTATTGGCCATTGTCAAATTTGCCAATGAATATAAGATACCGGTCATCCCACGGGGAGCAGGAACCAGCCTCAGCGGAGGCGTGGTGCCGATCAGGGGCGGGGTGATCATCGACCTCTCCAAAATGAACAGAATCCTTGAGGTGAGCATTGAAAACCGCTATGCACGCGTTGAGGCAGGTGTCGTCTGTGACGACCTTAACAGAGAACTCGCAAAACATGGCTTCGTATTTCCTCCGGACCCAGCAAGCAGCACGGTTTCAACGATCGGAGGAAATGTGGCCACCAATGCGGGTGGAATCAAGGGCGCCAAATACGGAACGACCCGCGATTATGTCCTTGGTCTTCAGGTCGTCCTGCCCACCGGGGAGTTGATGCGGACAGGCTCCTATACGATGAAATGCGTCTCGGGTTATGACCTGGCCAAACTCTTTGTCGGAGCGGAAGGAACCCTTGGAGTAATCACGGAGGTTACCTTAAAGATCAACCCCCTTCCCCGCCATGCCATGACCGCTGTCGCCACCTATGCCAGGCTCGAAGATGCGGGGAAAGCCATTTTCCAGACAATGACCAGCGGAGTCATTCCCAGCGTGATGGAGATCCTCGATCAAGTGACGCTCAAATCCATCCGGGATAATACGGACATCGACCTGCCGGATGCGGAGGCCATGATCCTAACAGAGGCCGATGGCTTCACCTGGGAAGAGGTTGAGGCTCAGATGGAGGTGGTCCTCTCCATTCTGAAACAGAATCACCCCATTGAGGTCAAGACAGCCAGGGATGAGAAAGACCGGCTCAATCTCTGGAAGGCCCGCAAGTCTGCCTATGCGACCCTAGCCCGGGTCAGCAATAGCTTTGTGCTGGATGATGTGACCGTGCCCATCTCAAGGATTCCGGAGTTATTAGTGGGAATCCAGGGAATCTCTCAAAAATACGGTATCGTGGTCGCCACGTTTGGCCACGCCGGTGACGGAAACCTCCATCCTCAGATTCTTTACGATGAATATGATCCTGATCAGGTTAAAAGGACAAAAAAGGTTGAGGAAGAGATTTTCAAGCTTACTATCTCTCTCAAAGGTACCCTGAGCGGAGAACATGGCATCGGCCTCTCCAAAGCCAGCTATATGACATTGGAGCATGACCCGGTTGAAATGGATTTGATGAGAAGGGTGAAGAAGACACTGGATCCGAATAATATTATGAATCCGGGGAAAAGAGCGCTGGACTAAGAGGGTTCCAGGATTCGAGGTTTCAAGGGGTCAAGTGAAATGAAATAATTTTCCTTAAAGATTTCCCTTGAACCCGTGAACCCTAGGCCCCTTGAACCCTATGTGTAAGGAAGCCCAATGTTCACCCAACTCCAATTCGATGAAAAACGTCGCAAAGCGATCACTCAGTGTTCCCGCTGCGGGTTCTGCCGGGCGGTTTGCCCTATCTTCGACCTGACAAAGAGGCCCATTACCAATGCCCACGGAAAGATCATCCTTCTCAAAGAAGTGATGGAAGGAAAACTTCCTGCCACCGAAGAAGTGGCAAAAGCAATGCTTCGCTGTACCGCCTGTATGAACTGCACGGTCAATTGTCCCTCCGGTGTTGATCCTCAGGAGATTGTCAAAGCGGCGCGAAGGGATATGGTGGGCATAGGTTTTGACAACCTCTTCAAGGCAATGGGCGAGGTGGTCGAAAAGTATGGGAATATCTATGGAGAGGAGAAAAGGCGCGATTGGGGTCATCGAAAAGAAAGGGCTCCTTATCTCCTTTTTTTAGGCTGTGTAGGGGCTTATCGGGAAGAAGAGAGCGTGAAGGAAACGGTCCATCTCCTTGATCTCCTGAAAGTGGACTATACCATGATCGATGAGGTCTGCTGCAGTGGGGTACTCGAAGATGTGGGTTATAAGATTAAGGAAGATTTAGCTAAACGCAATATTCAGGAGATCCAAAAAACCGGAGCCAAGACGCTGATCACAACCTGCCCTTACTGTTACCGTGTTTTCAAAGATCATCCTTCTTATAAAGATTTAGGATTGGAGGTCAAACATATCACACAGTTTTTGAAAGATTTTGACTTTCAGGTGAAAACAGATAAGAAAGTCACCTATCATGACCCCTGCGATCTTGGCCGCCATGCAGGCATCTATGATGAGCCAAGAGCGATCATCCGCAAGATTGCGCCTAATTTTGTGGAACCACGAAGAACACGAGAGAATGCTATGTGCTGTGGGGCTGGAAGCGGGTTCAGGGGAGCCTTTCCCAAAGAGTCCGTCAAGATTGCGAGAAATCGTTTAAGTCAAATCATCGAGGATACAGGAGCTGAAATTCTTCTAACCGAATGTCCCTCCTGCCTCCACAATTTCAGGAACGCCAAAAGACAAAAACAGAAGATCGAAATCTACAATCTCACCGAATTCCTCGCCAAACTCTATGGGGAAAGAACTTCGGGGGAAAAAGAAGCCGCCTAAAGGCAGCAGTACCGGCAACTCCAGGGCTAAATTCTGTCATCCCTGCTTGCGCATAGCCCTGCCCCAGAACCCTTGTGAAAAGGGTGGCTCTAAGCTGTGCGGCGCTTTAAGCCCCGTCCGCTTGAGCGTGTTAGGCGTTGGGTCGAGCGTGTTAAATTTAGAAGCGACCTCAGCGCCTCGTTTACTGCTGATGAATCACCAAATACCTTAGCTACGTCTGGTTCAAGCACGACGACATTGGCCTCTTCCTTCAACAGTCGCTTATAATACTTGCCACGGATAGCTTTGGAATAGTCAAAATCGTATTCGGGCCGTAATTCATCACGATCCATCTCTCGTTTGATTTTCATGTTTTTTCCTTTCGTGCACAGTTGCGAGTCGTGCACTGATGATACGTAAGACTTTTCCTCTTTCTGCATACGATACGACAAGCAAACGACCACGAGAGGAAAAGCCTATGCTGATTAACCTCTGCTCTTTAAATGAGTGATCAGGGTCATCGAAAGTTGCCGATAACGGATCATAAAACACGGTTGCTGCTTCTTCAAAGGATACCCTGTGATTCTTGTAGTTCCTTTTTGCTTTTTCTGGATCCCATCCGAACTGCATCGTGAAAACCCGCCTCTTTCTAAAATTTTACACCTAACCTTGGCAATTCGAATTCAGGTTAGGATATCCCCTAACGCTCCCATCAGGCAATGAATATATCGGAGCTTGCAGGTTTCTCCCATGAGTCCGACTCTCCATATTTTCCCCTTGAGCCAGCCTAACCCTCCTCCCACCTCAATATTATACTCATTTAAAAGCCTCGACCGTATCTTCGCATCCTCCACCCGATCAGGGAGAACCACCGAAGTCAACATGGGCAGACGGTATCCTTCCTGGGCAAAAAGTTTGAACCCGAGGCCTTCCAGTTCCATCTTCAAACGGTCTCCCAATGTCTGATGGCGCCCGAATCTTGCCTCAAGCCCTTCCTCCATAACGATCTTCAACCCTTCCCTCAAAGCGTAGAACATCGAGGCAGGAGCCGTGTGGTGATAAACCCTTTCCTCTCCCCAATATTTTTCGAGCAAAGTGAGATCAAGATAAAAACTCTGAACTTTTGTCTTGCGGGAACGAAGGACATCCATGGCTTTGGGGCTCACAGTGATTGGAGAAAGCCCTGGTGGAACGCCAAGACACTTTTGGGAACTCCCGTAGCAGACATCAATTTTCCATTCATCTACTTTCACATCATACCCGCCAACAGTGGTCACGGCATCCACCACAAGAAGGGTATCCGTTCGCTTACAATAAGCTCCGATCTCTTCAAGCGGCTGCCTCACCCCGGTGGAGGTCTCCCCATGAACGACGCCGCAGACCTTAGCCTCGGGATGTTCCCTCAATGCCTTGATCATCTTTTCTGGCTCAATCATCTTCCCCCATTCTTCCTCGACCCGGATGACTGTTGCACCACATCGGGAAGCTACCTGAGTCATCCTATCTGCAAAGAAACCATTGACTCCAATGACAGCAACATCAC
>JASEHH010000192.1 GCA_030017685.1 Thermodesulfobacteriota bacterium | reverse complement strand
AGAGAGATCTGACCTGTGAATCCGATAAGGAGGTTAAGGCCTACGGCAGCAATAGCAAAGATCCCAATGTGATTGATCACGTAAAGGGCATAAGAACTGCTGATCAAAGGAATCCCAACAAAAAGGAAGAGGAGTCCGATCAACACCCAGACCCTGCCGAAATCGGTCTCAAAGACGGTCAGCTCCTCTTCGTATTTCTCTTTATAATTCCCGCAGGGATGTAATTTTAGCTTTCGCATTCTGCCTCCAAACCGCTAAATGATTCGCAATAGGAGCACTTCGTTTGAGGATCGCTTCGCTTAAGGCAAAAATCTTTTGCCTCCAACCTCAAGTCCCGTTTAGCGGGACGCTCCTCCAACGATGTTATGCTTTTATACTCGCTCGATCTCCACCAGACCGAAAAGTCCGTAGGGTTTCACCAGTAAGATAAAGACCAGGACAATATAAGGGACGACCTCTCGAAGGGATGTTGAAATATATCCTCCCGTAAAGGTCTCTAAAAGTCCAATGATAATACCGCCGATGATGGCCCCACCGATACTTTCCAGTCCTCCCAGGATGACGACCGGAAAGACCTTGAGGCCGATAATGCTGATGCTGTGTACATTGACGCCGCTGATAATTCCGAGAATGATTCCGCTCATTGCACAGACCAGGGCAGCAATCGCCCAGGAGAGGGCAAAGACCCTCCTCACATGAACGCCCAGGGAGAGGGCAGCGGACTGATTGTCAGCGACCGACCTCATATAAATCCCCTGGGAGGAGTACTTGAAGAAAAGGCCAAAAAGGAGAAGAAAAATAATACTGATGACGAAGGTGGCCACATAGACCGGTGGGATGTTAATGTTTCCCAATCGAATCGATAGATCGGCCGGCAGGAACACGGGGTAGGCAAACAGATTCCCTCCGAAGATAAAGAGCATCAATCCTTTGAACATGGCGGCAAGCCCAACCGTAAGCATGATCACCAGGATCAGGGATTCGCCAATCAGGGGCCGAAGAAAGAGCCGCTCGATAATAAAGCCCATGGCAAAGCTTCCTGCAAGGGTCAATATAAATGCGATGGGAATCGGTAATTTCAACCACGAAGAAAGGACCAGAAAGAAAAAGGCCCCCATGGCGAGGAGATCTCCATGAGCGAAATTGAGGACGCTTGAGGATTTGAAAATCATGACAAACCCCAGTGCGGCAAGAGCATAAAGAAAGCCTACGGATAGCCCCTGTATCAAGAGATGAAAAAAGAATTCCATGAAATATAACCCCCTTTATAAATTCGAAGCACGAAATCCGAAATTCGAAACAATCTCAAATGACCAAATCTTAAATTTTCGAAACAAATAAAACTATAAAAAATTGGAATTGAAAATTCGAATTTGTTTCGTATTGATCCCTTCGGGAAGCTTCGCCCGATATTCGGATTTCGGATTTAGATATTCTTACTCCACTGTCAATATCCTCACCTTCGTTTCAATCGTTCCCACATGTCCATCCCGGTAGCGGACCTTACCGGTGACCTCGAGCTCTTTCTGGTCACCATACATCGCTTCAATGAGATTGATATATTGTTCATAGACAAACTTCCTGCGCACTTTTCCGGTTCGGGTCAATTCTTCATCGTCGGCATCGAGCAGTTTGTAAAGGAGAATGATCTTTTTAAGCCTCATCGGTTTGGGCAATTGAGTATTGACCTGGCGAATCTCCCCGAGAATCAGTTCCTCAACAGGCGGTTGTTGGGAAAGGTCGGTAAAAGTGGTGTAGGGGATCATTCGGTCCTCTGCCCAACTTCCCACATTCCCAAAATCGATATTGATGAATCCCGTGATATAGTCGCGGGCTTCGCCCCAGACCACCGCTTCTTTGATATAGGGGCTGAATTTTAGCCTCGTTTCGATAAAGTCCGAGGAAATGGCTTCTCCTGCTTTGGTGCGCATGATCTCTTCTTTTCGGCCGATGATAAGAAGGTGTCCATCGTCATCAATATATCCCGCATCTCCTGTGTGAAGCCAGCCATCGCGAAGGGCCTTCTTGGTCGCCTCCGGATCCTGGTAATAACCGACAAAGCAGGAAGGGGTTTTGACAAGCACCTCCTGATCTTCGGCAATTTTAACCTCTGTCCGTGGAAGGGGTTTCCCAACGGATTCGGGCTTGACCTCTTTATCCGGCTGTACCTGAAAGACTCCGCCGCCTTCGGTCAGACCATAGGCATGCTTGAGATTTAACCCTTTCGCCCTGAAGAAACGGATGACATCCGGACTGATGGGATGTCCGCCTGTGACAGCAGCGCGAATCTGTCCGCAGCCCACCCGGTCAAGAAGTGGGCGATAGACGATCCTCGAAAAGAGCCGGTGGAGTAAGGTTAAATAAGAAGGAATGGGTTCTTTTTTAGACTCATGGTCCACCACTGCCCCGCCGATCTTTTGGCCTAAAGCAAAAAGCTTTCGCTTGATCCATCCCGCATCCGCAATCTTCACCCTGATCTTTGAGGCCAGATCCTCCCAGAATCGTGAAGAGGTGATGATGATGACCGGTCCGATTTCTCGGAAATCTTCGGCCTGGGTTTCTAGTGTTTCAGGGAAGTTCATGGCCATCCCGGTGAGGGGGGAGACGCCCATTCCCCACATCTGATCAACAATCCATGCGGTCGGGGTGATGGAAATCCAGTTGTCACCAATGCCAATCGGGGCGGTCTCGATCCATTTCCTGGCGATCTCAGTAAAACTCTGATGCGAAATCATCGACAGCTTCGGAATCCCTGTCGTTCCGGAGGTCATGATCATCAAGGCCACCTCATTCGGTTTTCCTTTCCATAACTCCTCTTGAAAAAGATTCGGTTGCTTCTTGTCTAACTCCTCGCCCAGTTTCAGAAGCTCCTGAAAACTCATCAGCCATGGATTACCGGCATAAGTCCTCATGCCCGTCGGATCAATGTAGATGACTTTCCGGATGTGGGGGAGCTCCTGCTTGCACTCCAGGAGTTTATCGACCTGCTCCTGGTCCTGGACAACGGCAAAGGTTGCCTGAATCCGGTTGAGCATCACGGTCAGCTCCTTGGCGACCGATGAGGTAAACATATTGACCGTGATGGCGCCCAGGGCCTGGGCGCCCAGTTCGCCGAACAACCATTCCGGATGGTTGTTTACAATAAGGCCGATATTTTCGCCCCGTTTGAGACCGAGGGCAAAAAGGCCCAGAGCAACCTGCTTGGTGAAACGGAGATAATCCTCCCAGGTATAGGCAAGCCATATTCCGAACATCTTCTCGCGGATGGCAATCTGATCTGAACCCAGTCGCTCTGCCTGTTTGGTCAAAATCTGCGGCAATGTCAATTGGGCTAAGGATTGAACCGCCCCTTCGTCGAAACGTTTTGTTTTATTAACTTCCATATAGACATACTCCAAGATGGAATCATGGAATGCTGGAATATTGGGTTTTTCCCTTCAATCGGCTGAGAAAAGAATTCGTTTTTGATCATTATTCCATCATTCCATTCATCCAATATTCCGATTAGAACTTGGTTGTCTCACCAAGATAGGCTTTGATCACCTCGGGGTGATTCTGAATCGCCTCCGGTTTGCCTTCTGCAATCTTCTCTCCAAAATTTAAGACCATGATCCGCTGGGAGATGCTC
>JASEHH010000066.1 GCA_030017685.1 Thermodesulfobacteriota bacterium | reverse complement strand
TATAGGCCAAATAAAAAGAATTGTCAAATCTACCCATATTTTTGTCGCAGACCCTAGGCGTATCGAGAAATGTTTCTTTATAAAAAACGAATCTGTAAACAGAGAGAAAATGAGAGTTAATGATAGCAATGAATTTTTTTCTTGACAAGCGTTCACAGATAGCATATGGTTGTGCCATGAACGATGCTGCTGCAACCAGAACAAAAGAGATATATACAAGAATAGGCGAGAGAATACGGAAACTTAGGCACGATAATGGATTGAGCCTCGATGAACTCGCAAAAAAGACAGGGTTTGCTAAAAGCTACTTAAGCCAAATAGAAAACCTTAAAAGAGAACCCTCAATCAGTGCATTGTCACAGATTGCCTATGTTCTGGGGGTGGATGTCCTTTTCCTCCTTAGCGGTGAGATACAAAATTCTGGGGCACAGAGCCTTACCATCGTAAAGAAGGGGGAGAGAAAGACGGTCAACCGGCCCTCTGGCAGCCTCGCTTACATTTACGACTCCATCACTTACAAGAAACTGGACCGGCTCATGGAGGGATTCATCGTCACAACCGGGGGTGAGTTTCCTCCGGAACCTTTCTTACATGAGGGACAGGAATTGGTTTATGTGCTCGAGGGAACAGAGGAATTTGTTTATGAAGGGAAAACTTACTTACTCGAAGAAGGGGACTGCCTTTACTTTGATTCAAACAAACCTCACCTCTCCCGGAGCGTGGGTGAAAAACCAGGAAGGCTCTTGGTGGTGTTTGTTGCAAAAAAGGATTAGAAATTCCGGGAATGTCCCGAAAACAAATACAAGTGGGAGGTAAATAGATGAAGAAAACAAGCCTTTTGAAGAAACTGATTCTTGACAAGGAGATCCTCGTCATGCCTGGAGCCCATGACGCCCTGTCGGCAAAGATCATCGAAATGGCGGGGTTCAAGGCTGTCACCCTGGGGGGATATGCGGCCTCAGCCGCCAGCCTTGCAAAGCCTGACGTGTCTATTCTAAGTTTGACCGAGTATGTCAATATCGCCCGTAACATTGTGCAGGCCGTGGACCTTCCGGTTTTTGTAGATGGCGATACAGGACACGGAAATGTGACGAATGTCCGGCGGACCGTCCAGGTTTTCGAGAATGCGGGTGTGGCAGGCTTTTTCATCGAAGACCAGGTCTTCCCCAAGCGTTGCGGTCACATGGAGGGGAAACAGATCATTCCTACGGAGGAGATGGTGGCAAAGATCAAGGCGGCGGTGGATACGAGGGTTGACCCAGACCTCATCATCATGGCGCGGACCGATGCCATTGCGACCGACGGACTTGAGGAAGCCATCGAAAGAGGAAACAGGTATGCTGAGGCGGGAGCTGACCTGATCTTTGTCGAGGCGCCAACCTCCAGGGAAGAAATGTTAAGAATCAACCGGGAGATTAAAGCGCCCACGAAAGCCATTCAGATCGAGGGCGGGAAGACGCCGCTTCTTACCGTCAAGGAGCTGGAGGATCTCGGCTTCAATGTCGTAGTTTACCCAAACGTAACCGTGTATGCAACCGCCTGGGCGTTGAGAGGGCTGTGGGAAGGGCTGAAGAAGAACGGAAGCACCAAACACTGGCTGGACAAGATCATTCCCTTCGACGAATTCAACACACTTGTCGGACTCGATAAGGTGAGAGAGCTTGAGTCCTGCTACTATAAAGACCTTTTTGCGTCCCTGCAAAAACAAAGCAAATAGAGAAAGGAGAGAGCACATGAAGACAGCAAGAATCGTTCTGGTGGGAGTTGTAACACTCGTACTCGTGGCATTTGGATTTGGATGGGTGCCAAACGTCATACAGGCAGCGGAACCCAATTTCTTTCGACTGGTTGTTCCACATGCGCCCGGTTCGGCTGCCGACGGTCACGCCCGGCTACTGAGCGACCGGTTGGCCAAGGTCCTTGGCAAGCCCGTGGTGGTTGAAAATCTGCCGGGAGCAGGCAGCATCAAAGGCGTCCATGAAATTGTGCGCGCTCCCAAAGATGGTTACACGATCGGATTGACGACTTCAAACATCGTGGTCACTCCGAGCCTCTACGAGAAAATGCCGTATGATCTGCTCAAAGACGTTACGCCGATATCGATTATCGCAGCCGATTCATTTGTACTTGTCGTCAATCCGTCAGTCCCCGCACGGGACCTCAAAGAATTGCTCTCACTGGCCAAATCGCAGCCGGGCAAGCTGAATTACGCGTCACCGGGGAGCGGCACCGTGCCCCATTTGGTCGCCGAACTTTTTTGCAGCGAGGCCGGTGTGAAGATCACCCATGTGCCTTATAAAGGTGGCAGCCAGATTATAACGGATGTCATCGGTGGCCATGTGGAGATGACTTTCTTAACAGTGGGGCAGAGTGCGCAATTGATCAAGGCTGGCAAATTCCGTGCACTGGGTGTATCATCCCTCAAGCGTTCTCCAACCCTCCCCGATGTTCCAACTTTAGCCGAGTCCGGATTGCCAAACTACAATTACGTTGGGTGGATTACCGTGATCGGGCCGGCGAATCTGCCACAAGCCATCGTAAAGAAACTGAATGGCGCTGTTCTGGAGGTGCTCAAATTGAAAGAAGTCCGGGATGCCCATGCAGCACAAGGCAGTGAAACCCTTGGGACCAGCCCGGAAGAAGCAGCACGAATTTTCGAGACGGACCTTGTGAAGAATGCGAAGCTCGTTAAACAATCCGGGGCAAAGATGGAATGAATCAGCTGTAACAACCCAATCACGTGAGCATCCTCGATGCTTGTTCAATAACCTCCGTTGGCGCCTCCTGGACTCTTCCAGGGGGTGCGGGAAGGCTTGACCGTAAGGGGGAGAGGAAAAGGTGCAAATACGCGATAAGCAAAATTTCCTTGGAGGGCTGTTACTTGTCGGCTTTGGATTAGGAGCACTGCTCATTGCTCGCACCTACTCAATGGGGACGGCTTTCCGGATGGGATCGGGCTACTTTCCGGTACTCCTTTCCTCTTTGCTGATCGTGATTGGTATGATCGTGACCGCCTTGGCATTCAAATCGGGTGAAGTAAAGTTTCCCAAGGTTGCCTGGCGGCCGCTTATCATGGTCTCAGCCGCGGTTGCGCTTTTTGGATTGATCCTCAAAGGCGCAGGCCTCCTGCTGGCTACATTTGCGATGGTGGTCGTAAGCCGCCTGGCTCGCCCTGGTTACTCATGGAAGGAAACGCTCGTTCTTAGCGTGTTGCTCTCCGTTTTCTTCGCAGTTGTCTTTTACTTCGCCTTAAGGATTCAAATGCCGCTACTCCCCACATGGTGGGGTTGAGGAGGCATCATGGACTTGCTGCACAACCTCGAACTCGGCTTCTCGGTTGCACTCACCCTTAAGAATATATTGTATTGTTTTACCGGAACCTTGATTGGAACGCTTGTAGGGGTGTTGCCGGGTATAGGTACTCCTACTGCCATTGCATTGCTGTTGCCGTTCACCTATGGGCTTGAACCAACAACCGCACTCATCATGCTCGCAGGCATTTACTACGGCGCGCAGTATGGTTGCTCTACGACCTCGATTCTCATAAACATTCCAGGGGAACCCAGTGGAGTCGTCACTGTTCTCGATGGCTACCAGATGGCCCGCCAGGGCAGGGCAGGCGAGGCACTCATGGTTTCGGCGCTGGGCTCGTTCTTCGCCGGATGTGTGGCAACGATTCTGATTGCTGCTTTTGGACCTCCGTTAGTGAATATCGCTTTCAAATTTGGCCCTGCGGAGTATTTTTCGCTTATGGTGCTTGGGCTCATTGCCGCCGTTGTGCTTGCCCGCGGTTCGGTCATCAAAGCGATTGGCATGGTGATCCTTGGTATATTATTTGGGCTCGTTGGTACAGATATGAAAACCGGCACACAGCGCTTCACCTTCGGCTGGGTCGAACTCTTTGATGGTATCGACTTCGTTGTAATAGCAATGGGTATCCTCGGGATTGCCGAGCTCATCAGCAACCTCGAGGAGGCAGAGGAAAAGCGTGAATCGTTCACTAAATCTGTGAAGGGCCTCGGAATATGGCGGCTCCCCCGTGGGGATTTTCGGCGGGCCTGGCCAGCAGTCCTGCGGGGTACAGCCGTAGGTTCCGCTTTAGGAATTCTTCCTGGAGGAGGAGCCTTAATCAGTTCCTTTGCCTCCTACGCGGTAGAGAAGAAATTGTCCAGAGAGCCCGAACGCTTTGGCAGGGGAGCCATCGAAGGGGTTGCCGGGCCTGAATCAGCCAATAATGCAGGCGCTCAAACCTCCTTTATCCCCATGCTCACTCTGGGAATACCGTCAAACGTAGTCATGGCACTCATGATTGGTGCGCTCATGATCCACAACATTCAACCAGGTCCGCAAGTGATGACTAAAAACCCGGGCCTGTTCTGGGGGCTCATTGCAAGCATGTGGGTAGGCAATTTCATGCTTGTCGTACTTAACCTTCCGCTCATCGGTATCTGGATTAAATTACTCACCGTCAAATATCGCCTGCTCGGCCCGGCAATTCTGGCCGTCTGTTCCATCGGAGTTTACACCGTCAGTAACTCAAGTGCCTGTGTGCTGCTCATGGCGTTCTTTGGCGTCCTTGGTTATATTCTCGTCAAGCTCGATTTCGAACCGGCGCCACTGCTTCTTGGTTTTATCTTGGGGCCGATGATTGAAGATAATTTGCGACGGGCAATGACGATCTCACGCGGTGACCCAACGGTCTTTTTCACACGCCCCCTCAGTTTAGCCCTTCTCACCATCGCATTGCTGCTGCTGATAGCAATGCTGGTTCCATCCATCGCCAAACGCCGCGAAAAAACCTTTTAAAAAATCGAGGGAAAATGATCTCATCCCTTTTCAAATTCCCCTAACCGGGAGAGAAGCCCACCCAAGAGACTCCCCATCGCTCCCGCACCGATGATCACTGTCTTCATATCATCCTCTTTTCCAGGGCGGCCAGGTGAGAATTGTATGAAAAATTAATACAGGCCAGAGTGAAGATCAATGATTGGATGATGGGTTGATGCAGTGGTTGGTTTCTGAAAAATTTTCTCTTGTCCATTAAAAGAAGATATAGTATAGAATAGTTGAGTTCATCGGAGAAAAGGATGATTGAAATTCGTTTTCATGGAAGGGGAGGGCAGGGGGCGGTGGTGGCATCCAAAGTGCTTGCCGTTGCCTTTTTCCATGAAGGGCTTTATGTCCAGTCTTTCCCTGCCTTCGGGGTCGAGAGGCGGGGCGCTCCTGTAATGGCCTTCCTGAGGGTTGATCGCGAGCCCATTCAGTTGAGGGTGAACATCTATAAACCCGATCACATCATCGTTTTAGACCCCACCCTGATAGGAGCTGTGGATGTTACCTCCGGCCTGAAACCAAACGGATGGATTCTGATCAATTCAGGTCACCCTCCTGAAACATTTAATGATCTGAAGGATTTTAGAATCGCCACCGTCGATGCGACCTCCATTGCAATCCGAAATGGTTTGGGTTCCCGAACAAACCCGATTGTCAATACAGCCATCTTAGGAGCCTTCTCAAAGGCGAGTGGGCTGGTGGGAATTGATTCCATTGCTCTGTCGATCCGTGAAGAGACTCCCGGAAAGAAGAATGAGAATGCCAAGGCTGCAAGAGAAGCCTATAATGAAGTCAAACTCTAAACACCAAACTCTAAATCCTAAACAAATCCAAAACTCAAAAGATTAAACGTTTTTGAGTTATGGTTTGAACATTTGAGTTTGTTTAGAGTTTAGGGTTTCGAGTTTAGGATTTAGTTTTTTGAGATGGATGCTATATCACTCAATTCATAGTTAAAGGGAAAAAATGTCCAAACAATTTCAATTCAAAGGCGCTTCTGAGATGCCCATGATCTCCGTTTCGCTGGGGGATATGGACTGGAATAAGACGGGCACCTGGAGGACACAGCGTCCTTTTTATGAGGATAAGACCCCACCCTGCAGTGCGGCCTGTCCGGCAGGAAATGATATCGTTGCTTTCATCCAGAAAATTGCCCAGGAAGATTTTGAAGGAGCCTGGAATATCATCAAGGAGGAGAATCCTTTTCCAGGAGTCTGTGGCAGAGTCTGTTTCCATCCCTGCGAGTCAAAATGTAACCGGGGATCCTTTGATGAGCCCGTTGTGATTCATGCCCTGGAGAGGTTTGTGGCGGACTTTGCCTCTCGTCTGAACAAGAAGACAGGAAAGGCGGGAGAGAAAAGGAAGGAGAAGGTTGCCATTATCGGCTCCGGGCCAGCTGGGATGAGCTGTGCCTTTCATCTTGCAAGGCTCCATTATGATGTGACGGTCTTCGAATCGTTTTCTTTGGCAGGCGGCATGCTCAGGATGGGTATTCCCTCTTACCGATTGCCCAAAAATATTTTGGACAGGGAACTTTCAAATATTGAGGCCCTGGGAGTTGAGATCCGGACAGGCGTCTCTCTGGGTGAGGATTTAAGATTAGAGGATTTGAAGGATTATCAAGCCGTCTTCATTAGCACAGGAGCACACCGGAGTAGAGGCCTCCATATCCCCGGAGAAAAAGAGAAGGGTGTCTTGAGCGGTCTCGATCTGCTGAAAAAGATCAACCTGAGCAAGAGGGTGAAGTTAGGCGATAAGATTGGTGTTATCGGCGGAGGAAATACAGCCATCGATGTCGCGCGATCCGTGATCCGCCTGGGAAAGAAGGCAACCATTCTCTATCGTCGCTCAAGGGAGGAGATGCCTGCTTTTGAAGATGAAATCGTAGAGGCTCTTGAAGAGGGCGTGAAGATAAGGTATCTGGTCAATCCCATCCGGCTTGGACAGAAAGATGGCCTCAAACGATTGGAGTGTCTCCGAATGGAATTGGGAGAGAAGGATGAGAGTGGTCGAAGAAGACCTGTTCCCATTCCCAATTCCAATCTCTTTATTGATGCAGATCATGTGATTATTGCGGCAGGAGAGGAGATCGAAGCCTCCTTTCTTCCGGAAGGATTAGAGAAGAAAGAGGGGATCGTTCTCACCCAAAGAGATGGAAGCACTGGCATAAAAGGGGTCTTTGCTGGAGGAGATCTCACCTCCAACCAGCGCACCGTAGCCCATGCCATTGGTTCAGGCAAGAAAGCGGCCATGGCCATAGATGCTTTTTTAAAGGGAAAGGATGCGGAAGGGATGATTATTCAACATCTCATCGGAGAAGGTCCGTCCCTCTCAATCTTCGGATATCTCCGTCCCGGAGAGAGATTGAGGAATCCCCATGTGGTCACCTTCGAAGAATTGAATATGGACTACTTCGAGCCTGCGAAAAGGCAGCAAGAATCGAAGAGCGCTGTTAAGGAAAGGATCAAAGGATTTAAAGAGGTATCCTCGACTCTTTCCGAAGGAGTTGCCCTGGACGAAGCGGAGCGATGTTTCAGTTGCGGCACGTGTAATGAGTGTGAGAATTGTTATGTCTTCTGTCCGGATGGTTCAATTTTAAAAAGAGAAGAGCTTTTTTCCCATCAAGTGGATTACGATTATTGTAAGGGCTGTGGAATCTGTTTCACGGAATGTCCCAGGGGAGCCATCTCTTTAAAGGAGGAGGCTAAATGAAGAGGGTCATCACAGGTAATCAGGCTGTGGCCTATGGGGTTATTTTGAGTCGTGTGGATGTGGTCTCAGCCTACCCCATCACTCCGCAGACCACCATCGTGGAAGAACTTTCGGAGCTCATCGCCAGCGGCCGCCTGAAGACAAGATTCCTGAAGGTGGAATCAGAGCATTCCGCCATGGCCGCCCTCATAGGAGCCTCCACAGGCGGGGTGAGATGTTTCACGGCCACTTCTTCCCATGGATTGGCCTATATGCATGAGATGCTCCACTGGGCCTCAGGAGCAAGGCTTCCCATTGTGATGGTCAATGTGAACCGGGCCATCGGACCGCCGTGGAATATATGGAGCGATCAGAGTGACTCTCTCTCCCAACGGGATACGGGATGGATTCAACTCTACTGCGAAAATAACCAGGAAGTCCTTGATACCATTCTGCAGGCTTATCTGATCGCAGAGAAGGTGAAACTTCCCGTAATGGTCGTCCTTGATGCCTTTGTCCTCTCCCATACCTCGGAGCCCGTGGAAGTTCCGAGCATGGAGGAGGTGGATTCCTTCTTGCCGCCCTTCTGTCCGGATTATCCGATCGATACCCAGGAACCGAGGGCCTACTCCGTCATCACCATGCCCGAACATTTTATGGAATTTCGATATAAGATCCAGAAGGCCATGGAAGAGGTCCCCGATGTTTCAAAGAAGGTGGACGATGAATTCAGATCCCGATTTGGCCGGGGCTATGGCGCCATCGAGAGATACGGAAAGGAGGAAGCGGAGGTCCTCTTGATGACCTCCGGAACCGTGACGAGCACCTCCAGGACGGTCATCCGGAAACTGAATGAAGATGGATTGAGCGTTGCCGGATTAAAGATCAAGCGATTTAGGCCCTTCCCTTCCGAAGAGATTTACGGGGCGATCAAAGGGGCAAAGAAGCTGGCGGTGATCGACCGGAATCTTTCTGCCGGAGTAGGAGGCATCTTTGCCCAGGAATTAAGAGCCTCTTTGTATCCTCGAGAGGAAAGGCCCCAGGTCTTTGGATTCGTCTCTGGATTGGGTGGAAGGGATATTACTCCGGAGCTGATCGAAGAGGCGATTCAATATACGGTAGAACATCCTCAACCCGAAGGAGATATTCTGTGGCTGGGGCTGAAGAAGTAAACCTATTGCAAAATAGAAATTGTAAATTGCAAAGTGCAAAGTGATTTTCTAACATTTTGCATTTTTCAATGCTAAATTTGCAATTTTCAATGAGATGGAAAAAAGATGAGAAAGACAGAAATACCTTCCATAGAAATCCTGGGTCATGGTCATTTGGCCTGTGCTGGATGTGGGGCTGCGGTTGCCATGAGGCTGACATTAAAAGCTCTCGGTGAGAAGACCGTGATGGTCTTTCCTGCCTCCTGCTGGTCGATTGTCCCGGGATTCTGGCCCTATTCCAGTTACCGAATCACGGCTGTCCATGCCGGGTTTGTCACAGGGGCTGCGACTGCTTCAGGGGTCAGGGCCGCCCTGGATGTTCGAGGGGACGACGAAACCCTGGTGGCGGTATGGGCTGGGGATGGCGGGACCTTTGACATCGGGCTACAGGCCCTCTCCGGCGCGGCAGAGAGGAATGAAAATTTGCTCTATATCTGTAATGATAATGAAGGCTATATGAATACAGGGACACAGCGAAGTTCAGCCACACCGCTTTTAGCCTGGACCACTACCACTCCGGTCATGCAACCCAAAGAGAATCCCAAGAAGGATATCATGGCCATTATGGCCGATCATCAAATCCCCTATGCGGCAACAGCGACGATAGCCTACCCGGAAGACCTCATCCGAAAATTGCAGAAGGCAAAGGGGATCCGGGGAACCCGCTTTATCCACCTTTTCTCTCCATGCCCTCCGGGATGGAAGATGGCCTCTGAAATGAGCATCAAAATTTCGAGGCTTGCTGTCCGCTCAAGGATCTTCCCACTTTATGAAATTGAAAATGGAAGGAATTATACGATTCAAGAAGAATCCCGTATCGTTCCCGTGAAAGAGTATTTAAAACTCCAGGGCCGTTTCAACCACCTCACCGAAAAGGATATCGAGACAACACAAAGAAATGTGGACGACACCTGGGGACGCCTCCTCAGAAAAGCCCGCTGCTGAGTCTATTTAACTTCTTTATCGAAACATAATTTTATGTAATTATTTAAATAAGTTAAGTCCTATCTGTAGTTCATCCATATTTCAAAAACAAAATTGTTGACAATAATTAGAATTCATGTAAAATATGATTATCATATTTTACAGAAAAGGAGTTTTTATGGAAAAGACGATTAGTGCAACAGAGGCAGTCAGAAAATTTTCTGAGATCTTGAATTCAATAAAATATAAAGGAGAAAGCTATACGATTGTTAGAGGAGGAAAGAAAGTGGCTTCCATATGTCCGGTTGAAATCCATTTAAAAGAGAGGTCTCTCGGTGAACTCAAAACATTGTTTGAGAATATCCCAAAACTTGGTGATGAAACAGAGAGCTTTGAAAGAGACTTGAGAGAAATATTGGAACATCAACCCGCTATACCAAAGGAAGACAGATGGGCGTAATCTTCGATACAACGGTTCTGATTGCCATTGAACGAAGTCTAAACCAAATTGAAAAAATAATTCATGGGAGAGAGAATGAGCCGTTTGGTATTAGTGTGATCACTGCCTCTGAACTCCTCCATGGCGTTCATAGGGCTGACTCAGAAAAGAGGCGGCTAAAAAGAGAGGCGTTTGTCGAAAAAGTTATCGAGATTTTTCCAATCTATCCTTTCGATCTGAGCGCTGCAAGGATATATGCAAGAATCTGGGCTCATTTAGCCAAGAAAGGGATCATCATTGGGTCTCATGACCTGATGATTGCTTCAACATGCATTTCTCTCGGATTTTCAGTGCTTACCTCTGACCTAAGGGATTATGGAAAGATCGAAGGCCTCACCGTAGAAGAGTTTGCACATATTGTTTAGGTTTACCCCTCTGCATAGAAATAAATAAATCGATTTGACTTTCTTCCAAGATTAGATTGTCATTCAAACCGTGAATGAAAATCATTCAAGATATGAATTATTTTACAATAAGCGTTGGATCGGGCCTCTGATTAAATCGTTCATTAAGACCTTCCCTGTCGTGTTTATCTCAGGGGCAAGGCAGTTCGGTAAAAGCACCCTTCAGATATTTCCATTCAAAGGTCTTGGCCATCCCCTGGTGGTGGATAGGAATGTGATTCAAAAGTGACCAATCCTTGCAGACGAGTTGAGCCGATGAGGGAGAGATAAAGTTTATTGTTTTGGAACCAAATCCATGAATCGAGGATTCCGGGTTGAAAATTAGCGAACGAGTCTGTAGAAAAAGCCCGATTTCGGCTATTTTCAGAATCGTAAGTATTTGATTTTATTGATAGCAAATTTTCGAAAAATGACTTTTCCTACAGACTCAACGCTGCACATGAGCGGCGGCGGCCAAGGACATTGACGCGTAAGCGCCACCGCCCGCTTCCCGCCGTCTGACTCGATGCGCTTGTTAGACCGTCGTTCATGGATTCTTCTTTAGGTCTTCAATTAATTGGCTTAGAAGTCTTAGCTGTTCCTGTTGAATTGAAATAAGTTCACCCCATTGCTTCTCCCTAAGCAAGTCTATTTTTTCATGGAGCGCCATTATTTCAAGCTCCGCCTTTAAGTTGACTTCGTAATCGTGCTCCGCACTTAGTCGATCTTTGGAGGCCTGTCGGTTTTGAGACATCAAGATTATTGGGGCTTGAATGGCGGCAAGCATAGATAAAAAAAGATTTAGCAGAATGTAGGGGTATGGATCAAATGATTTATCAAGCTTGATCAGAATGAACGAATTCAGGAAAACCCAAGTAACCAGTACAACCGCAAAGATTGCGATGAAAATCCAAGAGCCTCCAAAAGTTGCGACCTTATCAGCCATCCTCTGGCCGAAAGTCAGTTGTTCAGAAAAGTCTTTAATGACATTTCTCGAAATATGAATTCTCTCGGCGAGATGATGAGCAACTTTTTTTCTCGTTCACCAAGATGTTCATATTTCGTGCGAAAGAGTTTTTCTGATATTTCGCTTGCTTTCTGGTTCATTGTTTTATCGTTTGTCGGTCTAAATTTATTTTTATGCTGATTCTATATTTTCTTAAATTCTCAGCCAGTAAAGGCTCTCTTCTATCCAAAAGGATTCAATTTCATGGTATTTTTCCAGAAAAGATCGTTTTAAACAATATTATATGGAATCGAGATAATTTAAGAATAAATTATTCTTTGGGGTTGAAGCATACCCCCATCACCACTTTCTGGTTGTCGATTGGGTTAAACTATATACCGTTTTCAAAAAATAGGGAAGAGAAAGTTAGAGGAAGGAATTCTTCTCTGGCTTGATCGTGCCTGTAAGGTTCAATTCTGACTTTCACATTTTGTATTCCCTATTAAACATTAAATCATCTGGAAGAAGAGGATGAGGGTGAAGCCGATCAGGAGGACGGTCGTTACCCAGGCGATGATGTTGAAGATGGGGCCATTGGTGTGCTGCATCATCAGCTTCTTGTCATTGATGAGCAATAAGATGAAGATGAGGATGAATGGGAGGACCATACCATTGATCACCTGTGAAAAGTACATGATCGGGATGAGCGGGAGATCCGGGTAGAGGATGATCCCCGCTCCCAAAAAGATGATCAGGGAATAGATTCCATAGAACTGTGGGGCTTCCACAAACTTCTTGTCGATTCCCACCTCCCAGCCTAGGCCTTCGCAGATGAGATAGGTTGTGGAAAGAGGGAGGATCGAGGCCGCAAAGAGGGAGGCATTGACCAGCCCGAAGGCGAAGAGATAGGTGCAGTATTTTCCCGCCAGGGGCGCCAGGGAGAGAGCTGCGTCCTTTGCTGTTTCGATTCTCACCCCGGTTTTGAAGAGGGTCTCCGCACAGACCAGTATGATGAAAAAGGCGACGATGTGGACGACGATCGATCCCATGACCACATCGAATCGTGCGAACTTATATTCCTCTATCTTGATTCCTTTTTCAACAATAGAGGCCTGGAGATAGAACTGCATCCAGGGAGCGATGGTCGTTCCTACGAGACCGATCACCATGGCCATCTCGGAGGGCTGAAGGTTCAATTGGGGGTTTAAGAATTGTTCGACCACATGGTTCCAATCCGGCTTCACGATGATGCCCGTGATGATGTAGGAGATGTAAAAAACGCAAGCAACCAGAAAGGCTTTCTCCACCGACTTATAAGTCCCCTTGACGACCATCCACCAGACGAGAAATGCGCTAAGGGGGACGGAGACGAATTTGTCGACCCCAAAGATTTCCATTCCTGCGGCCACGCCAGCAAAGTTGGAGATGGCATTGCCCATGTTGGTCAGAAACATGGCGATCATCAAATAGAAGGTGATCTTGGCGCCAAATTTTTCACGGATCAGGTCCGAAAGCCCTTTTCCGGTCACGACTCCCATCCTGGCGCACATCTCCTGGATCACGATCAGGACGATCATGATGGGAATCAAAGACCAGATGAACTTGAGCCCGAATTGTGAGCCGGCCAGGGAGTATGTCGTGATGCCACCGGCGTCATTATCCACATTGGAGGTAATGATGCCCGGCCCCATCAGAATGAAGAAGAGACCGACCGTTCTCCAGAGGGAATGTCTCGAACTGGAAACTAATTTTTTGTAATCGTCCATGGTTGTTCCGTTAAACCCTTCACAAAACACCAATCACCAAATTCCAAGCTCCAAATAAATTCCAATACTTCAATAACCAATCATCAAAAAAATCATTGGAATTTGGATATTGGTTATTATTTGATTATTGGAATTTGGTTATTGGTGTTTTAAATTATTGAAGCTTTAAATTATCCGGCATCGGGGGCAAGCACATCGAGGACGCTTCGAAAACTGATCACGCCTCTCAAACGGTTTTCGTCGTCCAAGACGGGCAAGGCCCTGAATCCATACTTGGCGAAGGCATCCACCACCTCATTCTGATCCTCGTCCAGTTTGACGCTCACCACCCTCGGAGTCTGGATTTCGGAGAGGGGCTGCTGGGAATGGGCCGTGAGGAGGTCTCGAATGCTGATCACTCCCTGAAGCGCTTCTTCCTCATCCACCACATAGATGTAATCGATGATATCCAGATTCGGAGCTTCCGACTTTAACCGCGAAATGGCGGCCTCCACTGTGATATCCGGTGTCAGGCTGAGATAAGCCGTGGTCATCAAGCCTCCAGCGGACTCATCGGGATGGACGAGCAGTTCTCTCACGTCTTCGGCCCTCTCCTGTTCCATCCCTTCAAGGATTTCTTCAGCCCTCTCTTCGGAGAGATCGCCCAGAAGATCAGCCGCATCGCTAGGCGACATCTCCTCCACAATATCCGATGCCTTCTCCAGAGGAGTGGTTTCGATCAGGGCCTTCTGAATCTTCGGATCAATCTCCTCGAGGGTTTCAGCCGCTGTCTCGGGGTCCAGGGCATGGAAGATGGCGGAGCGTTCTCGGCCGCTCAAGTCCTCAATGATATCCGCCAAATCCGCAGGATGAAGATGAGAAAGTTTCTTCTGAGAGACACTGAGATGGAGCAGGTCCGAGCCGGAGAGGAGTTGAACATATTTCCAGGAGATGAATTGATTGGGAAGCTTGTAGGAAAAGAGCCACTCGAGTACCCGATCGGTCGCCCTCTCCCATCCCACTCTCCTCATCAATCCCCGGAATCCCACATCGACATGAACCAGACGCAACCGGGACTCGACCCTTAAGAAGTGGAGGTCGTTGACCCTCACCACCTTAGCGCCGTAGGTATCAACGATCTGTTTGTCCATCACCTCGTCTCGAAGCAGGACCACGTCCTTTGCAGCGAGGAAGGTCGTGAGATCGAGAAGGTCTTCCTCGGAAAGGATGATCCGGGGTTCAACTTGAAGCATCCTCTCCCAGGGGAGAAAAAACTTTTTCCTCCCTTTTGTCTGAATCACCATCCCGAGGATCATCGGATAGGGTTCTATCCTCTCGGCCACCAGATCAGCGACCTTGCCCGCTCTCTTCCCGGAGGGGGAATAGACCTTCCGGTTCAGGAAATCACTAAAGAAGTAAAATTGTCTGAGGTTCTGCTCCATAGACTTGTTGTGTAAAAGATTACGCTCCAATCACCAAATTCCCTGCCTGCGGCAGGCAGGCAAGCTCCAAATAAATTCCAATGACCAAATTTTCAAATAACCAAAACACCCCTCGCGCCCGTGTCGTAAGTCCGTTCATGGTTAGACAGGCCCTGTCCTGAGCGAACCGTTCGTCCCTTCGAGAGCCTCAGGGCGAACGGCTAATTACGACACAGTCCCCCCAGGGGAGAGGGATGGGGTGAAGAATGCATTTAAACTTGTATCAAGCCACTTTATAACGATTTGTGTTGAGGGTGTCAAACGAAAAGTGTTTTCTGTGTTCCTTCTTCCATCTCATCGAGGGTCTTTTTAATCAAATCGAATCGATCGCCTTCGAGATCCTTTGGGGAATGAATCGCGATGAGGAGACATTTGAGTTTTGAGAAGTCCTCGCTCTCCAAAATCCGTTGAAAAACTTTCTCCAGCTCCACCGGATTCACCTCCCTCAAATGGGTAAGCAATCCACGAAGTTCATCCTGAGCATGCCGCTCGATGATGTCATGTTCCCGTAATCTGAGCCGGGAATAGACCTCATCGATGAGGCCGGGTTTCCCCCTGAGGCAGAAAAGGGTGAGATGCCGGGCTTTCTCTTGAAGGACCTTCCGTCTCTCCTCGATCCCCAGATCCGAAGGGTCTTCATAATCCAACTCATTCAGAATCCGCAGATTTCTGACGAAGATGACTTGATTGTCTTTGGAGTGAAACCACTGGCAGGGAAAGCTCCTCCGTTCCTCTCTGGAGATATCTTCTTCCTTCTTCTTGATCATGGCCTGCTTTTGAAGCAGGATATATTCAAACTTGGAGTAGAGATTCTTGGTGAGAAATCCAAATTCCATGATCGATTTATCGCGCAGGGAATCCCGGCGATAATACTGTCTGTATTTTCCCTGGAGGAGTTGCTGGATGGCTTTGATTTCTGCCAGCCGATCCCGAATCTCTTTGTAGAGCTCGCGAATATCGACGATGATACCCTGAGGGGTATGTTTTTCAGGGGTGACCACGAGACAGAGCCCCTTAAAATCCTCCACTATCTCCTTTAGATGGCTGTAGTTGTGCTGGATGGTTTTTTCCAGACTTTCAGCATATCTCTGCATCGGGTCTTTTGGCATGGGTTGGCTCCAGAGCTATTCTATAATAAAATTTGTCTTTCTCCAAGTTGGAAGAATAGTCTCGGTTAAGGTTAAGATGCCCGCCCTGTACCATGCTAGGTTCAGGGCCCGTTTCGTAAAAGGGCTATGTCGTTGGTCTAAAAAAATTTAGCCTTAACCTTTTGACCTCACACCAAACCGGCTTCCTTGCCCTAACCTAATAACTATGTCCATCATTCGAGGGTGACGTTTCCATCATGAAAGATTGATTAAAAAAGACTTCCTTCAAGAGAGGCCAAGCGTTTGCGAATGGGTTCATCTGCAGGGGGCATGGCCAATCCATTTAACTCCTCCAAACTTACCCATCGGAGATCGTGACATCCGATGGGTTTCGGAACTCCCTTTTTAATGCGGCAGTAATAGGTGAGGAGAAGGATCGGATATTCGGGATAGGTATGAAAGACGACTTCAAGGATTTTTCCCACCTCCACATCGACATCGAGTTCCTCTTTCAGCTCCCTTCGCAGGGCCTCCCTGGGGTCTTCACCCTCTTTCACCTTTCCTCCCGGAAATTCCCATAGGAGGCCGCGTAGTGCCCCTTCCATTCTCTGAGCCACGAGGACTTTCTTATTTACAATGATCACCCCTGCGGTGACGAGGATGGTTTTCAACTCATCCCTCTATGCGATTGCGGCCTGCTCTCTTGGCCCGATAGAGAGCATGGTCCGCCTTACGGATCAGGTCCGTGAGGGTCGAGGTGGAGGGGGAGAAGGTGGTGATTCCGATGCTCACCGTCAGATCTCCATTGGGTTGTTCCTTCTCATTGGGGAACCGGGTCTCGGAGACGAATCTCCTTACTCTCTCTGCGATCTCTCTGGCCTCTTCCTTCCCGGCCTTAATCAGGATAGCGGCAAACTCTTCACCCCCGTATCGGGCAACGATATCGCTCTGGCGGACCCCATGCTGGATGAGAAGGGCAATGGCCTTCAATGCTTCGTCTCCGGCCAGATGTCCGTTGTGATCGTTATAATGTTTAAAATAGTCGATGTCGATCATGAGCAAAGAGAGAGGGACGGGATAACGTTTCTGGCGTTCCACCTCCAGGGTCAATTGTTGAATGAAAAAACGGTGGTTATAGATTCCGGTGAGGTCGTCGGTATGAGAGAGCAGAACGGCCTCCTCTCTCATCTTCTCAATCTCTTTGGTCTTCTCCTTAAAGAGGTCTCTCATGGCCTGCAGTTCCCTGGCATATTGATCTCTCTCCCGAATCTTCTCCGTGAACTGTTTCTTTGATCTCTCCCATTCCTCCTCGAGCCGTATCTTCTCCCTCAAATCCCGCAGGGTGATCAAGCAGGCTTCCCCCCGGGGGGTCCCAGAGCATTCCACAGGGATTTCTTCCCTGAGCCGGTTGACCACGTGGAGGTTCAAAGAGATTTCGCGCCCCTTTTCCATCTCGTCGAATCCCTCTCTCATTGTGCTAATGTCATCGAGAGCCACCACATCGATGAAAACCATCTGTTGAAGTTCCTCCGGGGAGTAGTTCAACAACTCCAATCCCTTCAGGTTCACCTTTAAAAATTCTCCCTTTCGATTGAGAATGAAGAAAGGATCACGGATCGCCTCAAGGATGGATCTCAGGAGAAGAACCTCTTTCTCCAGTGCGTCCATTTTCATTCGGATCTCTTTAAGGGAAGGAGAAGTCATAAACGGATTCCCAATTTGCAATTAAAGTTCATACCATTTCCTGCACCCTTCTTTCCATTTCCTTTAAAAGCTTTGGATCGTAAGGAGGCGTGTTCTTCAATAAGGGATCCAATGGGTTCTCTGGGTTGAAATTCTGTAGGATCAACCTTCGACCAGCCCTTAATTGCTGGCCCAGGACTTGGATCTCTTCCTCACTGTGGAGTTGAGGGACAACGGTCATCCGGAATTGATACTCCACTTTTCCTCTCTTCAAAATTTCGATCGATTTCGATACGAGGGCGAGGTCGATGGAAAGACCGGTTGATCGCCGATAGCTGAAGGGATCCAAGGGTGCTTTCACATCCATGGCAATGAAATCAACCTCTCTTTTATCGATTAGTTTT
>JASEHH010000191.1 GCA_030017685.1 Thermodesulfobacteriota bacterium | reverse complement strand
TTTGTCCCTTCAAGGGTGGGAACTTCGACGGAGTTTCCCAGAACGGCTTCTGAAAAGCTGACCTCTTTGTCCACAATAAGGTCATCCCCTTCCCGTGTAAAGAAGGGGTGCTCCTGGATGGAGATCTGGAGATAGAGATCGCCCGGAGGGCCGCCTTTTTTCCCCTCCATCCCTTTCCCGGCGAGCCTCAGTTTCTTCCCTGCCGGTATTCCCTTCGGGATCTTTACGGAAACTTCTTCCACTTTGCCATCCTTGCGATAGGAAATCCTCTTCTCTCCGCCTGAAGCCGCATCTTCGAGAGAGATCGTTAATTCGTAAAGGATGTCTTCTCCCTTCTGGGGCATCCGGCCCATATCCTGGTAACCGTATGAACCACCGAAAAGATCTCCGAAATCGACGCCGCCCCTGGTCCCTCCAAATTTGAACTCCCGCCGCCCCCTTCCGCCAAAGAGGCCCGAAAGAATCTCATCAAAATCGAATCCCCGGAAGATGTCCTCCTGAGTGAATCGCTGACGGAATCCATCGGCGCCAAAGTTATCGTACTGCTTTCGTTTCTCCTTATCACTCAGAACCGCATAGGCCTCGTTGATCTCCTTGAAGCGTTCCTCTGCCTCCTTCTTGTTCGGATTCCGGTCCGGATGGTATTTCATCGCCAGTTTCCGGTAAGCCCGCTTCATCTCTTCATTACTGGCGTTCTTGCTGACGCCTAAAGTCTCATAATAATCTCTGTTCGCCATTATCCGTTACCCTCGGCCTCTAAATCGAACCGCCTGCTATAGACCTCCTGGATGACCCGATTGAGATATCCTTCCGGGTCATCGATCGCTTCCTTCGTAATCATAAACTCCTTCCGGCCCATTCTGTCCCGGATCAGTTTCATCCCATGCTCATAATCCTTTAACAGACGGAAGCAAACCATCTCTCCCTTCATATTCTCTTCGAGCGCCATTTCCGTTATCCGATCGACGGCTTCTCCGTCAAACTGGAGCCGGATTCCATTTCTCTGTTGGAAGTCCCTCTCAAACTCCTCGACCTGTCGCTGAACCTCCACCACCTCTTCAAAAACGGTGTTGACATCGTAACCCTTATTGACCATCCGGCGGGCGATGAGATCGATTCGGCTCTCCGGGAAGGCAATTCCGTAACGTTTGCGAAACTCCCCTTCCCTGCTCATGATCGACTCCTTTAACTCCCTCTTCTCCCGTGATAGAAGCTTCTCAAACTTTGCCAGCCTCTCGGGATGCATGGGGTCCTGGAGCAATCGTTCCAGTTCAAGTTCCGGATTTTCGACCACTTCGCGGGTGACGACGAATTGGCAAATATCTGTTGATGGAAGTCGTTTCTCAAATTTGAGGAGCGCCCTCTCCACGGCGCTGACCAGCCCCCTCGCTCCTGTTTTTTCCTCGTAAGCCCTCACCGCTAACTCGTAAAGGGCATCCTCCTCAAACTGGATGTCGATTCCATAGGATTTGAAATCCTTCTTCTTCCCCAGAATGATGGGGTTATTGGGGTTCTTGAGGATCGCATAGAGATCCTCAATTTCAAGTCTCTCAAAAATGGCGGTCACCGGAAGCCTTCCGATGAATTCCGATTCGAACCCAAAGGCGATGAGGTCCTCAGCCTTCACCTGTTTGAGATATTCGGCTCTTTCATCCCTGGAACGGATCTCCGCCCCGAAACCGATCCCCTCCCGGTTGAGCCGTTTCTTCACCATCTCCTCCAGGCCGTTGAAGGCTCCGCTCATGATGAAGAGGATATGTTTCGTATTGATCATCCGCTTCTCCTTCTTTCCGGTTCTCCGGTAATGTTCGATGGCCTCCAGCTGAGAGATGGGGTCGTGTGGAACCTTGAGGTCCACCTCTGTCTCTTCCATCGGTTTCAGGAGCGCCCGCTGCACCCCTGTCCTGGAGACATCCGGGCCGATGGTATGGTTGGACGAGGCGATCTTGTCGATCTCATCGATATAGATGATCCCGTACTGAGCCATCTCCATATCGCCATCGGCCTCATAAATGAGATCCCGGACGAGATCCTCCACATCCCCTCCCACATAACCGGTCTCGCTGAACTTCGTCGCATCCCCCTTGACAAAAGGAACGCCGATCTTCTTTGCGATCAATTTGATCAGGTAGGTCTTGCCCACGCCGGTGGGCCCGACCATCAGGATATTGTTTTTGATGTGGCCCACGCTTTCATACCGGGTCTTTCCCTTCGTCATCTCGGTGAACTTGATCCGTTTGAAGTGGGTGCAGATCTTGGTGGCCAAGATCTCTTTTGCCTCTTCCTGCCGGATGATGTAGTCATTGAGAAAGGCCTCCAATTCCTCAGGCTTCAGATCGAACTGGATTTTTCTCTTTTTCTCACCGATCTCTTTCTCATCCTTCGAGACCTCTTCGGTCTGGGGTTTTGGAAAGAGCATGGGAACGACCAGCCGAATCCGGTCTCCATACTTCTTCCCTAAATACTCATTCAGCTCCTTCTCCAGTTCCTTCTGGTCCGGAATTTTCGAATCGGAATCTTTCATCGACACCAAACTCCTTTTCTTTTCATGGGTTATAAATATAATATAACCATTGTTACCCTATTTACAAGCCCCTTTTCTTATTTCGGATTTCGGATTGTGGATTGCGGATTAAGAAGTTCGGATGAGAATCAATTCCGAAAGGGGGAAAAAATGGGAATTCGATTAAATCACCATGGAGCGTTAAACAAATTTGATCGATTTGAGTCGGTCGGCTTCCCATTTAAACTGGCGTCTCTTTCTCTTTCGGCAGATCTTTCCCTCTTGAAAGATTGCCCCGACCAGCAGGGGAAGGGCGACAGTGGCATCCATATAGACAGCGGCATAGGCCGATTCTTTCTCAATCTTCCCCCAGGACTTTGCCTCCTCAAAGGTGCAGCCTGAGAGGCCGCCCCATTTGGGATCATCCGTGGTCACCTGAAAGGCAAACCGGTGGCCGCTTTCTCTCCGGAAAAGAAGTTCGCTCACAGGCCCTAATTGTTGAATATAATTCTTCGGAACGCCTCCTCCCACATAGATCGCTCCGGTGGTTTTGGCCATCCTCTTCAGCTGCGCAATCTCAAAACTGTCCCGGATCTGGTCGATGATCAGTCCTTCGGAAGAATTCTTCTTCCGGGCATGGAGAAAGGTCAGTCCGATGCCAATTGAACTGTCACTGAGTGCGGGGATAAAGACGGGAACGCCACACCGGGAGGCTGTTTTCAGGATCGACCCATCATCTTCGATCCGATTTCCCAGCACCTCCAGATATCGCCTTGACGAGACGACTTTTTCCCCCAGTTCTTCCGGAACTTCGGAGAGAAGGCGGATGACCTGATTGATCTCGTGATCATCCATCAGGGCGTCATAGACCCGCACGATCCGGTGCCTTCGCAGGGCATCATCATCTCCCTCCACCGATCCGATATAATGTCGATATCCGAAGCTCTCAAAGAGGTCGTGGAAGATGTTGGCGCCCGTGGAGACGAGGACATCGATCAACTTCATCTCGATCATATCGCGGATCACCCTTCGCATCCCGCCCGGGATCATGGCTCCGGACAATCCCAGAAAGATGATACAGGCGGGATCGCTCAGCATCTTTTGAAACACCTCAAAACATTTGAAGAGATTCCGGCTCTGGAAAGAGGTGTGCTGGAAGGCCTGCATCAGATCGTAAAGACTCTGCGTCTTTTTCATGTCGAGAGAGCGAATGGGATGGTGGAGAAGGGCCGATTTCCCTCTTTTTTTCATCGGTTAA
>JASEHH010000190.1 GCA_030017685.1 Thermodesulfobacteriota bacterium | reverse complement strand
CCCTACAACGATACATAATGAAATAAATGGTTGACAAATAGGCCTGACTAAGCTACATGTTTATAAAAACATGGGGAGGTGTCAGGCCATGGTTCCAGAAAGCCGCGTGCAGGACGGGAGTTTTCCCATACCCAAGTTGTTGATCGGAAAAGAGGACATCAGCCAGTTTATTGAGGAGTTCAGAGGCTTTCATGCCCAGTTTGCCGATTGCTTTTCCCGAGAGGAGCCTCGGGAGAATTTCTTTCAATACATGGCGGGCCAGATGAGCCAGTTGGAAAGAAAGTCCATCGAACCCATTGCCATCCATGTGGAGGATGCCAAGGTACGGGCGATGCAGCATTTTGTCAGCGATGTCATCTGGGACGATGATCGAATCCTTTCCCGCTATCACGACATGGTGCTGGAAGACCTGGGGGATACCGATGGCGTCCTGATTTTTGACGAATCGGGGTTTGTCAAGAAGGGGAAGGATTCGGTCGGTGTTGAACGTCAGTACTGCGGAGGAATCGGCAAGGTTGAGAACTGCCAGGTGGGCGTCTTTGCGGCCTATGCCTCCCGTCATGGCTACTGTTTGCTGGAGAACCGGTTGTTCATTCCGGAGAAGTGGTTTGGCGCGGAGTATGCGACGCGCAGACATAAATGTAAGCTTCCCGCAGAGATCGTCTTTAGGAGCAAACCGCAGCTTGGGGCGGAGATGTTCGAGGAAATCGTTCGTAACAATGTCATTTCCTTTAGGTATGTCGTAGCGGATACCATTTATGGTGGCAGCCCGGAATTTATAGACGCGGTGGAGAAAATGGCTGGGGTGACGTATCTTGTTTCTCTGCCGCGGGATACCCTGTGCTGGATTCAAGAGCCGGCCATCATGGAGAAGACCTATCGCTACGGGGGAGAAGAACGAACGAAGCGGGTTCTTGCTGCTGCAACGCTCAAGCCGATCACGTTTGAGAAGCTGGCCAAGGGCACGAACGACTATTTCTGGTATCGCCGCAAGGTCTCCGAGGGAACGAAGGGTCCCGTGACCTATGAGTTTATGAAGAAACGGGTGGTTCTGTCCAAAGACGGTATGCCGGACAAAAGGGTCTGGCTGCTTGTTCGCCGCACCATCGGAAAGGATCCCACCTACGCCTTCTTCATCTCCAATGCGAGTCGATCCACCCGACTGAAGACCCTTGTCTGGCTCTCGGGGATTCGCTGGGCTATCGAACAATGCTTCGAGGAGGCCAAATCCGATCTGGGGATGGACCATTACGAGGTGAGAAAATATCCGGGGTGGCGACACCATATGCTCACCTGTATGCTGGCTCACTTCTTCCTCTGGCACATGAGAATCAGATTGGGGGAAAAAAGCACCAGCTATTACGCTATCGCAGCTTAAATTGCTCATAAGCGCCGTGTTGCCCATGAAAGTATTCGATGTTCTCGATCTCATTGAACTTGTCTCATGGATACAGATGAAGAACCATCGAGCCTATCTCTCACACCGGAAACGGAAACTGGCCATGGCCGAGAGGACATCATATGTATCGTTGTAGGGTTAAATTTATTTTATTTTTTGTGTTTCTGCAACAATTTTGTTTGCCGCCTTGTCCATTTCTTCCTGGCCCAAATAACGGAATGTCGCCTTTTTACACAGAATGCGACACAATGAAGGTCTCCACTTTCCAGAGCCCCCTCACTAAAGGTTTGCTTTATCGGACTGGCCATCGTTGCTAATTTTTATCGAAAAATGTCGCATTTGTCAATTAAAATCAACAACTACGTTAATCCCCTCACCTCGTCAAAGGGAAATCCTTCAGCAACCTACTTGATATCCGAATTGGTTTTGATACGTTCCAGCCTGTCGTCTTTTGTGCAGAGAGGCGACAAAATGATGCAATTTAAATTATTGATTCCCATTCGTAATGTTGCATCGTAGAATGAAAACAAAAAATCACGAGTTCAGGAAGGAAGAGGTGGCAGAAGGAGTTGTTACGTTCGCTTACTATTCCTCACTTTTTTGGTGTGCTTAGGAGGGTATTGCCGAAGTCTTTTGCCTATTTACCCCGTTAGAAATAATGCCCCGCTGCTCCCTCCGGGCCAGAGGCCCTCTGGGCCGGCGGCTGCAGCGGGGTTACATTTCAGAATAATTCCGGCGGGGTTTAATGCCCCGCCTGCGTGGCCGGAGCCACCCCCGCCGTGCTCGCGCACCGTCGCGGCAGGTCGGCCGGCGAAGGCCCGCTGGAATTTCTAACGGGGTTTACTTTCAAAGAGTCTCCGTGCACATGGGATGCACACATTCTGGGCCTCAACCTTCTGGAGGTGATTGATCATGGTGGGTTCGCCACATCGCTCGCAGACTTCAGACTCGGTGATCCTGGCCTGGGGTGGAATATCGGCTGAAATTTCTTCTATCGTGAAAAGGGACTCAGGCTCAGCGTCAAGTATGTTTTGGAGCCTTTCTTCGCGCAACTGTTTGAAAAGCTTTATTTCTTCCGCCGTTGCCTGCTCATTGCGCACCTTTTCAAACAGAGAAAGATGTTGCGAATGATTTGGCAATGCATCGGGGCGCAAACATACACGGACCGTTTTGCCTTGCTTCCGATCTGACAGAGAAAAAGCGTGCTTCCCATGGTTCTTAAATATAAAGTTCCCTTTTCCAAAGGTGCATCCTGTCATGACCTGGATAGCATCGGCACCACAAGCATCCGTCTCCACTGTGGCGACGAGTTCTTCGTCCGGTGACCTCTCCACGCCTATCCACCTCATCAGAACCCGGGCTGCTTGAAATCCAATTGCCAGCCCTGGGCAAATATGGCCGTGAAAACCAATGCATCTCTGGAAATCCTCGCTTGATAAAATCTTTTCGGCTGTCATCGATTGAATGGATTTTTTCTTCATAAAGTCCTCCCGGATAAAAACTTTAACCAATCAGGTTTGATAAATTGAGTTTCGGCGCTATTCTCTTAACATATTAATTGGGTCATTGAAAATTAACTCACCTATTCCCAAAATGCCGGTATATTCGGCTACGAATTTATTAAACCTACACGTTGTGGAATTTTCTGTCAAAACTTTAGCAGGCTGCTGAAAAAGTCTCTCTTAAACTTAAGATGTCATTCCTGCCCCGTGTCAGCACGGGATAAACTCCAGCAGGAATCCAGGGTTACCTGTGAAAACAGGAACCCAGTTTCATATGTTTATGGTTCCCTGCCCCCTGTTTTCACAGGGACAAGTTTCGCAGAGCCTGCCCTGGACTTGATCCGGGGGACGAAGTCTGGACTCCCGTTTTCGCGGGAGTGACAGTAAAATGGTATTTTTAGGCACACTGTTAGTTCAGGGGGAAATATTCGGCCCCGGGAAAATATTTTGAAACGGATTGTTTCCTCATTCCTTCTTCATACTGGCCGATAAAGAAATTGCCATCCCTGGTTTAAAAAATAAAAAAGGCGTCCCATGGACGCCTCGAAATACCATTTTGAAAACGGAGCTGACGATTTATTCAACTTTAATCTTGCTCTCTTTTTTCGCTTCTTCCGATTTTGGAAGCGTCACCTTCAGCACGCCGTTCTTGTAAGAGGCGCTGATCTTTTCGCTCTTAACCTCCCGGGGAAGTCGAACCAATCTGGTGAAAGACCCATAACTTCTCTCGATGAGATGGTAATTTTGTTCATTTTCCTCTTTTTCTTGTTTTCGTTCACCCTTGATGGTGAGAATCCCTTCATTCAGGGAGATGTCGATGTCTTTTGGGTCCATTCCAGGCAGTTCGGCTTTCACGACAAGGTCATTCTTTGTCTCTGAAACATCGAGAGAGGGCAACCACTCACCCACCTCTTCGATTTTCCTTCTGGGTCTCTCCTCAAAGAAGGAATCCCAGAGCCGGTCCATG
>JASEHH010000001.1 GCA_030017685.1 Thermodesulfobacteriota bacterium | reverse complement strand
CAATTCGCTCCAGTTGGTAACAACCATTGGCATTCCCATACCAGTTATATACCGTCATCCGATCCGTCCCATTGATATGCTGAAAGACTAAATTATTGCCCGACCGAAAGACTTGAATATCTGAAGGGGAGATCCCAGAACCAAACCGCAAGATATCTGAGCCAGTAGGATAATAAACGCTTCCCCACCCCTCATTGTAAGGCGACTCCACAACCACATCCTCACCATCCCCTAAGTTGAATTTGTAAACATCCCCGTTAAGAGTCCCTTGCAATATGTCATTGCCTGAACTTCCCTCATAAATATTGCCATTGGGATTAGAATATCTGTGATCAGCCGATCCATTCACACCCCCCAACACATCATTGCCTGACCCACCTACTAAAACATCTGCCCCTCCCCCACCATCAATCACATCATCTCCGGATTGCCCAAGTAACACATCATCCCCGGCCCCACCCGAAATCGTGTCATTCCCACCACCCCCACGTATTCCATCCGAAGCCGATGTCCCGGTTAATGTGTCGTTATTAATTGTCCCATTGATCTGAGAAGCTGGACCATAGGAATCTATCAACAAAGAGAAAGTATAATTGCTTCGAAATGCATCTAAACCCAACATTGTTTCAGCTTGAAACGCCTTGACAGAACGGATGAATTCACCCGCAAGAGTTTCTCCGGAAATGGGATCCAATATGTAATGACCCTCCAGTGCAGTCTTAACAGAAGCCAAATCCCCTTTCAAAGATTGTGTCGTCTCATCCCATGTGTAGGTAATCTTACCGTACAGATCTTTCAGATGAGTTTGCGCCATAAGCCCTGCATAAAACATCTCAAATATTCCTCTATAAGACTGATTCAATAAGGCAGCGGCATTGACATTGGGATTAGCCCCACCTACCCCCACAAATGCCACACCAAAGAACCTCTCCAATACCGCCAATTTACGAGCATCTATATTCGGCCCCCGACTGGTCGGACTAATCCCATCACTTCCTGTCCACTTAAAAAGAATTTGCTCCATTAACGTGTTACGTGTGCTAATGTCTGTCGCTACAATGAATTGCTCAACCAGTGTCTTTAACTGCCCACTCCCATCCCTCACCATCGCCTGCTGCAAATCATAGACATTCCCATAAGCCTGTAAATCCGGAAGAGATGCAATAGCGGCAGGCACTTCCAGCCACTCATTAGCAATCGTATAAGTAGTATCACGCCTTAGTGCATAATTATTCATTTGACCAGTAGTTTCATCCGTCTTTTTAAAAGTCCCAGCCAGCGTTTGGATGTTTCCATTTGGATCAGTGATATTAACGCTGGCGTAACCAGTATTTAGAGCAATAATACCGAGATCATTTAATGCATAAAGTTCATCCCCGGAAGAATAACCATCCCCATCAAAGTCCCTCCAAACCTTCAGATTTATCCACACAGAATCATTCACATCAATCTTTCCATCCAGATTATTATCCCATTCCGCCAATGCCTGAAATCCATTTGCTGCTCTGGCTCCAGTCTTTAATATTGTCTGATCTCCGAATAGCTCTCGCCCATTGTTGATCACCCCATCCCCATTCCGATCCCACACCAATAACCCATCATCCGACCCCGCCCACCCGGTCTGCTCCGCAAACCCATTCGCATCATGGTCAAAATAACCCCCATCAGCAACACCCATGGTTTCGGTTCCATCCCCATCTAAATCCAGTATCAACGGGTCCCCCCGAGGAACCTGAGCCGTCGTTGCAGCTGCGGCAGTGCCCACAAGTAGCCTCATCAATTGAAGTTGAGGAAATCCCATAAATACAACTTGTGACATAATTCTTCCCCAAAAGTCTTCATACTGTTGGTAAAAAGTATTATGATAAAGCCCAAAAGCTTTCAGAATAAGATTCTTCATCCCTACGTTATCATTATTCCAAAAAATAATGCTGTAGTATCTTGCTCCGAGAAGTTCTCTTAAATCAATATTTAAAAATAAAGCATCCTGAAGCGTAAGCGATATATTGTTTATCCCAACATCCTCCAGAATATTGCTGAATCTCCGTACTAAAACATTCGGCCTATCTTGACCTTCTTTTGTATTGAGATAAAAATTCAAATAGTCTTCAAGCCCAAATTCCCCTCTAATCTGAACCTCCTTTCCATAACCCAACTCCACTTTCTCTCCTTTGAAATATCGCAGCAAAAGGCCATCCGCCTCTCCAGTCCCATCAATACCTTGGATATAGAGTTGATTGTCATAATCAACCAGAGCCATCTGCATAAACGGATTATTTTCTATGTAATCAGCAATTTGTGTCTTACCATTCGCCCTTAGTTCGTTCAACAGATCATTAAGGCGTGATAATTTTCTGTCGAGATCATTATCAAATTCATTGTCAATCTTTACCTTTCCGTAATTACTGGAAAGGGCTCTATCTATAAGGCTTTTTTTAGAATTTATATATTCCTTTTGCTCAGAAGTAAGGTTTTGGTTTTTAATTTTGACAATATCCTGTATGCCAATTATTACTTGCGTTTCATTAGCATCGAGACTTCCATCCTTATTTGTATCAAAGATGAGATAGCCGTCTGCCCCAGAAGCTTTTTTAAGAATATCTTCGAGCGGGTCTCTTATTCTCGAGTTATTTGCCAAATCCCACTGAGGCTGGCCAAAGCTATAACCACTATTTGAGGTCTTAGCATTGCTCAGCTTGTAAGCCTTGCTTACATCACCACTCAACTCATTTTTTATAAGCATTTCCCGAATAACATTTTTAGATATAATCATTTTTCCCCCTCCTTTCTAATACTTGTCAGATATGCTGATAGAGCATCGTTTACTGCCTGGTCATTGCCATCTGTCAATTTGTTTCGTATGTCTGCAAATGCCTTACGGTCAAGCAAAAATATATCTTTACCTAATAAGTCGCTCCGCTTGGTATTAAAGTTCCTGTCAAACCGTATGAATAACAGAGAGTTAGGGACTTTAAAAAGGATTAAGAACGTATCATCTTCTAAAGGAAGAAGACGACCAACATGTATGTTTTCAACCTTCTTGAAGTAGTAATTTTTGTTATAATTCATGTTGCGCTCACAATAGGGATTCAAATCGTCCTTAACCGGTTTATCATAAAGATATAACAACGTTTTTCCTCCTACAATTTTTCCATCCTTGTCTTTTTTATGAAAAAAAATAGCAAAGGGGTCATCACATCTACCACCTCCTCCCCAACCATGTGGACTGCGGTATTCTATCGCGCTTCCGTCACTAAATGTGATTTTAGGCCTTGATTCGTATTCCAATTCTCTCTTCTCCTCTCTCATCTTTTTCCAGAACTTAC
This sequence comes from Thermodesulfobacteriota bacterium, assembly GCA_030017685.1. GTDB lineage: Bacteria > Desulfobacterota > BSN033 > BSN033 > UBA1163 > RBG-16-49-23. Next base: position 122,681 of record JASEHH010000001.1, on the reverse strand, counting down.
CCCATTCATCCTTTTCAAACTCCTTATTAACTCCAGCAAAAAACGTTATCCATAAGAATCTATAGAACCCATCCTCCTTTTTCTCCTTATCATAACTGACTATATAATCGCCGTTTGCCATCTTTCCAACACTAACCAAGGGTGATATCCCCTCTGCAATCGGAAGTCTATATCCCCACACATCAGGATAGGGGGGGTATTTTTTCTTTTCTTCAGCAAAAGACCATGAAATAAATATCAGTAAAAATAATAGAATAATAAATAGGACGGTTCTATTTTTCTTCTTCATCTTTTTTGGGCCTCCCTTTTCATTTGATCGTGACCGTGACCGTTATCCGTGTCCATAGTAATAAAAACCAAAAACCCCTTCTCATCTGTCTCTAAACCTATCTACTGGCAGGCGTGTCCGTGTGAAAACAAAAAAGCCCTTACAGTCTAATGCCTCTCCCGATATTATCGAGACCGATTAGAACTGCAAGGGCTTTCTCTTTTTGCTGGTTTGGCCCCATTCTCCCTCCCTCCGGATTCTGAGGTCCTCTTTAAACCATACCCTATATTTGAAAACTGCCTATGTCATGCCCGTATTTAAACTACAACCGATTTTTAATGTCAATCAAATTTTGATCATTTTTGACCTTGTTCACTTTTTCTCTAATACCACTCCTTCCAGTCGGTAGTCCGCCTTTTTTATTAGCAATTTACATTCCAAAGCTATAATATTTGAACAGTTTTTGTAATTGATTGATTTCTAAGGCTATTTGAACTCCGATTGCTTTTCAGATATTAAAAAGAAAGGATTCAAACTGTAATCAATAGTTGGCAATCTTAAAATCTGTTGGCAATCTCCCTTTGATGTAAAGAGGGAGTAACTTATTTAGGCAGGTGTCATACCCTTAAAGATGAATTAAGCCCAGTCATAAGCATAGATCATAATGCAGTGTCGATTATGGATGCACCCAAGTTTTCCCACAAGGGGATCCCTCGAAAGAAAAAAGAAACAGGGCGCGAGTTATTCAACATAGTCAACAACGTCCCGTTTGTTGTAAAGGGGATAGGCTCATAATCCTTCTTCGTGGTATTGGCCTCCGAACCCTCCGGGTTAAACCAATCACAGCTTAAAAGACTCGGAACACCGATCAACGTGGTCACCACCTTCTCACTGTATTTGTCCTTCCCATAGCCATGCGTCACCGTTGCTTCCCGAGTCTTCTCAATACACGTTGAACCCTCTCGATCCAAGGCAAGGGATCGGGCATCCTTCGTCGCCCCCATATTGCTCTTCAAAGGAATCACAAATTCAATCCCCTGCTGATCGATCTCATATAAGCTCTTTCCGTCCAGAAAGGCTCGGTCCACCACCAAGGAACGAATGACACTGCTCCCCTTCACATTCTCTTTGGCCTGCTCTAGGACAGCCAGGATATGAAGATTATCTGGCTTCTCTATCGTGTCAATCTTTATCGCCAAGGGAATCCCTGTCTGAAGCTCATAGATCGCCCAGACCTTCCACCCATAGAGCCATACCTTGACCGCTTTGAGCTCCCCAGACTTACGATAACCCCGGGCCTTTACCTTCCGCTCCCGCAGAACCGAACCACACCCTTCAAATTGATCCGTCGTCTCATAAAGCGTCGTATCACAGGCCCCATGAATATATTTGGGAAACACATGGGCCTGGGCCACCCGCTCAATACATCGGTTAAAGAAATGCTCCATCCTCCGTGGCGTTATCTCCGTCATCTGGTTGGCCAACGTGTCCACACAAAGAGCCCCACGTACCTCCGGCATGGGGGTCTTGCGCAGCTTCGTTCCCCTCTCACAACTGCCGTTGTTCACCTGATAGGCGTTAAACCCACAAAGACTCATCAGTAACTCATCGGTCAACAGAAGCTCCCACACCGGCTCCATCTTGGGAATCGAGCCAATGACCTTCATCAAAAAGATCAAGACCAATTGAATAAAGGGTATGTTTTTTCTCTCTTGAGTCTGGGGATCAAGATTCTCCAAAAGAGGGAAGACCTCGATCTCTCGCAAATAATGAAAGAAGAAATCAAAGAGGGTAGCTTCATCCAGCGTATAGACCGTGTCCATCTCTTTACGACAAAAAAGATGATGGGCCACTTTTGAATCCTCTCGTTCTGCGGTGTGCCAGAAGAGTCGCTCGATCAGGGTGGTCTGCATCTGCTCCCGGGTTATCATAACCACAGGATACGCATAAAGGAGCGCACTTGTCAAATCGGTAAATCTATATAGTGTAATAATATCAATAAGATAGAAACAGTTTTTAGTGGCTTTAGATGCATTATTTTTTGTTCCATGACTCCCCCCTCATTCTACGCCAAAACAACCCCCCATCAACCCACCCAAGGCGATTCAGACACCTTTTGGCAAAGGTCCCAAATTACATGTTCAAATTTCAATGCCGCAAGTTTTGTAAAATTATTTTATTTTTTTTCAATCCTTATATCGGAGTTCCAGTTTCTTAATGACCAGGACAGGCAGAATTTCCTATCCAGGATAGATCCTCTGGTTGATAAAACCGGAGCCAGGATTTTGGCCTGGGCCCTGATGGACAATCATGTTCATCTCTTGATGCTCAGTGGGCCCCAGGGGATTTCTAAATTCATGCGCTCCCTTCTAACCGGCTATGCCATCTGGTATAACCGGAGACATCAGCGCATTGGCCACCTATTTCAGAATCGATATAAATCCATTGTCTGTGAAGAAGACCCCTACCTGCTCGAATTGGTTCGCTATATCCATCTAAATCCCTTGAGAGCTGGGGTGGTTCAAAGCGTTAAAGAGTTGGAAGGGTATCCATGGTGTGGGTACAGTGTGTTGGTGGGAAGGCTGAAGAAGGCCTGGCAGGAGAAAGATTATATTCTTGAGCGCTTCGGTGCCCAGAGAAGCAGGGCGCTTCGAGCATATCGGAGGTTTGTGGAGGAAGGCAAGGCTCAGGGGAGACGAGCAGAGCTTTCGGGAGGGGGACTGATCAGGAGCCTGGGAGGATGGTCTCAGGTCCTGTCCCTGAGAGATCGCAAAGGGAGGGCTCCATATGATGCCCGTATTCTGGGAAGAGGTGATTTTGTCAATCGTATCCTGAGAGAGGCGGATAAGAAATTACGAAGGCAGGTCCGGATAGGGGAGAGGAAAAGAACAGCGGAGGATATGATCAGCAGGATATGTGCGGAGGAATGCATTGGGGAAGAAGAACTTCGATGCGGGGGCCAGAGAAAAAAGGTTTCAAGAGTCAGGGGTAAGCTATCCTACCATTTATGTTATGAGTTAGGGATGTCCATGGCTGAGATTGCGAGGCATCTCGGAGTCTGTACCTCTGCGATATGCAAAGCCATCCAACATTACGAATCCGGCATAGTAAAGTGAATGTTTTCAACAACGTCCCCTTCTACGGGCTTTATAGGACCTGTTGTAAATGGGATAAAATAACTCCTTACCCTTGATTTCATACGAAACGTGCCATTACGTTTCGTTAATCTGTGATATATTAAAAGCGGGAACTTTAGGCCTCGAGCTCTCTGAATGGGATTCGGGCAACAGCCCGTGAAGATGTGACCCCATACTTTTCATATCTCTGTCTCCCAATGCACAACAACCAAATTTATGTTCGAATTTCCTCACTTAACTGATGCAACTTCGGAGGAGCCCAAGAAGATTCCCGCCCATGTACGCTGCGATCTCGTCATGCGAGAACCCCACATCCTTCATCGCGGCCATGAGACCAGTCAAATCTCGAATGTCCCTGTAGCCATTGACTGAGTCGCCGGGGGGCCACCCCCCATCCGTTCCAAGGCCTACATGGGCGATCCCCAGTCGTCTCTTCATCTGAAGTATTTCTCGCGCCCAATCCATGAAGGTTATCCGAAACTTACGCGCGAAAGACCAAGTACAAACCACACCCCCTGTCTTCGCCACCAGTTCCATATCCTTCCACGTACGATCTCTGCGACACCTCACCAGGTCTTCGACAGGGCAAAGGCTCGTATGCGAATCGAGCAGCGGTCTTTCAGTCATTTCTGCGATCTGCTTCAGAGTAGCCGAATCCGCATGGGCCACATCCACCACCATACCCAATTCCTGCATCCGCTCCACCACCTTGCGTCCAGCCGGGGTCAGACCATTGTTCCTCGGACCGGGAGGTACCCCTTCCTGTGATGCCATTAAATCTCCAAGCTCATTATTTCGGTAGTGTATCAAGGTAATCATCCTGACACCGTACCGGTAGAACTCGTTGACCCTTTCAGGCTTTCCTTCCAATGGGTCTCCCCCCTCGATAGATAAAATCGCACCAGGAGGAGAGTCGGGTCCGATAGCCTTCGGCACATCGGAGGCCTTGAGTACCAGTTTGATCTTACCTGAACGTAAGTCGCCTTTCCACCAGTTTAGCTGGGTCATGGTGCTTCCGTATTCGGTATCCCTCAATCGACCCCGGCGCCAGTGCACTTGATCGCCTACTGCAGCAAAGCAACTGGCGACCATCCCCAATTCTTTCATATATTTTATGGTGGAGGTATAGGGGGGCCGCTCGGAGGCTGGGCATTGACAATCCCAGTCAGGATGGGCATGGGCATCAATAATCTGGATGTCTCCGAAAAGTGCATTGACCTTTGGGATTCGAATGGTCTCTGAACAAGAGATGAGATTCCCTAACCCCAACGATACGCCACCGCAGGCAGAGTATCGTAGGAATTGACGACGGTTCATCTCGAATTTCTTTTGACCTACTCCCGTACCCATTTCCTTCACCCGCTGCCTCTAATATCAAATTACCATTGCCTGGCACCAAGGTCTAGTTTATTTCAAGGCTCAGCAAGAGGCCCAGCATTGTCCCGTACGAGGTCTCCAATGAGCAGCAACGTTGGTAAGTTTTTTAAATAACTAACTTCCGGGAAAACGCATCACTGACAAATTATTTAAGGCATTTAATTAGGCCCCTCTGCCAAAGCGGTTTTGTCCCGCAATTATCCTTCCTGTTCTGGAGAGGCCCAGTTCTTCGAGCGGGCCACCGCCCGCTCCCACCCCGTGACGAGATTCCGGCGCCGGTTCTGGGACATCCGGGGATGGAATTCGCAGCCCACGGACCAGTTGGCTGAAATCTCTTCTTTATCCCTCCAGTATCCGACGGCCAGCCCGGCTAAGTAGGCGGCTCCCAGAGCCGTGGTTTCGAGAACCTTCGGCCGCCTAACGGGGATGTCGAGGAGGTCGGCTTGAAACTGACAGAGCAGATTGTTGGCGGCGGCGCCCCCGTCCACCCTCAGCTCTGTCAGGTCAAGGCCGGAGTCGCGGGCCATGCAGTCGACGATCTCCTTGCTCTGAAAAGCGATCGATTCGAGGGCCGCCCGCACGAGATGGCTGCGGTTGACGCCCCGCGTCAGCCCAAGGATGGCGCCCCGGGCATGGGGATCCCAATGGGGTGCGCCCAGCCCGACAAAGGCTGGGACCAGGTAAATCCCGTTTGAATCCTCCACCATTGACGCCCAGTATTCGCTCTCCTCGGCGGAACGGATCAGCTTTAGCTCATCCCTCAGCCACTGGATAACCGCGCCGGCGATGAAGGCGCTTCCTTCAAGGGCGTAGGTAATTTCCCCTCCCAATCCCCACGCAATGGTGGTCAGGAGGCCGCATGCGGAGGGTTTAGCCTTCCGGCCGGTGTTCATCAGCATGAAACAACCCGTCCCATAGGTAGTTTTGACCATGCCCGGGTCGAAACAGCACTGCCCGAAAAGGGCTGCCTGCTGATCTCCGGCGATCCCGGCGATGGGAACGGAGGCGCCCAGGATCTCCAAGTCGGTGCAGGCCACAGGGTGGCTGGAAGGCACGACCTCGGGAAGGAGAGATGGAGAAATGTCGAAACGCTCCAGAATCTCATCATCCCATCTCAGCTCGTGGATATTATACAGGAGTGTTCGGGAGGCGTTTGAGTAATCTGTGACGTGGACCTTGCCCCCGGAGAGCCTGTTCACGAGCCAGCTGTCAATGGTGCCGAAGGCGAGGTGGCCTTGCTCCGCCTCTCTTCTCGCTCCGGGTACGTGGTCCAGAATCCACTTGAGCTTGGTCCCGGAAAAATAGGCATCCGTAACCAGCCCGGTCTTCTCCCTCAGCTTGGCGTCGAACCCTTCTTCCTGAAGCTCCTTGCAGAAGTCGGCGGTCCTTCGGCATTGCCAGACGATGGCGTTGTATGTCGGCTTGCCCGTTCGGCGGTCCCAGAGGACCGTGGTCTCCCTCTGGTTGGTGATTCCGATGGCGGAAATCTCACCGGCCTGGAGATTTGCCCTGCCGAGTGCTTCCCGGATCGTTTGGAGCTGGGAGGCCCAGATCTGCTCGGGATCGTGTTCCACCCATCCGGGTCGGGGATAGATCTGTTCGAACTCCTGCTGGGACGATGAAACGATCTCGCCGGCTTGGTTGAAAATAATTGTCCTCGAGCTGGTCGTTCCCTGATCCAGGGCCATGATGTACTTGCCCATCCTCCTCCTCCAGCCTGGTTTCAACGGAGCCTCGGCGGAACCTGTCGCCCACAGTCCGTTTTTGCCGGCAGGTCTACCCCGTTAGAAAGCCCCAGTATTTATGCTGGGGATGGTAGATGGTTGTAATCTACAAAGTGGTGAAGGGTCTGTCAATCGTTTGTTTCAGTAAATAGTCCGCAGTTTGTTTAAATACAGTGGAGGGTCAGGTCTATTTTCTTAGCATTCACATCTGCCCCCTATAAAGAGTATACTGTTCGGTTGCACAATCAATACTAAACGAAGCCTTTCAGGAGGGAAGAGTTAAAAGCGGGTTTTTTATGGGAACGCATTGGGTCACCATTATTGTTTATTCTAACTGGATATGGACCGGTTCTACCCGCCAGATCTTTTCACAATATTCCCGAATGGATCTATCTGATGAAAATTTACCCATCCGGGATACGGTGAGGATAGACATCTTCGACCATTCCTCCTGATTGCGATAGGCTTGACTCACTTTATCCTGGCATTCGATGTATGACTGGTAATCAGCAAAGACCATATATTCATCCCGATAGAGCAATGAATGAATCAGGGGTTCAAATAGTTTGGTGTCTTCACGAGAAAAGAAACCGGAATGGATGAGATCTATTGCCTCTCTTAAGGAATGATTGGATTGGTAGTATTCCCCTGGGTTGTAGGCATTGGCTTTTAGGTTGAACACCTCTTCTGCAGTTAATCCAAAGAGAAAGAATTGGTCGCTTCCCACTTCTTCCCGAATCTCGATATTGGCTCCATCCAGCGTGCCGATCGTTAATGCTCCGTTCAGGGCAAACTTCATATTGCCCGTTCCTGAAGCCTCTTTTCCTGCAGTTGAAATCTGCTCCGACAGATCTGCAGCCGGGTAGATTCGTTGCCCATTCTTAACATTTAAGTCCGGAAAGAAGACAACCTTCAGGCGATCTCGGACATCCGGGTCATTGTTGATCACCTCTGCTACGGAGTTGATCCATTTAATGATCAGTTTTGCCATATAGTAGCCAGGTGCAGCCTTACCACCAAAGACGAAGGTTCGGGGGATAATCTCCATATCCGGATCTTTCTTGATGCGATTGAAGAGCGTGATGATATGGAGCACATTCAGGTGCTGGCGTTTATACTCATGGATGCGCTTTACCTGAATGTCAAACATGGAATGAGGATCAACCATGATGCCCACGCGCTCCCGGATCTGAGAGGCCAGATCACATTTGACCTCATGCTTTACTTGACGCCACTCCGCCCTAAAATCGGTGTCATCTGCCAATGGTTCCAAACGTTTGAGTTCGTCCAGATTTTTGATCCAGCCATCACCAATCCGACTCGTAATGAGCTGTGTTAATCTTGGGTTGCTGAGCACAAGAAATCGCCGAGGGGTGACCCCATTGGTGATGTTGTAAAACTTCTCCGGCCTGAGCTCATAGAAATCTCGGAGGACATCCTGTTTTAAAAGTTCGGTATGGAGTTTGGCCACTCCATTGATCGTATGGCTGCCTACACAAGCCAGGTGAGCCATCCGGATATAACGTTCTCCGGTCTCGTCGATCATTGACAACCGGGCCACCCGACCCTCATCATCCGGATCGCTCAGTCGCACCTCATCCAAAAAACGTCGGTTGATTTCGTAGATGATCTCCAGATGCCTGGGCAGCAGGCGGCCAAAGAGCCGGAGGGGCCACTTTTCCAACGCCTCCGGCAATAAGGTGTGGTTGGTGTAAGCGAACGTTTTTCGGGTGATCTCCCAGGCCTGATCCCAGCCCATCAGATGCTCGTCCACCAGCAACCGCATCAGCTCCGCTACCGCAATGGAGGGATGAGTGTCATTCAGTTGCACCGCATATTTGATATGAAAGTTATCCAGGGTCTTTTCCCGTTGGAGATAGATGCGGATCATGTCTTGAAGGGCGCATGAGACGAAAAAATATTGCTGCTCCAATCGCAATTGCTTCCCTGCGGCTGGCTCATCATTCGGGTAAAGCACTTTGGTGATGTTCTCCGAGAACACTTTTTCATCGACCGCCCCGTAGTAATCGCCGATGTTGAACGATTGAAAATCAAACGATTCACAGGCCTCAGCCTTCCAGAGACGGAGGAAATTTGCCGTATTGACCTTATAACCGACCAACGGGGTGTCGTAGGCAATCCCTTTGACCACTCGATCCGGGGTCCACTGCACCCGATAATTGCTTTGCCCATCGTTAAAAGCTTCGGTATGTCCACCAAACTTGACGTTAATAGCAATCTCGGGACGGGGTATCTCCCAAGGATTGCCCAATTGCAACCACTTATCGGTCACTTCGACCTGCCATCCGTCACGAATCTCCTGGTCAAAGATGCCGAATTCATAGCGAATCCCGTATCCGATGGTGGGAATCTCCAACGTGGCTAAGGAATCCATATAGCACGCGGCCAATCGTCCAAGACCGCCATTGCCGAGACCGGGTTCCTCCTCCTGTTCGAGCAGGCCATCCAGATCCAGCCCCATTTCTTTGACCGCTTGCCGCACCTGGTCCTGAATACCCAGGTTGATCAAGTTGTTGTTGAGTTGCGGGCCCAGCAAAAATTCGGCGGACAGGTAGCAAACCGTCCGGCTCGCCTTCTCATAATAGGTCTGAGCGGCTCTCAACCACCGGTGTAACAATCGATCACGTACAGCATATGCCAAAGCCAGATAGTAATCGTTCCTTGTGGCAACGGCTGGAAACCTGGCCTGGAGATAAAACAGACTTTCACGTATGGCACGCTTAATCGCTGCCGTGGTGAGACCTTTACGAATGTCATCGGACAAATTCTGAACAGGCTTGCTTTCGTTCCCCGTAGGATTGGAAAATATTGGACCTGTTTTTTTGGACTCAACCATCGCTTTGATCCTCTTTGTTCAGCTCCTCCAATTTTTTACGATGAACAGGAAATTCCTCTCGCAATTGCTTGGGAGTCCTTTTTTGATGGGTTAAGTATATTAAAAGTAGTCTTGTATGTCAAAGGAATAGGGGCCGCGGATTAAAGGTTTAGTGAAGGATCTGGCTCAGAAAAAGCCTGGTCCGTTCGTGCTGCGGGTTTTTGAAGAATTCCTCAGGTGTGTTTCCCTCGACAATCTTGCCGAAGTCCATAAAGAGCACCCTGTGCGCCACGCTCCTGGCAAAGCCCATTTCGTGAGTGACGACGATCATGGTCATCCCCTCCTGGGCAAGCTCGATCATGACATCTAACACTTCCTTGATCATTTCGGGATCAAGGGCTGAGGTGGGCTCATCAAAGAGCATAACCTTGGGATTCATACATAGACTGCGGGCAATGGCGACCCGCTGCTGCTGGCCTCCGGAGAGTTGGCCGGGATATTTTCGAGCCTGCTCAGGGATATGCACCTTGTCCAGGTAATACATGGCCGCCTCTTCCGCTTCTTTCTTAGGAACCTTTCTCACCCAGATGGGGCCCAGGGCTAAATTTTCAACAATCGTGAGGTGCGGAAAAAGGTTGAAGTGTTGAAAGACCATGCCCACTTCAGCGCGGATTTTCTCAATATTTTTGGTGTTATTGATCAACTCAATTCCGTCGACAACGATGCGCCCCCTCTGATGTTCCTCCAGACGATTGATACATCGAATCAGTGTGGATTTCCCAGATCCTGAAGGACCACAGATGACAATACGTTCCTGTTTATCTACGGATAAATTTATACCCTGGAGCACATGAAATTCACCAAACCACTTATGCACATCGATAAATTCAATCATCTGACCTTCAGATGCTTTCTTTTCAGTATTCATTTCGTTCAATCCCCTCTTGACAATTCCTTTTCCAATTTTCGGCTGTAGTTGGACATGGAGAAACACCCTAAGAAATAAAGGATGGCAACAAACACATAGGCCTCACGGCTGAATCCCATCCATTCAGGATTGGAGAGCACGGACTGAGTCGTCTTCAGGAGATCAAAGAGGGCAATAATGACCACCAACGAGGTGTCCTTGAAGGCAGAAATGAGTTGGCTTACTGTGGGTGGAATGACGATCTTCAATGCCTGGGGTAAGATGACTAGCCTCATGGTCAGGTAATAGTTTAATCCAATAGACTCCGCCGCCTCATACTGTCCGCGTGACATGCCCTGCAAACCACCACGGACCACCTCAGCAATATAAGCGGATGTAAACAGGATAATAGCCACCTGGGCCCTGAGGATCTTGTTAAAGGTGACCCCTTCGGGCAGGAAGAGAGGGAAAATGATGGAGGACATGAAGAGGAGGCTGATCAGGGGGACGCCGCGGATTAATTCGATGTACAAGATACACAGGGCTTTGACACCATGCATCTGCGATCGTCGACCCAGCGCCAGGATAACCCCCAAAGGGTACGCAGCGGTAAGACCGAAAACAGCGAGAAGGAGCGTAAGAGGCAGGCCGCCCCACTGCGTGCTCTCTACGGAGGACAGTCCAAATATGCCTCCTTTCATGAGGAGGCCCATCGTGAAAAGCCCGATGATCCAGGCATAAGCCAAAGGTTTTTTCCAGTGGCTCCGGTCCCTGCTGTAAAAGAGAAGACCGAAAAGGATCAACATCGCGAGCAAAGGACGCCATTGCTCTTCATATGGATAGAAGCCGAAGAGAATAAAACGATAGTTCATTGAAATGATCGACCAGCAGGCGCCCGCAGCCTGTCTGCAGGCCTGACCGGTTGTATGCCATGCGCTATCAATCAATGCCCAACGGAAGAAAGGGGGCACAACTTTCCACAGCAAGAAAAGGGTCACGATGGTGAGAATGGAGTTGAACACCCCGTTAAACAAGTTGTTTTTTACCCAACCGATAACGCCAATGTGGGTTATAGGAGGTCTTAACTCTTTTACCTGGACTGCTTGTTCCATGTTATCTCTCTACAAGGGCGACTCTCTTATTATACCAGTTCATAAAGGCTGATGTGGTCAGACTGAAAAAAAGATAGACCGCCATGATAATGGCGACTCCCTCTATAGACTGTCCCGTCTGATTGATGGTCGTATTGGCCACGGAGACAAAATCCGGGTAACCAATGGCTACGGCCAGAGAACTGTTCTTTGTCAGGTTAAGCATCTGGCTGGTCAAGGGTGGAACAATGACCCTGAGGGCTTGGGGTAAGATCACCAGATTTAACACGGGAACTGGCCTGAGACCGATGGACATGGCCGCCTCTCTCTGGCCTTTGCTGACTGACTGAATTCCTGCACGGACCACCTCGGCAACAAAAGCGGCCGTATAGAGGACGAGGCCAAGGAGGAGGGCAATGAACTCGGGACTCAAGGTTAAACCACCCTCAAAGTTAAAGCCCTCGAGTACGGGAACATCCATTCCCATGGGAGCGCCGAAGGCCCACCAGGTCAAAAAGGGAAATCCTACGAGGATCCCTATGGAGACGCGAAAAACCGGAAAGATCTGCCCTGTTTTTTCCTGCCGTTTTCTTGCCCAACGGCGCATCAGATACACGATCCCGCATCCGGCTACAAAGGCCAGAAACATATAAAGATGAGCAGGATGCCCCTCGGGAACAGCAAACGCCACTCCCCGGTTAGACATGAAGATTCCTGCAGCCGGGCTGATGGCTTCCCTCGGAGGAGGAAGGGTTTCATAAAAGATGGCATACCAGAAAAATAACTGGAGGAGCACAGGAATATCCTGCATGAGCTCGATGTAGAGGGCTGCCAGCTTTGAGATGAGCCAGTTGGTGGAAAGCCTTGCCACGCCGATGATTGTGCCCAGAAGGATGGTGATCACGATGCCGATGAAAGCGACCTTGACGGTATTAAGGATGCCCACCAGAAGGGCACGTGCGTAAGTATTGGCTGCCGAATAGGGGATCAGGGATTCGCCGATCTCAAAAGAGGATTCTTTGTGGAGAAAGCTGAATCCTGTGGCAATCTTCTGTTTTTCGAGGTTGATCAGAGTGTTGGAGATGAGATAGTAGGCCAACAACCCCACCATCACGAAGGTCATCAATTGAAACAGGATGGCCCTTTTCTTGGGGTCAAGCCAGAAGGGTGTCTTTTTCGATACAGCGCTGTTCTTGAAGCCTCTCACCTTTGTTCAAAGGTCCGGTTGCTTCCTGAAAGAATATGTTCTGCAATCACCGGGGGACTGACTTCTGTGCCTCCGACCGGTCGTCTTTCGACTCACAGTGATTTGAAAAAGGGTGCCCTGTTTTCGGGGCACCCTCTTAAGGATTATCTGAACGGGAAGGAGTACATGAGTCCACCCCTTGTCCACAGATCATTCAAACCCCGCTCAAGCTTAAGGGGTGTTTTGGGACCCACATTGCGCTCAAAGATTTCACCATAGTTACCCACCTGCTTGATGATGTTATAGGCCCACTTTTCATCGAGACCGAGAGCCTTCCCATAGCCTGGGGTGACTCCGAGAAAACGCTGGATCTGGGGATCCGTGCTCTTTAACATTTCGTCCACATTCGCCGATGTAATACCCAGTTCCTCAGCCTCGATCAGAGCCATGACTGTCCAGTTGACGATGTCGTACCACTGATCGTCTCCATGACGGACCACAGGAGCAAGGGGTTCCTTGGAAATGATCTCGGGTAAAACGGTGTAATCATCGGGATTCGGGGCTATGGAGCGTATGGCAGCCAACTGAGAAGCGTCCGAGGTCAGGACATCACAGCGGCCGGCAAAGAAGGCCTTGTTCAACTCGGCGGGGTTCTCAATGACGACCGGCTTCCAACCTATTTTGTTTTTCCGGAAATAATCAGCTGCATTCATTTCGGTCGTTGTCCCTGGAAGGGTGCAGACCGTGGCCCCTTTCAATTGTTTAGCGCTCTTTACTTTCAGCTTCTTGGGGATCAGAAACCCCTGGCCGTCATAGTAATTCACGTGAACAAAATTGAGACCGCTCACGGTTTCACGGGTCAAAGTAATGGTGGTGTTACGGCACAGGACATCTATCTCTTTTGACTGAAGAGCGGGGAGACGCTGGACGGCTGTGAGGGCGACATATTTCACCTTGTTGACATCTCCAAACACAGCGGCAGCAATCGCTTTAGCCGTATCCACGTCAAGGCCTTTCCACACCCCCTTTTCATCGGGCATGCTGAACCCAGCCACGCCTGGGTTCACGCCAACGACAACAACCCCTCTCGCACGGACTTCGTCAAGGGTTCCTGCAACAGACATGCTGCCCGCTGCAAGGAGCATCAAAACCATCGTAAAACATTTGAATACTTTCATCCTAATCCCTCCTTTCAGGTTTAATGTTTACTTCGCTTTAGGCATTGCTAAATATACGAACAGCGAAGTGTTATGTCAAGCAAAAAGAACACGGGAAAAGAACACGAGATAGTAGGGCATATTTTCCTTCATTTTAGCTTACGCTTCCCATATATGATGGAATCGTAAAAAGTCGTCATTCCCGTGAAAACGGGAATCCAGAGAATTCTAACTATCTAAAAATACTGGATTCCTGCTTGCGCAGGAATGACTGATAATGGGATTTTCAGACTTTTTACGAAACCATCATATATAGGGAGACAAATACTGTTTAGACGGGTGACAATTTATGTTAGGGTTTTACTTACTTTTTGTAAATCCTTTCGAGCGAATCTAATTATTCTTATTTATTATCAATTAGTTAGGCTCTAATGTGGGTTTTTGTTAAGAGTTGGCAAAGAATTTGCTGATAATATAATAACGAAACCAACCATTATGGGAATAAGAAGATGCTAAGGGATCAAGAAAATCACATCAGCTATGAAAGATGGTCGGAATCAATGTCGAGAGATATCTTTTTCGCTGACGATGAAAAACCGAAAACGTTGAGCAAGCTTTATGATATGTACGGTGAGGATTTTGACGAGGAAGAATCCCCCTCATCCCGGTCAAAAAAAAGATAAACAGCACTGGCCCTATTAACCGAACTTATTCGAAATCTCCTCCCCCGCTTTTAAACCGCTCAGAATTTCTCCTTCCACTCCCAGGTAAGGAAAATTCTCTTTCCCGGTGAAGTAGAGACGATTCGATATCCGCGTGGGGACCACCCCCCTTCTCCATTGAAAATCGGAAACAACCTCATAAAGAAAGTGCGGGTAGGACCAGCAATCCATCTGATCGTCCGCCCATTTCCGGTCGATGAACTCAATGTGATTTTCCAGAAATGGGAATAGATGCTTTAAATGATTCATCACCCCATCCTGCAGGTCAGAGATGGAATCCTTTTGCGATCCTCCACAAGACATTAAGCTCTGGACCGTAAGCGCTCTTTTCTCTTCCGGGGCCTGATTCTCATCCCCTTTTCTGCTCAGTCTGAGAAAGAGGAGGTTTCCTCCTTCATAAGGTTTTTGGAGATTCAGAATGGAGACAAGGGAGTTTCTCATGCCGACTGGAATCACCCTCTCACGAATCCCTAAAAAGAATGGAACCATTACATAGCGGGGTCGAATCTTTTTTCCCCACCTTGAAAGGGCCTTTCCTTTCTTCCCAAAGAGGTTCGAAAGGCAACGGAGAGGGGAATTCAAAACAAGAGTCCGGGATCGAAAAATCTTTTCATCTCCCTTTAACGAGAGGGAAAATTCTCTCCTTCCCTTCATCTGCACTTTCTCGACCCCTTCAATGTCTTCAACGCTTCCTCCTGTTTGGATGAATCTCTCAATCATGCCCTGCGTCACTTTTTCCAGATCAACACTCTCCTCCCATTCGTCCCCTTCGTCATTAAATATAAGGTGCGAAACCAGGGGGATGGGAAAAGAGTCTGAGTAGAGATTCCCGTGAGAGATCATCTGCAGCTCAATAAATTTTTTAAATTCAGGCGAGAATGAAGAGAGCCATTTATCCGTTCCCCCTTTAGGAAGGCCATCAAATGATAACCATCTCTTGAGGAAAGACCTGTTCCAGATAGGGAAATTGGATCCAGGGGGGGCCTTGCTTTTTACCTTTTTCAAAACCTGTTTGATTCGTTCCAGTTCAGCATAAAAGTTTTCTATTTGATTCAATTCCTCCGGGAATTCTCTTCTCCATTCCCTCTGGAGAAGGGAACGCTTACGATAAAGGTCGATCCTTGCTTCGGGGAGGATCACCTGAAAAGAGACTTTCTGTTCCGGTTTATCTCCCTTCTTTTGATTTTCCCGGTGATCCGTTTGGGGAGATATTTTTTTCAGAAGCCTTGTTTGAATCTGTTTTTCTGAAAAGTTTGAATAAGGAACAAAGCGGTACCCGTCTCTTGTATAAGAAGAACGATATCCTTCTTCTTTAAGAAGCAGAACGCTATGGTTCTCCTTTGCCAGCCGGGTGGCGGCGATCAAGCCACTCAGCCCGGCGCCCAATATGGCCACATCAAAGACTTTGTGTTGATGTTTCATGCTGTTTGTTTGATTTTCGGAGACAATCTCTTTCGTGGCATGATAATAGGAACTGACCCTATACAAGAGATTGGTAGACCCATTGCTTTTCAAGCGAACTCGATGGGATCCTGCCCCTTCTCTGCCTTCCCGATCTCCCCGATAAGAGAGGCCTTCTCGCCCATCGAGTGAAGCCTTTCCAAAATCTCCTCTGCCTCCCTGCTCTTGACAACGAGAATCATACCGATCCCATTATTGAAGGTTTTAAACATCTCATCTTCCGGAATATTTCCTTTCTCTTTTAAGAATGGAAAGATGGGAGGGACTTCCCATGTCCCTTTATGGACGATCGCCTTACAGCCACTTGGAATGACCCTCGGAAGATTTCCGGTGATCCCTCCGCCTGTGATATGGGCGATTCCTCCGATTTTGAAATCCCTGACAAGGTTGAGAACCGTCTTGACATAGATTCGTGTGGGACGAAGGAGCGCTTCTCCCAGAACCTCTCCGATCTCTTCCACCCTTTTGCCGAGGTCCATCCGGTGGTGTTCGAGAATGACCTTTCTCACCAGGGAGTACCCGTTGCTGTGGAGTCCGCTCGATGCGATACCGATCAACCTGTCCCCCACGGTGACACTGGAGCCGTCGATCAGTTGGGCATCCTCCACAATGCCCACGGCAAAACCGGCAAGATCGTATTCGCCCTCCCCGTAAAATCCGGGCATCTCGGCGGTCTCGCCGCCGATGAGGGAACATTCCGCTTCCACACATCCCTTGGCAATACCACTCACCACCTGGATCGCTTTCTCCTGATCCAAGCGCGAGGTGGCAAAATAGTCCAGCAGGAAGAGCGGTCTGGCTCCGCTGACCACAATGTCATTGACGCACATGGCCACCAGATCAATTCCCACGGTGTCATGGCGGTCCATCAGGAATGCGATCTTCAATTTCGTTCCCACACCATCCGTTGAGGAGACCAGAATGGGTTTCTTATACCTTTCGAGATTGAGAGAAACGCAACCCGCAAAACCGCCGATCTTTGTCATTACCTCCGGCCGAAAGGTCGCCTCAACCATCGATTTGATCGCCTGGACGAACGAGTCCCCTTTCTCAACATCGACGCCCGAATCTTTATAAGAAAATGTTTTCATCATTGCCTCGAGTTATATTGAAAAACTAATTCTAAATTAATCGAAGACCTCTTAAAAGTCAAATATTGACTTGCGGATAATCCCTCGGTTATAGGGAGAATTTCATTTCATTGATAGATGGAGTCGATAGGCGGGGCCTGCTGCAGGTCTAACCCCACTTCCAACATAGGCGGGACAAGCCTCCGGCTCAGAAGAGCCTCTGGCTCGGAGAGAATGTCCCGCCTATCGGGTGTAATTAAATTTTTTCAGGAATTATATGCCCTCCCATAACCGAGAGGTTACACTTGCGGATTTAGATTTAACCTGTTAACTTAATTGAGTTTAAAATCCTTTTTTATGCCTGAGACATGAGAATTGAGGAGTTTGATTACAACCTTCCCAAATCGTTAATTGCTCAGTATCCATCCCCCCGGCGGGGAGAGTCCCGCTTAATGGTCCTCAGTCGAACCCAAGGCGCTATTGAGCATCGGAACTTCGGAGAACTCCCGGATTACCTGCGCTCCGGTGATCTTCTGGTAATGAATAATACCCGTGTTCTTCCCGCCCGGTTGATCGGGAATAAAGAGACCGGGGGAAAGGTTGAAATCCTTCTCATCCCTTCATGGAATGGAGCAAAAGGGGAATGGGAGGTTCTGATCAGAAATTCCGAAAAGGTGAAGAGTGGGACTCGAATCCAATTCGGTCAGGAGGCCTATGGAGAGCTGAAACAAGTAAAGGCCGGAAGGGGAAAGATGACTTTTCCCGAAGGAAGACCGATTGAAGATCTCCTCCGAAATTTCGGCCATATCCCTTTGCCCCCTTATATCAAGAGAGAAGATGAACCGTTCGATCGGGATCGCTACCAGACGGTCATCGCCGAAAAAGATGGATCGATTGCGGCTCCCACTGCAGGCCTTCATTTCACGGAATCGATGATCCAAACTTTAAAGGAGAAAGGGGTGGGGATCACATTGATCACCCTTCACATCGGACCAGGCACTTTCACTCCGGTAAAAACAGAAGAAGTTGAAGAACACCCGATGGAAAAAGAGTGGGTGGAGATAACGGAAGAAGTCGCAGGAGAGATTAATCAGGCTAAAGAACGGGGAGGAAGAGTGATCGCCGTTGGAACGACAACGACCCGCGCCCTTGAATCTTTCTCTGAAAGGGGAGGCCGGATGAAGCCTGGAAGAGGACACGCTTCTCTTTTCATCCATCCACCCTACCCTTTCGGGGTGATCGATGGATTGGTGACCAACTTCCATCTTCCCAAATCGACGCTGATCATGCTGGTTTCGGCTTTTGCAGGCAGAGACTTTACCTTGAATGCCTATCGGGAAGCCGTTAAAAAAGAATACCGTTTTTACAGCTATGGCGACGCCATGCTGATCCTGTAGAAAGACGCTAAGCGCTTAGCGCTATGCGCATAGCGAAAAAGTGATGGCTTTTCAATTCGAGATCCTTAGAAAAGAGGGCTCTTCAAAGGCGAGACTGGGACGGATCGTCACCCGCCACGGTGCTATCACGACCCCGGCCTTTCTTCCCGTGGGGACGCAGGGAACGGTCAAGTCGCTCACGCCTGAAGAACTGGTGGAGGTTGGCGTGGAGGGTATTTTAGGAAACACCTACCACCTCTACCTCAAACCCGGCCATGAGACCATAGGCCGGCTGGGAGGGCTTCATCGTTTCATCCACTGGGAGAGGCCCATCCTAACGGATAGCGGCGGTTATCAAATTTTCAGCCTGGCGAAACTGCGGAAGATCTCGGAGGATGGAGTCACCTTTCAGTCCCATATCGATGGCTCGGAACATTTTCTTACACCCGAGAAGGTGATGGAGATTCAGAGCACTCTCGGCTCTGACATCGCCATGGTCCTCGATGAATGCGTGCCCTACCCTTCTTCCCATGAATATGTCAAGGCCTCAACGAAGCTCACGACCTTTTGGGCTGAGAGATGCCTGAAAGCAAGAAGAAATGACGATCCGGCTCTTTTCGGCATTGTTCAGGGCGGGATGTATCGGGATCTTCGGGAGGAGAGCGCCAGAGCCCTGACCCGGTTGGATTTCCAGGGATATGCCATCGGAGGGCTCAGTGTCGGGGAACCCAAATCAATCATGCAGGACATTCTGGAATGGACCACGCCTTTTTTGCCTGAAAAGGGTCCCCGGTATTTAATGGGCGTGGGAACTCCGGAAGATATTCTCCATGCAACCCTGCAGGGGATCGATCTCTTCGATTGTGTCCTTCCCACGCGGAATGCCCGAAACGGGATGCTCTTTACTTCCAAAGGGAAGATATCGATCAAACAGGCCCGGTATGCGGAGGACCCAAGGCCTATTGATGAATCGTGTCTTTGCTACTCGTGCCGCCACTATTCAAGGGCTTACCTCCGACACCTCTACCTGGCCAATGAAATTCTCTCATCGAGGTTGAATACGATCCACAATATCTATTATTATATGGAACTAATGAAGGAGATTCGAGCCGCCATTGAGGAAGGACGGCTCGTCGAATTTTATAAGGCTCAGAATTTTCAGACGAATGAAGCGCAGGGTGAAGGTTTCGCCTGCAATGAAACGTCATTTGCTTAGAAGTAACACTTTAGCTCTTTGAAAACAGCTCTAAACATTGAATTCTCAGGGTTGTCATTCCTGCGAAAGCAGGAATCCAGATGTTTTTCGTAGGTTCTGGATTCCCGTTTGCACGGGAATGGCACAATAAATGAGACTAAAAAAGGTTCTTGGCAAAGCACTAAAGTGTTTCGGTTAAAACAAAATCAAAAAGGAGGATTTATGGGAATCGATTTGGCATACGCAATGGGAGCACCGGGGGGAGGCGGGGGGCAATCGCAGCTTTTAAGCTTTCTCCCCATCATCCTAATCTTTGTCATCTTTTACTTTCTGCTCATCCGTCCCCAGCAGAAACGGGCTAAAGATCATCGCAATTTGCTCTCGAATTTAAAGGAGGGCGATCAAGTGTTGACGAGCGGAGGGATCTACGGCAAGATCACCGGTATCAAGGACGATAAGATCACGGTCGAAATCTCCGACAAGGTGAGAGTGAAAGTCAGCCGTGGCCATATCGCAGGAGTCATCAGATCGGATGGGATGTAAACCAACTAATGATGAGTTTAGAATAATGATGAATCATGAATTGAGAATGGGTAATTAACTCTAAACTCATAACTCAAAACTCTTAACTCGTCTTTTAAACCCCTTGCTCTAAACTGTGCTTTAGGGCTATAATCCACGAGGAGGTGAACCATGTCGTTGCGACTCGAAACCGAGAGGAAGTATGAAACCATCTTTATTCTTGACCCCGATCTCGAAGAAGGGATAGCGCAATCCGCCCTTGAGAAGATCAAAGGGATCATCACCCAGGGCAATGGAGAGATCCTGAAGGTCGAAGACTGGGGAAAACGAAAACTTGCCTATGAAGTCAAAAAGAAGTCCAAAGGCCAGTACATCCTGATCCATTTTTCCGGAATACCCGCCCTCCTCTCCGAACTGGAGAGAAATTTTAGAGTCATGGATGCCGTCATTAAGTTTCAATCCGTTCGTCTGGACGAAAGAGGCGGATCAGCATCAGTGGGAACCGCTCCGGATGATCAACCGGAGGAAGCATCAGAGGAAAACGCATGACCTCCGTGAATCAGGTCATCCTCACAGGGAAGGTGGCAAAGCCCCCGCAATTCCATCATCAACCTGATGGGACCCCTGTGCTCCAATTTTCTCTGGAGCTAAACGATTCAAAAAATATTTCTCTAACGACGCCAGGCCAGAGCCATCACGGGCAGGACTCCAAACGTGCAGGCTCCTATCCGGGCCTGATTCACATTGTGGCCATTGGCCAACTGGCCCAATCCGGGTCCGAGATCCGGAGTGGTCAGCGTCTTTTAGTGAAAGGCCGCCTCCATCAGAGGCATTGGGAAACACCCGAGGGAAGATACAGGTCCCGCACAGAGGTGATCGCATCGGATCTCCATTCCAATGAGGAGAGCGAAGCGAACTCTCAGGATCAGAAATGAGATCAAATCAGCAAAGAGAGGAGAAGAGCATGAGAAAACCGGCTGAAAGGTCAGCTCCGGACAGAAAGAAGAAACCTTTCATGAGACGAAAGGTCTGTCGGTTTTGCACCGATAAGAAGCTCGATATTGATTATAGAAATCCGAGGGTCCTTCGATATTTTGTGACGGAACGGGGGAAGATCGTTCCCCGGAGAATCTCCGGAAACTGCGCCAAACACCAGAGGCAGATCACCGTCGCCGTCAAAAGGGCCCGAAATATAGCCATTCTGCCATTTACAACGGCAGCCAGTTAATTTTTGGACTGAGGTTGGAGGTTAGAGGTTTGAGGCAAGAAGATTTAGCCTCCAACCTCTAACCTAAATCCTTCAACCTGGTCCAGGAGGTCATCTATGCAAGTCATTCTATTAGAGGATATCCCCTCTTTGGGAAAGATCGGGGATATGGTGAAGGTCTCGGATGGATATGGAAGAAACTACCTCATCCCGAAGAAGAAGGCTGTCTTTGCCACGGAAAAGAACCTCAAAGCCCTGCAACATGAGAAGGCGCTGGTTCAGCAGCGTCTGGGGAAGATCAAAAAGGATGCGGTGAAGATGGTTCAGGAAATCGAAAAACTCTCCTGCACCTTTGCCAAGAATGTGGGGGAGAGCGGAAAGCTTTTCGGCTCCGTAACCTCCATGGAGATTGAAGCCTTTTTAAAGGAAAACGGGTTGGATGTGGACCGGAAGAAAATTCTTCTCGAAGAGCCGATCAAGAATCTGGGGATGTATACCGTTGCGATTAAACTCCAACCGGAAGTCACCGCCCATCTCAAGGTCTGGGTCGTTCAGGAGTGAACATGGAAGGGACGGAACTCTCTTCCCATAAAATCCCGCCCCAAAACCTCGAGGCGGAGCAGTCCGTTCTGGGCGGCATCCTTATTGAAAATCAGGCGATCAATAAGGTGATGGAGATCCTCACCCCTGACGATTTCTACCGGGATGGACATCGTAAGATCTACGGCGCGCTGATTGACCTTTCCGAACGGGATGAACCTGCAGACCTGATCACCATGACCAACGAGTTGCGCAAAAAGGACCACCTCGACGCCATCGGGGGGGCTTCCTACTTAGCCTCTCTGATCGATTCGGTTCCCACCGCGGCCAACATCGAATACTATGCCAGGATCGTCAGAGAGAAGGCGGTCCTCCGGAAGTTGATCGAAACCTCCACGGAGATCATCACGCAGAGCTATCAGGATCGGGGCGATGTAGAGAACTTTCTTGACGAGGCGGAAAAGGCCATTTTCGAAATCTCCGAGAGAAGGGTGAGACCCGCCTTCTACTCCATCCGTGAAGTTGTCAAAGACAGTCTGGACACCATTTCAAAGCTTTATGAGAAGAAGGAGCTCATCACCGGCATCCCTTCGGGGTTTAAAGAGCTCGATAAAATGACAGCAGGTTTTCAACCCTCGGATTTGATCATCGTTGCGGGAAGGCCCAGCATGGGCAAGACCGCCTTTTGCCTCAACGTTGCCCAGTATGCCGCCATAGAGCGAAAGACTCCTATCGCCATCTTCTCCCTTGAGATGTCGAAGGAACAACTCGTCATCCGGATGCTCTGCTCCCAGTCGCAGGTGGAAGGAAATCGACTCCGGACAGGTTTCCTCCATGAGAGCGACTGGACCAAGCTGACGCTCGCCGCAGGAACGCTTTACGAGGCGCCCATCTTCATCGACGATACGGCCGCGCTCTCGGTCCTTGAATTGAGGGCAAAGGCGCGGCGTCTCAAAGCCGATCATCGTCTGGGTATGCTCGTCATCGACTATCTTCAACTGATGAAGGGGAGAGCGAGAGTGGAGAGCCGTCAACAGGAGATCTCCGAAATCTCCCGCTCCCTCAAGGCCCTGGCCAAGGAGCTCAATATCCCGATCATCGCTGTCTCCCAGCTCAGCCGGAAAACCGAGGAGAGGCACGGCAACAGGCCCCAGCTCTCAGACCTCCGGGAATCCGGGGCAATCGAGCAGGATGCGGATGTCATCCTCTTCCTTTTCCGTGAGGAAGTTTACAATCGCCAGGAGGAGAACCAGGGCAAAGCAGAGCTCATCATCGGAAAGCAGCGAAACGGACCGATCGGCAAGGTCGATCTGGCCTTTCTGGACAAATTTACCACTTTTAAAGACCTCTACAAAGGCGAGGCTGGAAATTTCTACGAATGATTTTAAGTTCGGTGTTCGGAGTTCAGAGTTCGGAGTTTAAAAATATTTTTTCTTACTCCGAACTACGAACTAATCACTCCGAACTTTTTCAAAGCAAGCGATGAACCTGCCCAATACCTTAACCATCATCAGGGTCCTTTTGATTCCCGCCTTTGTCATCCTCATCATGGATCATTCCTTCTGGTGGGCCTTGATCATTTTTGCCATCGCCGGAATTACGGATGGACTCGATGGCCTATTGGCGCGCCTCACCCACCAGAAGACTGAGTTAGGGGCCTATCTCGATCCCATTGCCGATAAGCTCCTTATCATCTCCGCTTACCTTGCCCTTGCCATCGTAGAGGTTCTTCCGGGCTGGCTCTCGGTCATCGTCATCACCCGCGATGTCATCATTCTACTGGGCCTTCTTGTGATCATGCTCATCAGTCACCCTCCCGCAATCCATCCGAGTTTCATCAGCAAGATGACCACCACTTTTCAGATATCGACCGTCCTTCTCGCCTTACTGGCGGGATATGATTCTTTCTTTAAGCAACTGACCCCCATTGCCATCTACGGAACGACCTTTCTAACCGTTCTCTCCGGAATCCATTACATCTATGTGGGCACACGCATCTTGAACCAAAGAAGTCATCATCGAAATTTTAAGGGAGAATGAGATATGCCAACCATCGCCAAAGTCATCGGAAGGGAGATCATCGATTCGAGAGGAAACCCAACGGTGGAGGTGGAGGTGTTTCTCGATAGCGGTTTTATGGGACGGGCCGCTGTTCCTTCGGGCGCTTCGACCGGGAGCCACGAGGCTCTAGAGTTAAGGGATAAAGATCCGAAGCGATACCTGGGGAAAGGCGTCCGGAAGGCGGTCAATCATATCCATCGTCTGATTGCCCCAAAACTTCTCGGGATGGATCCTCTCGACCAGAAAAAGATCGATTCAAGTCTGATCCGTCTGGACGGAACCCCTAATAAAGGGCGATTGGGTGCCAATGCCATCCTGGGAGTCTCTCTGGCCTGTGCGAGAGCGGCCGCTAACCATCTGGGAGTTTCTTTATACCGTCATCTCGGAGGCCCTTTGGCCAACCGGCTTCCCCTGCCCCTGATGAACATCCTCAACGGCGGAGCCCATGCCGATAATAATCTGGACATTCAGGAATTTATGGTCCTTCCGGCCGGGGCTAAGAGTTTTAAGGAAGCGCTGCGAATGGGGGCGGAAGTCTTTCACCATCTCAAGTCGATCCTGAAGGGAAAAGGCTACAAAACATCTGTGGGCGATGAGGGAGGATTTGCTCCGGATCTCCAATCCAATGAAGAAGCCTTCACCCTGATCGTGGAGGCCATTCGAAAGGCCGGCTATCGCCCTGGAAAGGATGTCGGTCTCGGGATCGATGCGGCAGCGACCGAATTCTACCGGAATGGATTCTACTTTCTCAAGGCGGAAAAAAAACCGAAATTGACTTCAACCGAGATGATCGCCTATTATGAAGTCCTGATCAAAAAATTTCCCATCCTCACGATTGAGGACGGTCTTGCTGAGGATGACTGGAAAGGATGGAAGGCGATGACCCTCCGTCTGGGGAAAAAAGTCCAGTTGGTCGGAGACGACCTCTTTGTTACCCATCCAACACGGCTCTTAAAAGGGATTAAAGGGGGAATGGCTAACGCCATTCTGATCAAACTCAATCAGATCGGGACCCTGACCGAAACCCTTGAGGTGATCGGAATGGCTAAAAAGGCCGGTTATCGAACGATCATCTCCCATCGTTCGGGCGAGACAGAGGACACGACCATCTCCGATCTGGCTGTGGGCACCCATGCCGGACAGATCAAGACCGGCGCTCCATCGCGCACGGAAAGGGTGGCCAAATATAACCAGCTTTTGCGGATTGAGGAGGAACTGGGAGCCCGTGCTGTCTATGATCCGCCGCTACGGTGGAAAAAAGCATAGCGCAGAGAGCAGAGAGCATAGCGACCCCTCACCCCACCCTCTCCCCTGAGGGGAGAGGGAAAGGGTGAGGGGTATTCCGCAATCCGAAATCAACATTTTGCATTTAAGAAGGGGGGACTTATGAAGATCAGAAAATATTTTGACCCTGAGATGGAATTGATGGAACGGGAGGAACTGGAGGCCCTTCAATTCCATAAACTCAAACTCCAGACGAGAAGGTGCTACCGGAATTCGGAATTTTACCTTGAGAAGTTCAAAAAAGCGGGTATCAAACCCGAGGACATTCGGTCGCTGTCCGATGTCACGCATCTCCCTTTTGTCACCAAGGATGAACTTCGAGAGGAACAGCAGGCTCATCCCCATTTCGGAAGATTTACGGTCGCTCCCCCTGATACCTGGGCAGAGCTCCGGCCTTCTCCGGGAACGACCGGGCCTCCGGTCAATACCATCTGGTCCCATGAAGACGTGAAAAATATCGCCAGATGGACAGCCAGAACAATGTGGACTTTCGGTGTCAGGCCCGGAGATATCATCCAGAATGGATTCGGTTACGGCATCTGGGTCGCCGGCATCTCCATCCATTACGCCTCCAGAGAGCTGGGCTGTTTTGTAATCCCGGTGGGTTCTACAAAAAGCGAACGCCAGATCGATTACTTTATCAACCCCGGCTCCACGGTTCTTATCTGCACTCCAACCTATGCCCTGAACATCGCGGAGCAACTGAAGTTAAAAAGAATCCCGCCCGGGGAAATTCCTCTGAGAATCGGATGCTTCGGAGGTGAGGTCGGGGCAGAGGTGCCTGCAACCCGCAAGAAGATTGAAGAAGGACTTGGGATTGAAGCCTACGACTGTTATGGTTTGACGGAAATCGGCCCCATCATTGCTACGGAGTGCTCTCATAAGGGGGGGATCCACTGGATTGAAGATCATCTCCTCGTAGAAGTGATCAACCCCGATACGATGAAGTCCTGCGAACCCGGAGAATTGGGCGTCCTGGTCATCACCCATCTCACCAAGGAAGCCACGCCGATGATCCGATTCTGGACCGGCGATGTGGCCAGACTCGACAAGAAAAAATGCAAATGCGGCCGGACCCACGCCCGATCCCCGGGAGGAATTATCGGCAGGATGGAAGACAGAATTAACTGCAGAGGTGTCTACCTCTTTCCTTCCCATGTGGAAAATGTTGTCAGGGGAATAGATCTGCTCTTTGACGAATTTTCAATCGAGCTGACCAACGATCCGAAATCCGGAGAAGAGAGGTGCACTCTCATCGTCGAATGTCTGAAGGAGAAAGAGGTTTCGAAAGTGTCCTCTCAACTGAAGGAGAGGTTGAGGAATGCGTGTCAGGTTACTCCGGACATTCGGTTTGTCCCCTCCGGCACCCTGAAGCGGCCTGCCTTCAGGGCTAAACGGGTTGTGGATAAGAGGAAAAAGGTCTCTTAATCAAGGCAGCCTACAGGGCGATCAAATAAGATGGATCTCTTCGACTTAACCGGCAAGGTTGCAATGGTCACCGGAAGCACACGCGGCCTGGGTGAAACTTCGGCCAAGGCCCTGGCCAAGGCCGGGGCGGATATAGCCGTTTGTGGTAGAAACCCTCAGGACCTCGAGCGAGTGTCAGTCGAAATCCAAACAATGGGTCGAAAGTCTCAAGGATTTGAACTCGATGTGCTCTCCAAGGAGAAGGTTAAAAAGGCTGTCGAGCGGATACTGAACCATTTTGGCCGCGTCGATATTCTCGTTAATAACGCCGGCACCAATTATCGGGTTCCAGTCCTTGAATATCCTGAAGAACAGTGGGATTTAATCATCAATACTAATCTAAAAGGCTATTTTCTTGTGGCCCAGGCTGTCGTTCCCCAAATGATTGCGCAAAGATACGGCAAGTTGATCAACATGAGTTCAATTTTTGGAAAAGTCGGTCTTGCCAATCAATTGGCCTATGCCTCCTCTAAGGGCGGCGTTGAGCAGATGACCAAGGTCATGGCTCTTGAATGGGCCAAACAGGGTGTTCGTGTCAATGCCATCGGCCCGACCTATTTCGAAACCGATATGGTCAAACAGATCCGGAATGACCCGGTGAGGTTCAACTTCATCAATGAGCGCACACCCATGGGACGATGGGGTTATCTCCCGGAACTGGAAGGAACGGTCATCTTCCTCGCCTCGAAAGCCTCGGACTTCATCACCGGCCAGACCATCTATGTCGATGGGGGCTGGACGGTCTGGTAACTATACAAAAAAATCGCAGAGAGCATGGCGCATAGCGCAAGTAGCGTCGGCATTTATTGCCGACGGAACTGGTTTTTGATTCGCCCCCAATAAATGAGGGCGCTACATAAATTGAAATCGAAAAAAAAGGTCGGACTCAAATACTGCGGGGGATGCAATCCCTCTTATGAAAGGGTGGAGATCGTTCAGCGTGCACAATCCCAACTAAAAGACCGGCTCCTTTTTCTTCGCCATGACGAACCGGATATAGAGGTAGTGGTTCTCATAAACGGATGCTGCAGAACCTGCGCAAGTCAAGATATGAATCCGACAGGAATTCCCCATTTCTCAGTCAGAGGAGAAAACGATTTTAAGAATCTGATGGATTGGTTAACGTCCCTCAATGAGAAAAGAGATTGCTGATGAGTTCACCCAATCAGTCAAGACGATGGCTTTCCTTATACCCGAAAGATTACTCCTCTGATTTATCTCCAGAAGCCACAAATTCTTTAGAGCACTTGAGGAAAACAGTACAACATCATGGGAGCAAGCCTGCCCTTTACTATTTTGATAAGGTAATCTCCTACAAAGAATTGAATGAGATGAGCGATGCCTTAGCCTGTGCCCTGACAGACCTCGGTGTAAAAAAAGGAGACCGCGTCTCCCTGTACTTACAAAACATTCCCCAATTTATCATCGGCCAGTTTGGCATCTGGAAGAGTGGCGGGATCGTTGTCCCATTAAATCCCATGTACAGGGAAAAAGAGCTTACCTACTATTTCCGTGATGCCTCTATTAAGGTTCTTGTCTGCATGGAATCCCTTTACGGTGAGATGATTCGAAAAGTGGTTAAAGA
Source organism: Thermodesulfobacteriota bacterium (assembly GCA_030017685.1). Taxonomy (GTDB): domain Bacteria; phylum Desulfobacterota; class BSN033; order BSN033; family UBA1163; genus RBG-16-49-23. The sequence continues at coordinate 94,508 of JASEHH010000001.1, read as the reverse complement.
AACAGGTGTTGAGCATGTGATCACCACATCAGAGTTAGATTTCCTCGATCCAAAAAGTCCATTTCCCTCGATCCTCAAAGGAGCGGAAAAAGTTAAAGGCCTGGAAAGCTTAGACTTCATGAAGCTCATCGAGAAGTATCAAGGAAAGCATCCTCCAGAGGTTAAGCTCTCACATGAGGATGTGGCCTATCTCACCTACACCTCAGGAACAACCGGCCCTCCAAAAGGCGCCATGAATACCCACGGGAATGTCGTCTTCAATTCCGAGGTCTATCGCCACTGCTGGAAGCTGACGCCTTCGGACATCCTGTTAGGAGTTGCCCCTCTCTTCCATGTCACAGGGATGGTCGGGCACATTGGAGCGTGCGTCTCCTCCGGAGGCTCGCTTGTCCTCTTTTACCGCTTCGATACAAGGACCGCTCTCCAGATGATCAAGAAGTGGAAGGCCACCTGTACGATCGGAGCCATCACAGTCTTTATCGCCCTGATGAATGATCCGGAAATTGGAAGGTATAACCTTTCCTCTCTTCAGAAGGTCTATAGCGGTGGAGCACCCGTCATTCCTGCCGTCGTGGAACGATTCGAAAAGCTGACCGGAACCTACATCCACAATGTTTATGGACTGACCGAAAGCACCTCGCCTGCCACTCTGGTCCCGCTGGGATTGAGAGCGCCCGTAGATTCTTCGACCGGAGCCATTGCTATCGGAGTTCCCATCCCGGGTCATGAGGCGAAGATTATGGATCTGAGTGATCCTGAGAAAGAGCTTCCTCCTGGAGAAGTAGGAGAGCTGGCCATCAGAGGACCGGGTATTATTCCGGGGTACTGGAACAAACCTGAAGAAACCGCTCATGCCATTCGTGAAGGCTGGCTTTTTACCGGAGATGTGGGCACAATGGACAGCAAAGGATGGGTATATCTCCTGGACAGGAAGAAGGACATGATCATCGCCTCCGGATTCAAAGTCTGGCCGAGAGAGGTGGAGGATACGATCTATCTTCATCCTGCTGTTCGGGAAGTGGCCGTGATCGGGGTTCCTGACCCCTACCGGGGAGAGACGGTCAAGGCCTTTGTTGCTCTGAAGGAAGGTTTTGAAGGCAAAGTGACCAAAGAAGAGATCGTCGCCCACTGCAAGGAACGAATGGCGGCCTATAAGTATCCACGGAAGGTGGAGTTTGTTAAAGAGGTGCCCAAAACCGCTACCGGGAAATTTTTAAGACGGGCCTTCAGGAATGCTCAAGGCTGAAAGGTTAAAGGGACTTCTGACCCTTTGCTCGCCTTTTTCAGTCATTCCTGCGCAAGCAGGAATCCAGATGTCTGGATTCCCGTTTTCACGGGAATGACAGAATGGACAAAAAGGAGAAATAAAATGAAACGAATTGTCACCAAAGAGGATTACCTCCAGAGTCTGAAAGACCTCCATCATGCGGTCTATTACAACGGAAAACGTGTGGAGGATATAACCGAGCATCCCGCCCTGCGGCCGCATATCAATGCCGCTATCCTCACCTATGAACTCGCCCTTCGTCCTGAACATGAGGATCTGATGACAGCCATTTCTCACCTCACCGGCAAGAAGATCAACCGGTTCACCCATATTCATCAGAGTGTGGATGATCTCATTAAAAAGGTCCAGATGCTCCGCCTCATTGCCCATGAAACAGGCTCATGCTTTCAACGATGCGTAGGATTTGATGCCCTCAATGCCACCTACATGACCACTTATGATATCGATCAAAAATATAAGACTGACTATTTTGAACGATTCAAGAAATATCTTATTCATGTCCAGGACAGCAATGTAATGGTTGTGGGCGGGATGACAGATCCCAAAGGAGACAGATCCCTTCATCCCACAAAACAGGCAGACCCTGACCTCTTCACCCATGTTGTCGAACGTCGCTCCGATGGAATTGTCATCCGTGGAGCCAAGGCCCATATGACCGGGGGCATCAATTCCCACGAGATCCTGATCATGCCTACTCAGGCGATGAAGGAAGAGGATCGGGATTATGCCTTGGCCTGCGCATTTCCTCTTAATGCACCAGGTGTGATCCTCATCTTCGGCCGCCAGACCAATGAAGAGAGGAAGTTTGAACAGGGGATCGATGCCGGCAATCCTTTCGGGGCTGTGGGAGGAGAAGCCCTTATCATTTTCGATAATGTTTTCGTCCCATGGGAACGGGTTTTCCTCTGCGGTGAGCATGACATGGCAGGTCTGCTTGTAGAGCGGTTTGCAACCTTGCATCGACAGAACTACGGAGGTTGTAAGGGAGGGGTCTCAGACATATTGGTGGGGGCCACGGCATTGGCCGCAGAGTATCAGGGAACAGCCGCTGCTTCTCACGTTAAAGAAAAACTGGCAGAGATGATTCATCTGGCTGAGACGATTTATTCAGGATCGGTAGCCTGCTCTGCCATGGGATATAAAACCCCATCAGGAGCTTACTATCCGGACCCTCTTTTAGCCAATACGACCAAACATAATGTCACCCGCCACATCTATGAAATCTCCCGTCTGGCCCATGATATAGCCGGCGGTATCGTTGCCACCATGCCCTTCCAGGGCGATCTGGAGAGCAGCGAGGTGGGCCGTTATGTGAAGAAGTATCTGGCCGGGGCCAAAGGAATTCCTGTTGAAGACCGTATGAAGATTCTCAGGCTGATCGAAAACATGAGCGGGGGGACGGCTCTGATCGAGTCCATGCATGGCGCAGGATCTCCCCAGACCCAGAAGGTGATGTACGGACGGTTGGGAAACCTTGAGCAGAAGAAACGCTGGGCCAAACGCATCGTAGGAATTGAATAATCAAGGGACCCTAACACAAAGAAGGGATCAACCCATTGATTGGAAACTACACCTACCCTATCTGCAATATAGGGTACTCTTGAATATTGAAGATTATCTGTTAAAATGTTGAAAAAAAAAGGCAGGACTATTTCTAATCCTGCCTTGCGTGACTGAATATATCAATCTATCAGATATGATCTCAATCAATAATGGTTGGTCCAGATGGCAACGGTATAATGAAAACAGGTTTTCGGGTTCTTTTTAATACATCTTCAGCCACACTTCCAAGAAAAGTGTGTCTCAAGAATCCTTTTCCATGAGTTCCAAGGACGATCACATCACAACCTTCTTCATCTGCTGCCTTCAAAATCTCTTCTACAGGATGGCCCAAAGGAATCAGGATTTTGGATACCAGCCCAACGCATGGAGAACCAATTTGGTTCTCTGTTTTCTTACAAAATTCCTGAATGTATTTCTTGATTTCCTCAATGTCCGTCTCCCGTTCTTGTTTTTTAGCTTTTCGAAATTCTGCTTCCATGCGATCAGACATGTCAACAGAGTAAATATGACGGACAGGTTCGACAGAATGCAAAATGACAATTCTTGCGTTATGTCTTTTTGCCATATCGACAGCATAAAGATAGGCATAAGATGAGTTCTTACTGAGGTCCGTAGCATAAAGAATGTTCTTAATTTCGGGAATCATTTCTCTCCTCCTCTCTTTCCTATATTCATTCTGATTAAAGAATGGTCACGAAGGATTTATTGTTTACCAAAACTATTTTAATAAACTGGGGCCCAGGCAATAACGAATCATGGGTCAATCCCTCCAATGGCCACAAGGAGGCAAAAGGTCCATTTGATCTTCGCCAAATAAAAACCTATCCGTAATCTATGATGGAATCGTAAAAAGTCGTCATTCCCGTGAAAACGGGAATCCAGAGAATTCTAACTATCTAAAAATACTGGATTCCTGCTTGCGCAGGAATGACTGATATTGGGATTTTCAGACTTTTTACGAAACCATCATCTATTAATCTCATATTTTCTTAGCAAAGTAAATAGGGTAAATACGGGTGAAATCAACAACTCTTGATTTCAGGAAGGAAGTGATCATCGTCTGTCTTTCATTAAAATATTCAACTTAAGCATATAATTTTTTAAGCAACCAGGCCATCCTTTGTCCAAGAGTTTTTACGGCCTGCATCCCTTCTTCATCTTTCTCCACCTCCCCCTTATCCCTGCCAAAACCAATACCTCGCCCAATAATGATCATTTGCCCGGCAGGAAAAAAGTGACTCATGGTATCAAGGGTATGTATAGCCCCAGAACGACGGAGGGCAACCACAATAGCACCAACCTTGTTTGGGGCCGTGGCAGCCAAACGACCTGGAGCAGGCCTGATCCACCATTCGGATCGTGGAAGTCAGTACTGCGCCCATGAATACCGGAAGCTGGTGGATCAGTTCAAGATGAGAGCATCCATGAGCAGAAAAGGCGACTGCTATGATAATGCTCCCATGGAGAGCTTCTGGGGTACGCTCAAAAATGAGCTTGTCCACCACTGTCGCTACAAGACAAGAGAACAGGCCATCCGGGAGATCACCGAGTACATCGAGGTATTCTACAATCGGGAAAGACGGCAAGCACGGCTGGGGTACCTATCCCCGGCTGTCTATGAGCGGCAATTTTATGCAAGGCAGGTTGCAGCATGAAGAATGTTTCGTGTCCACTATTGCCATCAGGGGTCATTCTTACTATGGCTGGGTCTGCGGTAAGGACTGGCTTTACTTCCATATTTGATGTAGGGAATCCATTTTAGCCTTGGAGCTTAAATATTGGCATCTTCTAGGAACTCCATTTCATAATTACTCGAAAAGGTTTAAGGTTGTGGTAGGAGGGAACCCTTTTTAAGTTAGTCGCATTTAGAATGCAATCATAAAGACAAGTCTTTGTCAATATCAAAAAAGAGATTGTTGAAATTATCCTTTGACGATTACTCTTTGAAAACTTGTATAGATGGGCAGATTTTCGGAATCACTCTTTCAGGAAGAAATCAACGCCAGATTTGATAGTGATCGTAAGATCGGGGCCCGATTTCCAATTCTTTTGGCCGACAAGCGCCCCACAAGCTCTGCCTTTTATGCGGGGAAAAGGGGGGCAATATGAATGATGTTTCATTGGCTCGCTTTCCGCTCGCCGCTACGTGCCCGGGAAGCCCCGTCCTGCGGACGGGGAGCTTCACTTTTTTACGTTAACAATATCCAAATTATTTTTATGGTTGATTAGAGGGCACGTGCAAACCGAACGGTTCTTTCGGTAACGACTACAAACTGGTCAGGTAATCTGTCTACGTAACTCTCAAGCAACTGCTTCAGAATCTGAATCTTTATAGGTGCTCGTTCATCATCAAGACGTAGCAAAATGACGCCCTTGTGCGGGCATCGTTCCCGATAAATTTTCTCACCGAAATCTTTATCATTTGTTATCAGAACCCAATTCTCTGTGAATGCCTTTTGTATGATAACGTCATCATCTATCCCACGAGTTTCATCGTAAACTGAAAAAACTTCATGGCCTTGACGCCGTAACCATTCCGCAACCGCAGGGCCAGTGGATTCATCAACGAGAAACCGCATTTACGATGTCTCCACTGCCAGAGGCATGAAGGTGGTGTTCTCCATGAATCTGGTGGCAAATAGGATACAGGCTTGAATGTCTTCTTGAGTCAACCCTCTATATTCGTTAATGATTTCTTCTACAGTTGCACCATGGGCCAGTAGATTCAGAACGTACTCAACCGTAAGTCGCGTTCCTTTGATCACAGGCTTCCCAACCATGACTTTGGGGTTAACCGTAATACGTTGAAGTAATTCTTGGTCTTTCATAATGTTAATCTCCTTCCTCACTGGTTCTCTTATTATACACCTAACGGTCTAATTTCGTAAGCATTTCTTTTTATGTCACTCCCATCTGGTTCTGAATAAGTTTTTATTATTTAATCTCAATCACAATGCGGATGGGGTTTCCGATTTTTTTGTGAAGATGATCCAATCCTTTATTCACCTCCTCCAGTGGAAATCTTTCTGTGATCGAATCCGAAAGATCCAATTTTTCGCTGGCAACAAGGTCAACGACTTTTCGAATTTCCAATATTGTGGACCCATAAGAACCGAGGAATGACAATTCATTCCGGACAAACGTCGTTGGTGGGGGAAGGGAAATCGTTTCAGGCCCAAGACCAACAACCACAGTCCTCCCCCCTGTTCTCACGCTTCTGGCAGCCTGTTCGATTGTCTCTTTAAGGCCCACAAACTCCACCGCCATATCGCCCCCTACCCCTCCGGTCAGCTCTTTGATCTTCTCAACCGGATTCTCTTTCCGGGGATTGATTACTTCGTCAGCGCCCACTTTCTTTGCCCTTTCCATGGCCGAATCGATGGCATCCACAGCAATGACCAGGGATGCGCCGCAAACCTTAGCAATCTGAACTCCATGGATACCCAAACCACCACAACCAAAAACAGCCACTTTCTCTCCTACCTTGAGAGCTCCTCTATTTGTAATGGCATGAAAAGGTGTGGCTACCGCATCGACAATGATCCCGCCTTGATCAAAAGGGATATTTTCAGGCAAATAGACAAGGTTCTTTGCTGGAACCTTTAAAAATTCTGCGAGTCCTCCCTCTATGTGAATACCAATGACACGTCGTGACAAACAGACCTGTGAGTTCCCGGAAAGGCAATTGATGCATTGGCCGCAGGTGAGAAAAGGATTAATGGTCACCCTATCTCCAATCTTCCAGTCTTTGACCTCAGACCCTATCCCAAAGATGACCCCGGATGGTTCGTGTCCCAGTGTCATAGGTGTGTAAGCCGTCGGAGTCACTCCCTCATAAACAATATGAATATCCGAGCCGCAGATTCCGCAGGCTTTGATTTCCACTAAAACATCCTCCGGACCTAACCTTGGAACAGGGATCTTATCTATTCTTAGGGGCTTGCCCACCTCATAAAATCTTGCCGCCTTCATCTTCTCTGTCATTGGCATCTCTCCCATTCTGCCTGAGCACAGGGCAAGATTATCACAAATCGACTCCCGGGTCGAGATCCAAAAATATGTTCTTGCAAAAAGTTTAGTTGAATGATAATGATTAAAGCCGATCCAATCCGACTTGACTAAAAATGCCTTACATCTCTCAAACCTTTGACCCTACTTAGAAAACCCGTTTACATAGTACATAGTGCCATGGAATAAGGTGATCCTATGCCAAGGCAAAAAGTTAACGATATTGAAATCTATTACGAGCTTCACGGACAGGGAGAGGTTCTTGTCCTGATCATGGGTCTGCGGCGTAACGCAGAATGGTGGTTTCGTCAGGTCCCTCACCTATCGAAACATTTCAAAGTGATCGTCTTTGACAACCGGGGGGCGGGCCGGGCGGAAAAACCGTTCATCGGATGAACCGAATCAATGTGCCGACGTTGATCGCGTCAGGCGACGATGACCCTCTCGTCCCCCCTGAAAATTCCAGAATATTGAAAGAGCTGATTCCACATGCCGAATTGATTTTCTTCCCGGGCAAGAGACATTGTTTCTTTATTGAAGAGGCGGAAAGGTTTAATCAAAAAGCGATCGACTTTTTAAAATCGGTCCAGAGTAAAAATCTGTTGACATAAGCGGAACGGTTTGATAAGTATGCCTCGTTATATTCAAATATTTCAAACAAGAAGGAGGTGAAGAGGAAGATTGCTCAGAAAATAAGTGCTTTGTCTAAGGGCAACGGCAACGATGCTCGTATCGTCAATAAAAGGCTACGTTTGTCGTCTCTTAATTCTTGACACGTAACTGTAACCAGTAACCGAAACGGGCTTCGTAACCGTAACCGAAACTTGAGAACTTAACCGATTTTCATTGTTCGAGAGTGACATATCCGTCATGAAAGATTTTATGAAAAGTCCTCATTTAAAAAGGAAGGAGGGAGACAGAATGAAAAAAGAGGTTTCGAGAAGAAAATTTTTGAAATACATGGGGGCTACCGCCCTGACCGCCGGATCCCTTGGCGCAACATCAAAGGCGCTTGGCCAGGCTAAACCGATCCCGAAAGATCCCATAAAAATCGCAGCGGTGAGTTTCTTAACCGGCGCTGCAGCCGCTCCTTTTGGCATTCCTGGTGATAACACTTATAAAATGTGCGCCGATAAGATTAATGCGGAAGGGGGAATCCTGGGACGCAAGATTGATCTGCAAAGCAAGGACGAAGCAGGTGGTGTGGATGCTCAGGTCAAACTTTGCCGGAAACTGATCCTTGAAGACAAGGTCGATGTGGTCCTGGGTTATATCTCATCGGCCTCCTGCCTGGCCGTCCTTCCCCTGGCTGACGAACTGGGTGGCCTGATTGTCGCCTACGACTGCGGAACTCATGAATTGATGGAAGGAGCCAAATCTCCTTACGATGTCCCAAAATTCAAACTCGGTTTCAGAAGCAAGGCCCACCTCGGAATCGATAATATTGCATTAGCTCTGTATATCAAAAAAAATTATCCCAAAATCAATAAAATAGCAGGCATCAACCAGGATTATGCATGGGGGAGAGACAGCTGGCTCATCTTTGAAACAGCCATGAAGAAACTGATGCCGCAGGTTCAGATGGTCAAGACGTTATGGCCTCCTCTCGGCAACACCGATTTCACCGCCCATATCAGCGCCTTGATGGGATCGGAGCCGGATATCGTTCATTCATCCCTCTGGGGAGGAGATGCGGTCACCTTCTCGAAGCAAGCATTAGGAATGGGCTTTTTTAAGAAAATTAGAATGGCCTATTCGCGAGGAGAGCCCTACCCTCAAGAAGTAGGCAAGGATTATCCGGAAGGGCAGATCATTTGTTGCGCTGGAACTCACTATTTTCTATATACGCCAAAAGACAAAGCTTCCGCAGACCTGCAGAAATGGTTTGTAGGAGAATATCAAAAGAGATATGGAAAATACCCCAGCTATCCCTGTTACCATGCCTTTCAAGCGATATTTGCCTACAAGCATTCCGTTGAAAAGGCCGCGAAAGCAGTAGGGGGGTGGCCGACCATCGAAGAGATTGCCAAAGCCATGACAGGCATAACCTTCCCAACCCCATCGGGTATGCTGACAATCAGGGAAGATCACAACGGGATTGAGGACTGTTTAGTCGGAATCACAAAACTGACGCCCAAATATCCCTTCCCGATTCTTGACAAAATGGAGATTTTCCCAGCCGCTCAGGTCAACGCACCTATCGGCATGAAAACGGTGGACTGGATCAATAGCTGGAAATAGCCCTCCCTCACGCCGTCCTCTCCCCTGATGGAGAGGGACTGTGTTGCAATTCACCGTTCGCCCTTCGACACACTCAGGACGAACGGCTAAGCAAGTGATCTTTTATGTGCCGTGGTCCGTTCGTGGTGAGCCTGTCGAACCATGAACGGACTTACGACACAGTCTCAGGGGGGAATAGTAAGGGGCACTTTGTTAATTCGATCATTTGGTAATTCCTGCCTGCCGGCAGGCAGGGAATTTGGTGATTGAGATTTAAATTATTGAGGCTTGATGAGTCATGTGGATCATTTATACCCTTAACGGTTTATACTTTGCAGCCCTTTTATTTCTTATCTCCCTTGGGCTTAATATCATATTGGGTGTCATGGGAATTCTCAACCTTGCCCATGGCTCTCTCTATGCGATCGGGGCATTCATTGCCGCCTGGATCATTATCACCCTTGGGACGCAGGTCCCACCATTTTTTCTCTATGTATCGCTCTTAAGTGGATTGGTAGGGGTAGGCATCGTTGGGTTTTTAATGGAAAAATCCTTAATTCGATTCATGTATAAACGGACCCTTGAGTATCAACTCCTGCTCACCTTTGGAGCCCTGATGCTCCTTGAAGATGTCATCAAGATGATATGGGGAGGGCAGGCCTACTATGCCTCTGCCCCTTTTGAACTATTAGGCAAAGTCGATATTTTTGGAAATGTTTATCCGGCCTACTTCTTATTTGTGATGTTCATCGCTTTAATCGCAGGACTGCTGATTTGGCTTTTTATGTCCAAAACGAAACTGGGGATTATGCTAAGAGCCATCTCTTTGGACAGAGAAATGGCCACCGGATTAGGGCTGGATATTACCGGGCTCAGCACCTTCGCCTTTGTGCTTGGAGCAGGACTGGCTGGGTTGGCCGGGGCTTTAGTCGTCCCAACGACTCCAGCGCTTTTAGGGTTTGGCCATGAGCCTCTCATCTTTGGTTTTATTGTGGTGGTCGTGGGCGGCCTCGGAAGTCTCAAGGGCGCCCTGGTTGGATCTCTCCTGGTGGGCTTTACCAGATCTTTCGGTATTGCCGTATTTCCGGAAATCGAATTGCCCTTATTATTCTTAATTGCCGGCATTATTCTGGTCGTTAAACCAGAAGGTCTTTTCGGGAGATAAAAGTGGGCTTAACGGGAATGGTTAAAAACCCAAGATGGATTGTCTATTCATTGATCTTCATTGCATTATTATTCATCCCCCGCATTCTCTCTATCCACGACCTCATGCTCTTCGAATATGGAATAACCTTCGCCATTGTCGGGCTGGGTTTCAATCTACTCTTAGGATATACAGGCCTTTTATCTTTTGGTCACGGCGCCTATTTCGCTGCGGGGGCTTATACCATTGCCATGATCAGCAAGTATTTCCCGCAGGCCTATTCCCTCGAGATATTGATTCCGGCAGCCCTCTTCTTTTCAATGGTACTCTCCATCATCTTCGGTTTTGTCTGCGTAAGGCATACAAAGATCTTTTTTTCCATCCTCGCTCTCTCTCTTTCCATGCTCCTCTTTGCATTATTATTCAAACTCTATCACATTACGGGGGGGTCCGACGGACTTCGTGTCCCCCTTCCCACTCTGCTTGGCATGTCATTCAAGGGAATCAGGAGACCTGAGTTTCTTTCAGGGACCTACTACTATTTCTTATTAGGAATGTTCTCAGTAAGCTTCCTCGTCATGAAAGGGATTGTCAGTTCCCCTTTTGGCAAAGCCCTCCAAGCCATCCGGGATAACGAGGTGCGGGCGGAGTTGATTGGCATTCGTGTTCGTCGGTATCGACTTTACGCTTTTGTTATCTCTGGAATGTTCGTTGGGTTAGGGGGTGCCCTCTGGACCTTTGTGAATGGTCATGTCACTGCAGATTTATCCCACTGGGTTTTTTCAGGTGAAATTGTTTATATGACCTTGCTCGGTGGTTTCGGAATCTTTGAAGGACCGATCGTTGGGGCAATCATCTTCACCTACTTAAAATTATATGCCATGGGGAATACACAGTATTGGATGTTCGTTATCGGGGGAACGCTGATTGTTCTCGTCCTCCTCCTTCCAAATGGTATCGCAGGAGCTTTTGCAGGCCTATGGACTAAGATAAAAAAAGTGATTGAGGAAACTTAATGTTAACGATAGATAACTTGAAGAAACATTTCGGATCTGTCAAAGCGGTAGATCATGTCAATTTAGAAATCAAGGAGGGGGAGATTGTCTCCATCATTGGAACCAATGGGGCTGGAAAAACAACTCTGGTAAACCTAATCAGTGGGTACATCAAACCTGATAGTGGGCGCATTCTATTTTTAGACAAAGATATCACCTATGCTCCCCCTTACGTCAGGATTAAATTGGGTGTGGGCCGAAGCTTCCAACTGATTCAACTCTTCACAAATAGTACGGTTTTGGATAATGTTAGAATCGCCCTTTTCTCAAAATATGGGATGATACGAAGGGGGCTGTTGCCGGCGGATCGTTACTCTTCTGTCACGGATGAGGCGATCAAGATTCTGGACAGTTTTAGTATGTCCGACAAAAAGAATTTAACTCCAAAAGGCCTCTCGGAAGGGGATTTGAAAATTCTTGATATTGCCATTGCCTTTGCATTGAAATCGAAATTACTCTTATTGGACGAACCTACCAGCGGAGTAGCCACAAACGATAAATTTAAAGTCATGGACTCCATCGTCAAGGCAATAAAGAAGGAGGGAATATCAACCCTCATCATCGAGCATGACATGGACATTGTTTCAGGGTATTCGGACAGGGTCATCGTCATGCACGAAGGCAAGGTTATCGCAGAAGGCAAACCGAACGAAGTTATGGAAAACAAAGAAGTCAAAGCCACCGTCTTTGGTATCGTGAGTTAAAAGAGATGCTGCTCAAAATTGAAAATTTAGATGTGTTTATCGGCTCGACCCAAATTTTAAGAAATATTTCATTGGGGGTGAACGAAGGGGAAATCGTCTGTCTTTTAGGGAGGAATGGCGCAGGGAAGAGCTCCATTATCAGAAGCACGATCGGTCTCTATCCTTCCAGGTCGGGCAAGATTATTTTTAAGGGGAAAGACATTACCTCTCTCTCCCCACGGAAGAAAGTTCTTTCAGGAATCGGATATTCCCCTGAAGATACGAGAATATTTACAGAGCTCACGGTGGAAGAAAACATTAATCTTTCGACGTGGGTACGCGGAAAGGGAGATATCTTTAGTTACGAAAAAATTTTTGCTATTTTCCCAAAGATTAAGGATTTCTTGGACAGAAAGGGGCTTAACTTGAGCGGAGGGGAAAAGAAGATGGTCTCCGTTGCCCGTGCCTTAGCGCTCAACCCCTCATTACTGCTGTTGGATGAAGCCTTTGAAGGGCTGGCTCCTCTCGTGGTGAATCATTTTATGGAGGCATTAAACCAGATCAGAAAATTGGGAGTGACTATACTCTTAGGGGAATCGAACGTCCGAATCGTATCGCAAGTCACAGAGAGGACCTATATTATAGAAAGAGGAGAAATTATCTTTGAGGGGCATCCTCGAGAAATTATAGAAAACGAGAGACTTTTGAAGCTGGTTGGGAAGTAAACGCAATTGGCAGATGACGAATAGTAATGAACAGTTAGCTGATCACAGATATGGATAGCAATTGGCGGATTAACTATTGGCTATCAGCAATCAGCTATTAGCTGAAATTAAGAGGTTTGATCGATGATAGACAGACTCACTCTCTTCCGTACAACCAAAAGAATTCTTTTTGGACTTGGAGCGGTTGAAAAAATAGGTGCAGAAGCTCAACTCCTTAAAGGGAAGAAAGTTTTAATCATCACCGACTCAGGTGTCATTCAAGCCGGTCTTCTCGAAGGCGTTAAAAAATCTCTTCAGGCCGCCAATATTCCATTTGTGTTTTTTGATGGCGTGGAACCTGACCCCAGAATTGAGGTGGTAGAGAAGAGCGTTGAAAAAGCGAAAAAAGAGGGGATCGATCTCATCATCGGGTTTGGAGGAGGGAGTTCTCTTGACATTGCCAAAGTCACATCAATCCTCCTTACCAATTCCGGAAAGATCGACGGTTTTTTTGGAATTGATCTTATTCCCAATCCAGGAATACCCGTGATCCTGGTTCCCACCACGGCTGGGACCGGAAGCGAAGTCACCCCCATCGCCATCTTATCCGACACCAAAGAAAAATTGAAAAAGGGGATCATCAGCCCTACCCTCTTTCCGGAAGTGGCTATCGTCGACCCCAAACTAACCATCGGCCTTCCCCCTTCTGTGACCGCCTTCACGGGAATGGATGCCTTAACCCATGCCATTGAATCCTACGCTTCTATCAACGCCACTGATTTGACAGATCTCTTCGCCCTCAGAGCCATGGAACTCTGTTCAAAGAACTTAAGAATGGCCTATGCTCATGGCGAAAACCTGGCCGCCCGTTCAAACATGATGGAGGGAAGCCTTCTTGCGGGAATCGCTTTTGCCAATGCCGGCGTGGGTGCGGTCCATGCCTTTGCTTATCCCCTCGGAGGTGAATTCCATCTCGCCCATGGGCTCACGAATACCTTGATGCTCCCTTATGTGATGCGATACAACATCCTTGGTTGTCCTGAAAAGTTCGTCCAGATGGCAAAGGCTTTCGGGGAGAAAGTGGAGACCCTTTCCGTGCTGGATGGTGCAGAAACAGCAGTAAAATTTGTGGAACGACTCTCCGACGACATTCGAGTCCCGAGGAGGCTCAGAGACGTTGGGGTCCCGGAAAATGCAATTCCCCGGTTGGCTGAGGCGGCCATGAAAGTGACGAGGCTCCTGGCCAATAACCCAAGGAAAATCGCACTCGAAGATGCTGTTGCCATTTACAATTCCGCCTATTAACTTTTTATACTGCTTTTATTTCTTCATCATCACCCGGCCTAAATTTTAATTCATCACCCTACTGTTCAATTTTTTTCTTAATATGAGAATAATTTTTTTAAAAGATATCATTCCCCCCCGATAAAACATTTCCCAGAAAACACTTGACAAAGTATTCCCTTTTTGCAACAAAATACAGACAAAGGGTAAGGGGGGCACCAAGTTTAGCAGAAAGGTGAAGCCAATGAAAACGAACGATTTATTGCTTGGCGAACGTAACCGACACATCCCCCAGGGGCCTTTCAACGTACATCCTATTTTTGTTGAGAAGGCAAAAGGGGCGGTGATCACAGATGTGGAGGGAAAAGAATACATCGATTTTGCAGGGGGCATCGGTGTAAACAACGTTGGCCACTGTGATGATGAAGTGCTAAAGGCTGTCCAGGATCAAATTCAAAAATACATTCACACCTGTTTCCATGTGGTCATGTATGAACCTTATGTTGAACTGGCAAAAAAACTAAATCAAATCACTCCAGGAAGCTTCCCAAAAAAGACGATGTTTGCAAATAGTGGCGCTGAAGCCGTGGAGAATGCAGTGAAGATTGCCCGCCATGCCACGGGCCGACCTGCTATCATTGCCTTTGAGGACGCCTTTCATGGCCGAACTCTTTTAGCCTTAAGCTTAACCAGTAAGATGAAACCTTATAAGTTTGGTTTTGCTCCTTACGCCCCAGAGATCTATCGGATGCCATATGCCTATTGTTACCGATGCGCTTTCGGTCTGGAATACCCATCATGTGAAATTCATTGCGCCTATTTTCTAAGGGACTTTTTCCATACCCATATTTCTTCGGAACAGGTGGCGGCTTTAATTGTTGAGCCAGTATTGGGTGAAGGAGGGTTTGTTGTCCCACCTAAGGAGTATTTCAAAATCCTTCATAAAATCTGTCAGGACAATGGAATTGTCTTCATTGCGGATGAAGTTCAAACAGGTTTCGGTCGGACTGCAAAAATGTTTGCCATGGAGCATTATGAGGTAGCACCGGATATTCTTTTAACAGCCAAATCCATTGCAGGAGGGTTTCCTCTCAGCGCCATCACCGGAAAGGCAGAACTAATGGATCATCCCCAGGTAGGAGGGTTGGGAGGAACCTATGCAGGGAATCCCGTGGCCTGTCGGGCAGCCCTTGCGGTGTTGGATCAGTTTGAAAAAAAGAACCTTTTGACGAGAGCCGAACAAATTGGTAAAAGGGTTTTAGAAAAGTTTTTTGAGTTCAAAGAAATTTATTCCGTCATTGGAGATGTCAGGGGGCTGGGAGCCATGGTTGGGATGGAACTGGTGACGGATCAAAAGACCAAGAACCCCGCCACAGCGCTTACGAAACAATTGGTAACGATCTGTCGTGACAAAGGGCTTCTTATGATCTCGGCTGGCACCCACTCCAACATCATTCGACCATTAATGCCCCTTGTCATTACAGAAGAACAACTTGAAAGAGGGCTTTCGATTATAGAGGAAGGCTTTAGCGAACTCCCGCATCCTTGAATCTGGATAAGATTTAAACCTATGACTTATGAAGAAACATTAGAAAGGGTTAAATTAAGAACCAGAGGGAGGTGATGGATTAAGAAAGGAAAAGGTTTGTTACAGAATGAAATAAATTTTAGAAGGAGGTAGCTCTATATGAAACACAATATCTTTAAATCATTTTTGATTATTGGGTTAATCTTCATCTTTTTGGGTGTGACAGGAATTGAATTAGTTCGTGCTCAAGAGAAGCGAGATTTTTTCAAGGTTGGTGTGGTGACCTCTCTCTCAGGTGAACTCGTTTTTGGAGGAACAGTCACAAAAAGAGGCTATGACATCTGGGCTGATACGGTGAATCAGCAGGGTGGGATAGATATTGCAGGAAAGAAATATAAAGTGAACTTGGTCTATGCTGACGATCAGAGTACGCCTGCCACTGCAGCGGTTGCAGGCGAACGCCTCATTACACAAGAAAAAGTTGACTTCATTTTGGGCCCCTATGCCAGTGGACCAACCTTAGCTCTGGCACCCATTACTGAGAAATACAAGATGCCACACATTACAGGATCGGCAGAGTCTCCATTGATTTGGCAAAGGAAATTTAAATATACGTTCGGCACGATTCCATCGGTCAACCTCACAGCCCAGGGGATCATCCAGACGCTCGCTCAGGACGTCTCACCCAAGCCTAAAACCATCGGCATCCTTGGAATTGATGACCCGTTCTCTAAATTTACAGCAGAGGCGTTCAAGGCGGCCTCTGAAAAATTGGGACTGAAGGTGCTCAAATATGAAATCGTCCCCGAAGGAAGTGACTACACTCCTGCCATCACTTCGATTAAGGCTGTCAACCCTGACATCTTCGCCATGGGCAATCATGAGAAGGCGGCCATCGAAATGATGAAAATTGCCAAAGAGTTGAGATTCAACCCTAAGGCCTTTGTCCAGCATTACGGGATGACCACCCCGGATTTTCGCAAGGGGTTGGGCAAGGATTGCGAATACGTCTTTGGGAACGCCGTCTGGACGCCCAATATGAAGCACCAGTCGACCATCCTTTTCAAAACGACAAAGGAATATGCTGATGCTTTTGTCGCCAAGTTCAAGACAGATCCCGACTACACAGAAGCTGGTTCAACAGCAGCGGGCATCGCATTTCAAGAAGCCCTGCGCATGATCAAGGCGACTCCTCCACTGACCGATGCCCAGAAAGATGCGCTTATCGGTGCATTGGAAAAACTGAATATTATGACCTTCTACGGACAGATTAAGTTTGCGACGGAGGGAGATTCCTATCACTGTAACGCAGGACTGCAACCCGTGGCTCTTCAATACCAGGGAGGAAAAACAGTCGAAGTGGGACCTGGGAAACTTCGGGCAGTGGGGCCCAAGTATCCAACCCCCTCTTGGGACAAAAGGTGATCCTCCCCTCACCCCATCCCTCTCCCCCCATGGCCCCTCCAGCGCAGTAGCCTGCTACGGAGGATGGAGGAGAGGGTAAGGGGTCATTTAGCTCAATGATCTGAGGTAAATCGTGGAACTCTTCCTACAAATGCTCATTGATGGACTCCTGATCGGAGGCCTCATCATCGTTGTTGGCATCGGATTCTCCCTCTGTTTTGGGGTGATGCACATCGTTGACTTTGCCGTAGGCGAGTGGGTCATGCTGGGCGCCTATACGGGTTTTATCCTGGTCCGCTATTTCGGACATGACCCCATGATCTACTTGCCTCTCGTTTTTTTGATCTTTTGTGCCCTTGGTTGGGCCATCTACCCTCTCATTTATCGAGCTGTAAGTGGAAAGCGACACAACCCTGTGCTCATGGGGCTGGTCTTTACCTTTGGACTCTCCATTCTGGCCAAAGGCGGGGCCCTTTCGGTCTGGGGGTATCATATTCAATCCATCACCACCTGGCTATCAGGAAAGAGTTTAGCTCTTGGTCCCTTAACAATTCCAGCCCTCCGGTTTTCAGGGTTCCTGTTTGGCATTCTCATCACCCTCCTCCTTATGCTTTTCCTTTACAAAACAAGACTTGGAATTACCATTCGGGCTACAGCCCAGGACAGAGAAATGGCGAACCTCCTTGGGACGGACGTCAGAAAGGTAGGAGCTCTCGTATATAGTCTTTATGCCGGAGTAACAGGCATGTCAGGAATACTGATCGGAGCGCTCTTTTCCATCCATGCGGCTATGGGGGTTAAATACTGCACCCTGGCCTTCTTTGTGGTTGTCCTGGCAGGGATGGGATATGTCCCTGGCGTGATCATTGCCGGCCTTATCCTTGGCCTCCTTCAGTCTTTTGTCGGAGTCTATATTGGAGGACGCTATAACCTCGTGGCCCTCTTCATGGTCATGTACGGAGTCCTCCTCATCACACCGAAAGGCATCTTAAGGAGAGGCATTTGATGCCTTTGAAAAACGGACATACCCAACCTCACACATCGGCATCTTCCTGGCGATGGGCTCTGCTCGGCCTGGCTCTCCTCATCGCCTTTCTCCTTCCCTGGCCCCTTTCTCCTTTATGGATTCGGATTGCCACTGAAGTCATTATGTGGGCAGGATTGGCGCAGAGCTGGAACATAATCGGGGGATACACAGGCTACCTCAGCTTTGGACACGGAGCTTTCTTCGGTGTGGGAGCCTATATGACGGGAATAGTCATGTTGCATCTGGGGTGGCCCTTTGCATTGGGGATCCTTATTTCAGGAATTGCTGCGGCCCTCATGGCAGTCATCATCGGTTATCCCACACTCCGTTTGAGAGGAGCCTATTTTGCGATTGCCACATGGGCATTTGGAGAAATGATTCGTCAGATCGCTACGATCCTGGAAATCACCGGAGGCGCCTTCGGCATGCAGCTTCCCGCCTATTTGAACCTCCCTTTCTTCTATTACCTCTTTCTCCTTGTCACCGGTCTCACCTATTTAACCACTTATCTTTTGCTGGAACGCTCCCCTTTTGGTTATAAGCTGTTGGCCATTCGGGAGCATGAGGAGGCGGCCGAGATGGTCGGCGTGGATACGGTCATTATCAAAATTAAGGCCTTTGCCCTAAGCGCCTTCTTCCCGGGAGTATTAGGCGGAATCTACGCCTACTGGGTCACCTATATCCACCCGGACAGCGTCCTGGGAGCCCAACTCACAGACTTCATGGTTGTCATGGCTTTTCTCGGTGGCATTGGAAGTTTGTGGGGACCTTTTCTGGGTGCTGTGGTCGTCCAACTCGTCAATAGAGTTTTATGGCTGGTTTGGGGGGAAGGAACGTTCTATCTGGTCATCATCGGAGCGGCCATTTGCGCGGTCGTCCTTTTTATCCCCAGCGGGATCATCGGCCTACTCCAATCCAGGATTTTCTTGCCCGGAACCGCCTGGAAAGAAATTCGAAAAAAGGTGAAATGGTAGGAACCCATGCTGCTGCAATCTCATGACTTAACCAAATCCTTTGGAGGATTGGTGGCTGTCAACCAACTTTCCCTAAAAGTGGAAAAAGGAACGATCCTCGGTATTATCGGCCCCAATGGGAGCGGTAAAACAACCTTCTTCAACCTCATCACCGGAATGCTGCCTTCCGATTCAGGAAAAGTGATTTTTAATGGACAGGAGATTACAAAGCTCCGGCCTCACCGAATTGCCCGATTGGGCGTTGGACGAACCTTTCAGATCCCGGCTCCTTTCAGCAAGATGACCGTTCTCGAAAATGTGATGGTCAGCGCCTTCCTCCACACCTCTTCGATGAAAACAGCAAAGAAGAAAGCAGAGGAGGTTTTGAAAAAGGTAGACCTCGATGAGAAAGCCGATTTTCAAGTCCTCAATGTCACCCTTGAAGATAGAAAACGGCTCGAATTGGCAAGAGCGCTGGCCATCGAGCCTATTCTCCTTCTTCTTGATGAGGTGATGTCAGGACTCACCCCGGTGGAGGTAAAATCTGCCATCAATCTGATCAAGCAGATGCATCGCCAGGGCTTAACCATCATTGTCGTTGAACACGTCATGGATGTCATCCTGTCCCTTTGTGACCGGGTGGCCGTGCTGGATTATAGACGAAAGATCGCCGAAGATACTCCTCAAAAAATCGTAAACCATCCTGAAGTGATCCGGGCCTATTTAGGAGAACGCTACCGTGCTCGAGGTTAAACAGATCTCCGTAAGCTACGGTCTTGCACCTGCATTATGGGAGGTTTCCCTTTCCGTTAGGGATGGAAAGATCGTCGCTATAGTGGGCTCAAATGGAGCCGGGAAGAGCACCCTGATGAAGGCTATCTCTGGGCTTATCCACCCCGGAGAAGGAACCATTGAATTCGATCAAAGGCGGATTGACCATCTTCCTCCCCACCAGGTCGCCCGGATGGGAATCGCCCATGTGCCTGAAGGACGCCGGATTTTCCCCCATCTGACGGTGATCGAAAATCTTAAGATGGGAGTTTTACCTATCAAGGGCCAGAAACGGGCCCAAGAAATTTTAAACAATGTCTTTAACCTCTTTCCCATCCTTGCGGAACGGCAGCGCCAATTAGGAGGAACACTCTCCGGAGGACAGCAACAGATGTTGGCCATCGGACGGGGCCTTATGTCCGATCCTAAAATCCTCCTTCTCGATGAACCCTCCCTGGGACTCGCTCCCATCATTGTGGATATGGTCTTTGAAGTCATCACCCGGCTCAATAGCCAGGGGCAGACCATCCTCCTCGTTGAACAGAACGCCTTCCTATCCCTTGAAGTGGCCCAATATGCCTATGTCCTTGAGGTGGGGAGAATCGTCCTCGAAGGAGAGGCTACCAAACTGATTGACGACCCCCATATAAAAAAGGCCTATTTGGGGGAATAGAGTCTCAAGTAGAGATTAAGGTTTACTTGGGGGGAAAATATCGTATTACAGGGAGCTTTTATGTATGGTTTTTTTAACAAGATTTTAAGGATTAATCTAAAGACCAGGACTTTTCAGGAGGAGACGGTTCAGGATTCTGTTTTTGAAACCTATTTGGGGGGAAAGGGACTTGGCACGTATCTTCTCATGAAAGAAAATCCTCCAGGGGTCGATCCCTTATCTCCTGGCAACAGACTGATCTTCGCCCTCGGCCCGATCACCAATAGCCGGATCTATGGGTCCTGCCGGCATGGCGTCTTCACAAAATCTCCTTTAACCAGAATTTTCTCTGAATCCTATGCCGGCGGAAAAGCCGCAGAATCCATGAGCCGGACAGGTTATGATGCGTTCATATTTGAAGAAGCATCTGAAGGCCCCGTATGGGTTGAAGTCTCGGATCAAAATGTAATCTTTCATGACGCAAAAGAACTCTGGGGTAAAGATACGTATTTTACAGAGGATGAAGTTTTAAAAAAGGTGAATCAAAAGGGAGCCGGAGCCCTGGTCATTGGCCCTGCTGGAGAAAATCTCGTCCGATATGCTGTCATTGAAAATGATTACTGGCGATCTCTTGGAAGAACCGGCGTGGGCGCTGTGATGGGATCAAAGAAGGTCAAGGCTATTGTCTTCCATGGGGAGAAGAAGCGGGAGGTCGCCTATCCTGACCGGATCGAGCAGTTTGCCAAGGAGACTTTAGAGCGAGGGAAAGATAACCCTGGAGTCCAAAATTATAGAAGACTGGGAACTCCCATGCTTGTGGCCATGAACAATGCGGTGGGAGGATTTCCATCGAAATACTGGCATCTCGGGACTTTTGAAGGGTGGGAAAAAATCAGCGCAGAATTCCTTCTTGAACGTTGTCAGGTCAGACCGAGTGCCTGTCTCCGTTGCTTTATTGCCTGCGGGAATTTAAGTGAGATCAAAGAGGGAAGGCATAAAGGTCTGAAAATCGAAGGGCCTGAATATGAGACGATCTATGCATTTGGCGGCCTCTGCATGATCCACGAGATCGAAGAGATCGCCTATCTCAATGATATCTGTGACCGTCTGGGCATGGATACGATCTCCGCTGGAAGCCTCTGCGCCTTTGCCATGGAAGCCTCAGAGATGGGACGAATTCAGGAAAGAATTTCCTGGGGCGATGTGGACAGGATCGCTCAACTTCTCCATGATATTTCATCCAAGAAAGGAATCGGGGCCATCTTGGCAGAGGGAATCCGGCATGCAGCAAAAACCTGGGATATGGAGGATGTCGCCATCCATGTGAAAGGCCTTGATCCCGCGGGTTATGATCCAAGAATCCTCAAAGGAATGGGCCTCGCCAATGCCACCTCGGATCGAGGAGCTTGCCATCTGAGGGCAACCTTCTACAAGGCCGAACTTGCGGGAATGATCCCCATGGATCAGATGGAGGGAAAGGCAAAACTTTTTCTCGAATTCGAAGACCGCTTCAACATCCACGACTCCTTAATCCTGTGCCGATTTTATAGGGACCTCTACTGGGACTGGCCATTCCTCTCAGCCATCGTTGAAATGACGACAGGACTCAAGCTGGATGAGGCCGGATTGAGAAGAATCTCATCTACGATCCAGAATGAGACCAGGAAATTCAATCTTCGTGAAGGCATGAGACCGGAAGAAGACACTCTCCCCAAAAGATTTTTTGATGAACCCCTCGGCAAAGAGGGGAAGACGATCCGAAGGGAAGATCTCAGGAGGATGCTTCAGGATTACTATGCCCTGAGGGGTTGGTGTCAGGAAGGGATTCCACAATAATTCTTATTTTTAAATTGACAAATCTTTCATAATTTGGTAATTCATCTTTCACCCTGAAGTGATTCCATACGGTGGAAATAAGAAAGGAGGGACAAAAGATGGCTAAAAACATCTCAAGAAGAAAATTTTTGAAGAATGCGGTGATCGGCGGTGCGGCTATTGGAAGCGGGTTGGGAAGCTATCAGATCACCTATGGCCAGGCCAAAAAACCGACCGGACCGATCAAGATTGGCGGTCAAGGCGCCGTCTCGGGGGCCCATGCCGATTACGGCTGGCAGATGATAGCAGGGTCAACAATGGCCATTGAAGAGATCAATGCCAAGGGTGGAGTCTCAGGTCGTAAACTTGAGCTGAAATTCATGGACGAAGAATTAAAGCCAGCTACTGCTGTCAAGAATGCAAGGTATCTGGTGACAGACTGGGGAGCCGATGTTCTTTTCGGTGTAGATTCAAGCGGCTGTGCCATGGCATTGGGTCCAGTTCTGGCAGAATTGAATCGTGTCCATATCTTCTGCCACGCCGCCACCCATCGCTTAACAGAAGAACTTGTTGCTCAAAGGCGTATCCCGCAGATCTTCCGGATTTCTGTCCCAACTTATCAAGATGGTATCCTTCCTGCTTTGATTATGAAAGATTTCCCTGAGATAAAAAGATGGGCGGGCATTCACGAAGACTATGAATATGGATATGTAGCCTGGAATACATTTAAAGAAACCATGAAGAAAGTTCGTCCGGATGTCGAGTTTGTATCCATTGCATGGGCTCCTTTCTGGACAATGGATTTCTCGTCCCATATTGCTGCTGTGATGGCTGAAAAACCTGATGCGATTCATACGACCAAATGGGCCGGGGAGGGTGTCATGCTCCTTCGGCAAGCACTAACCATGGGGGTATTTGATAATATTAAAGTGTGGTGGCAATGTATGGGTGGTTCTGTTGACGTCCTTCAAGGGATAGCAAGGGAAGTAGAGGCAGATAAGTTTAAAGGAAAATTATGGGCTTCGGCACGTTACATCCATAACTACCCGGTCACACCGGAAAATAGAGCTTTCGTTGAGAAATTCATAAAAAGATGGGGTAAATACCCAAATTACTCTGCTGAAACCAGTTATTCTTCAATCTATGTCATCAAAGCAGCTATCGAGAAGGCAAAATCTCTTGAGACAGCTAAGTTAGTAGCTGCAATCGAAGGAATGGAAATTATGACTCCGGCTGGAAAGAGATATTTTAGACCAGAAGATCATCAGGCTGTTTATAATGTCCCAGGAGGAAGAGTGATCAAAAGTCCTGATTATCCATTACCTATCCTTGGGGACTTGAGGGTGATACCAGCAAATGATTATTATCGTCACCCGCCTTTTACGCCAATTTCTGCGACTAAATAGAATCTTCGATTGTTAGAGGTTTGAGGTTGGAGGCTTAATCTTTCATTTGCCTTCAACCTCTATTCCTCATCCTCGACTGGTTTTCGACGATGCTTGAAAAATTACTTTTCCAGGGTCTTATCGGTTTGAGCTTTTCAATGTACCTCTGGCTTCTTGCGGCCGGATTGACCCTTGTCTTCGGAGTGCTGGGGGTTCTTAATTTCGCCCATGGCAGTCTCTTTATGCTGGGCGCCTATGCAGCTTTTACTTTTTATGGAAAACTAAATATCAATTTCGGTCTCTCTATTCTTCTCAGTCTCATCAGTGTGGGCATCATTGGAGCGATCCTCGAACGCTTTTTTATTCGTCGGATCTATGATCTCGATCTTCCCTATCAGTTGATTCTGACCTTCGGTTTCATTCTGATCTTTGACGATCTTGTTAAGATGGTTTGGGGAGGAGTCGCCATGATCCCTCCGATGCCAGGTTTTCTTGAAGGGAATCTTACCGTACTCGGAAGGCCCTACCCCTTTTACAACATCTTCATCATCTTTGCGGGGTTGGCTGTTGCATTAGTCCTCTGGCTCATTCTTGAGAAAACTTGGTGGGGAAGGATGATCCGTGCCTCTGCGTCAGACAGGGAGATGGCCGGCGCCATTGGAATCAATATTCCATTCCTTTTCACCACTGTCTTTGTCCTTTCAGCCATGCTTGCTGCTTTAGGAGGAGCATTGGGAACACCCGTCCGTGTAGTAGCGCCAGGAATTGGAACAGCCATGATCATCCAGGCTTTTGTCATTACGGTCATCGGAGGATTGGGAAATTTAAAAGGGGCCTTTGTGGGAGCATTGATCGTCGGGATATTAACTTCATTCGGTATATTGCTCTTCCCGATCTTCGAACTCTTCATCATCTTCGTGGTGATGGCGATTGTCCTGATGGTAAAACCAGAAGGACTCTTTGGAAAATGATCATTGCAAAATGGAAAATTAGCATTGGTCAATTATCAATTAAATTCTTCTCAATGCTAATTGCTAATTTTGCCACGCCAAGGCGTGGCTAAATTTACAATGACGAAACTTAAACCTCTTCTTCTCATCGCACTGATCCTCCTCCTTCTCCTCCTTCCTGCATTTGCGGGTAAATATCTTCTCTATATGGCCATCCATATTCTCATCCTTTCCGTCTTCGCTCTTGGCTTTAACCTTCTTTTAGGCTATACCGGACTCCTCTCATTCGGTCAGGCAGGATTCTTTGCAATAGGCAGTTATGCCTGTGCGAAAATCCTCCTCGTCATACCATCCCTTCTTTTAGGAACGATATCAGGGACACTTGCCGGAGGTATCGCTGCCTTGATTCTGGGTTATCTCTGTGTCCGTTATACTCGAATCTACTTTTCCATGCTTACCCTCTCTTTTGGGATGATGATCTACTCCCTCGCCTGGAAATGGCGTGAAGTAACGGGGGGTGATGATGGACTGGCAGGAATTCCAAGAGCTCCCTTAGAAATTCCAGGAATATTCAGCATTAATATGAGTCCGATGGGAAACTATTACTATTTCGTACTGGTGGTTTCACTCATCGCCATCTTCCTCATTCACCGTATGGTCCACTCGCCATTCGGACTTACCCTGAAAGGGATTCGAGATAGTGAAAACAGAGTCGCCTTTGCAGGAGTCTCAATAAGAAACTATCGCCTTCTCTCTTTTACCATCGCCGGTTTGTATGCAGGTCTTGCCGGGTCCTTCCTGCCCCCTCTCGAAAATACGGTCACCCCTCCCATTGCCCACTGGACCCATTCCGCAGAACCCGTGATGGTCACTCTCCTGGGAGGGATTCATACCTTTTCCGGGCCCATTGTAGGATCTATTCTCTTTTATATCATTAAAGACATAATCGTCAGGTTTACCCAGTACTGGCTGATTCTCTTTGGTTCCATTGTCATCTTTTTGGTTCTGGTCTTTCGTGGAGGCGTAGTGATCTTCTTTACCGAAAAAATCCTGCCATGGGTTAAAAGAAGATAACTGGAAAAAGATCGAATGCAAGAACTGCTCAGAACAGAGAAACTCAGAAAATACTTCGGCGTGGTCAGCGCGGCGGATGATGTCAACCTCACCATTGAGAAGGGAAGATTGACCTCGGTCATTGGTCCGAATGGGGCGGGAAAGACCACCCTCATCAATCTTCTGACCGGAAACATTCTCCCTGACTCGGGAAAGGTCTTTTTCAATGGTGAAGAAATCACCCGCCTGCCCATTCACAAAAGGGTGAAAAAGGGGATCTGCCGTTCCTTTCAGATCATGAATATCTTCCCCAAACTCTCCGTCTATGAAAATCTCCAGATTCCGATCCTGTCCTATCTGAATCGGAGCATGAGATTTTACAGACCCGCACATTGCCATATCGATGCCAATGAACGGGTCGATCAATTATTGCAGGAGATCGGGATGACTGATAAAAGAGACCTGCTTGCCGGAACCTTATCCCATGGGGATCAGAGACTCCTCGAAATCGGTCTCGCCATGGCCCCAGAGCCGAAACTGCTCTTCCTCGATGAACCCACTGCGGGAATGAATCCGGTGGAAAGAGTCAGGGTCCTGGAAAATATCAGGAGATTATCGATTGAGAAAGAGTCCACTTTTGTGATCGTCGAACACGATATGGATATCGTCTTCTCTCTATCAGACCGTATCGTTGTCCTCCACCGCGGTCAGATTCTGGCCGATGGCACACCCGAAGAGATCAAGGGGAATGAGGATGTCCGAAAGGTCTATCTGGGCGAGGAGATCTTCTGGGAGAATAAATGACTGAGGATCTGAATTACCCTATTCTCATCGTTGACCGGATCGACACCTTTTACGGTCAGAGCCATGTCCTCCAGGAGGTCTCCCTGTCCATTAATGGGGGAGAGGTCGTATGTCTCCTCGGAAGAAACGGAGTCGGAAAGACCACCACCCTCCGTTCGATCATGGGGTTGACTCCTCCGCAATCGGGGCAGATTTTTTTCAAAGGGGTCCCTGTTGTCGGGAAACCCTCCTTTCGGATTGCCCGGATGGGAATCGGTTATATGCCTGATGATCGGCGAATCTTCCCGGACCTGACTCTCTTTGAAAATCTCGAGATCGCACGCCGGCTATCGAGCAAGGGGAAGGTTCAGTGGACCTTTCAGAAGGTTTATGATCTTTTTCCAGCCTTTGTCGATATGAAGGCGCGAAAAGGAACCCAGTTGAGCGGAGGCGAACAGAAGATGCTCGCAATCGGCCGGGCGTTGATGAAGAATCCCGACCTCCTTCTCCTGGACGAACCCTCCGAAGGACTTGGACCGCTCATCGTTCAAAACCTGGTTCAGGTAATTGAACGAATTCGAAGCGAAGGGATTACCATTCTTCTGGCCGACCAGAATCTGAAATTCTGCCGCAAGACATCGGATCGGGGCTACATCCTTGAAAAAGGCATGGTTCAGCACCAGGGCATGATGGAAGAGATCTGGCAGAACGAAGAGATCGTCAAGAAATACCTCGTCATCTGAAATTCCAATTTCAAATTTCAGCAACACTTTTATCATATCGTCTCGTCACCCTATCACCCCATCTCCCTATCTCCCTATCATCATCCCCCACTTTACAAAGAATTAATATACTGGTAATGAATTAAAATATGAGAATGTTCAGCCTGAAGATCTCCCTCCTCATCATGGGGGCAAGCGGCATCGTTGCCCAGATTGTCCTCCTGAGGGAACTCCTCATCTCTTTTCTGGGCAATGAACTCACCCTCGGCATCATCCTGGCCAACTGGTTGATCCTGGAGGCCATCGGTTCTTTTGTCATCGGTAAAACGGTGGAGAAGGTTGAAAAGAAGATGGAAACCTATGTCTTTCTCCAGCTCTTCTTTTCGGTTGCCCTCCCCTTTTCCATCTATCTCTGCCGGATATTTAAAAACATCCTTCTTACCACTCCGGGAGAAGGCCTCGGTTTCGCACCCATCCTCTATTCTTCTTTCCTTATCCTGCTTCCTGTCTCCATCTCCCACGGCGCCCTCTTCACCTATGGCAGTAAACTCTATTCCCGGTACGAAAGGGATGGCGCCACCTCCATCGGAAAGGTCTATATCCTCGAAACCATCGGGTCCATTATCGGGGGCTTACTCATCACATTCTTACTGGTTCAATATTTCAATTCCTTTGAGATCGCCTTCATGATCTCCTTGATGAACGCCCTCATCTCCGCGTCTCTACTCTGGCCGGAAAAGAGACCTCTTTTCCAAATCCGTCACCTCCCCTGTTTCCTCTCCATCCTTTACGTCATGCTCTTTCTCTTTCTTCTCTTCTCGCCCCTTTCAAACAAGATTCACCGCTCTTCCCTCCAGCTACAGTGGAGAGGCTTAAATGTCATCCACAACGAGAACTCGATCTACGGGAATATCACGGTTACACAAAGGGGTGAACAATTTACCTTTTTTACAGATGGCCTTCCTTCCATCACCACTCCTGTCCCTGACATCGCCTCCATCGAAGACCTTGTCCACTTTTCAATGCTCTTCCATGGAAAACCTGAATCGGTTCTCATTCTGAGCGGTGGCGCAGGGGGGATGATCCATGAGATTTTAAAATATCCGGTCACCCGTCTGGACTATGTCGAACTCGATCCTCTCCTTCTGAGTTTGATCCAAATATTTCCAACCCCCCTCACCCGATCCGAACTCGCCGACCCGAGGGTGAGAATACACTATACGGACGGCCGTTTCTTCGTCAGCAGAACTCCGGATCGTTTTGACATCATCTTCATCGGGCTTCCAGCTCCTCAGGAGCTTCAGACGAACAGGCTCTTCTCGTCCGAATTTTTCTCCATCGCCCGGAAAAAAATGAACCCCGGAGGAATCATCGTCTTAACCCTTCCAGGATCATTGACCTATATCAGTCCCGAGCTAAGAGACCTGAATGGATGCATACTGGACACCTTAAAGAGCATTTTCAAATATGTGAGGATCATCCCGGGAGATACGAACCTCTATTTTGCATCGGACTCCAAAAGTCTGGAGGGGGTCGGCGCCTTGGAATTGGTGAACAGGCTTGAGGAGAGAAAGATTAAAACAAGTCTCTTCACAAAAAGCTATATCGAGTATAGGCTCCACGAAAGGTGGCTCAACTGGTTTTCAAAATCGATGGAGAGGAAAGAGGTCCACATCAATTCCGATTTTCGACCCCTCGGCGTCTTTTTCAATCTCTCCTACTGGAACGCCCTCTTCTCCCCTTATCTTTCAAACGTATTTAAATCGTTTGAGAAATTTAGTCTGGGGCTGTTCTTAGGCATCACCCTTTTTCTGACCGTTTCTCTTTCGATCCTTTTTCTGAAAAAACCTCTTCTCTCTAACTACTCTCTTCCCTATTCCATCTTCACATCCGGTTTCGCAGATATGATGCTCCACCTTGCCATCATCTTCACCTTTCAGACCCTTTATGGCTATCTCTATCACCAGATTGGCCTTCTCATCACCATCTTTATGGTGGGCATTGCGCTCAGCAGTTTCTTCATCACCCAACGACTCGAAAGAATCGAGAAGGGTTATACGCTCTTCCTCTGGACCGAATTATCGATCATACTCTTCTCCCTCCTCCTCCCCTTTGTGCTCTCCACCCCATCCCATCATCTTGAGAAGACCGCTGTCTATATCCTCCTCTATGCCACCTTTCTAATCATGTCTTTTCTCTGTGGCATTCTGGTTGGATTTCAATTCCCCCTGGCAACAAAGATCTACCTTAAAACCCAATCCGTCGAGGGAAGGATTGGCCACACAGCGGGCTTGCTCTATGGAGCAGACTTATTTGGAGGATTCTTCGGAGGTCTTTTCGGAGGCGTCCTCCTTCTACCCGTTCTCGGCCTCAAAGAATCCTGCTTCATGATGGCAATCATCAAAATGAGCAGTCTCACTCTATTTCTAATTTTCTTGAAAATCCACAAACCCAAATAAGAGGAAAGGATTCAATGGGAGAAGAAAGGTTGGAGGGTAAGGTGCCAATCTGAAATAAAATGGCTATTGAGTATCTCGGATATAAATATTAAGGAACTTCTGAAATTAGCGGCGGTGTTTCTACGCATCCACTGGATTGCTTTGATCTGATCGCAGAGATCAATACGCTAAACCCAGTTTTGAGGAAACTTCGCTCAGTTTCTTATCAAGTGTCCACAGCGGGACCTTGGTTAAGATAAGGGACCATTTTATTTTTCCCCGTTCCTTCTGCGACGAATCATCTCCAATTTATTTTCGGTCCCACCCAGTTTGGCGAGTCTCTTACTGCTTTCCCTTACTATCAGCGCTTCAAGACCGAGCCCGACCAAAGAGGTTTTTTCCTTAATGCCGGTTAACTTTGCTGTCTTGTTGAGCAATTCGTCTTTTATGTTCAGGGTTGTTCTCATAAAATCCCTCCCTAAGAAATATGCATTAATATATGCATCATTATGCATCAATGGTATGGTATTGTCAAGAAGGGTTCAGTGAGCCAAAAGCTGGAAGTTTTGATCCCGAGGCCGCCAAGCTGTTGTTATGCTTTTACTTATATTATCAGGCGGTTTTTCTATCTATTCTTTGAACAACTTGAACTTTTAGCATTACTTCACCATATCCCATGCAATCAACTCCTACATCCGGGCAACGCACATATCGCATAAAATGAAAATCATTTGGAGAGAGCCCCTCACTAAATCTTTCATTTATCACGGCAACAGGACCTGTCAGTTGTGAAATCAGATATACGCACATTCTTTTCGGGCAGTATTTGGATATGAAGTTACCATCAACATCCAGAATGAATTTCTGCCCTTCGATATGACCGGAATTACAATTACGTGACTTAATAACTTCGGCCTCTATTGAATATAGAGGGGCTACTTCGGATATTCGTTCAATATGCCTAATCCTGTGACCGCCTTCATGAAATGTTTCAAATTCTTTTTCAGAATACTTTACACGGTTACCATATTTTTTAATTACTTCTTTTGTCATAAGCTTTTTCCTCCTTTCAAAACATAACGCCAAAGCTCACCGGTTGCCAGGTTTATTGGCAATCCGGTGCAGCCGATTGTTGGACGATCTCATTTTTTGAAGAGGTCGCTGTGCGTGCCGGTTCGTTCAAGCCGAAGCGATTCCTTATCGGTTGTATAAATCAAGATCCAGTCGGCTTCAATGTGGCAGTCGCGTGATGGCTGCCACGGTCCCGTGAGCGGATGGTCTCTGTAGTTTGATGGAAGCGGGATGCCCTCGGCCAGAAGCTTGACAACCTCCTGCAGCTTGCGCAGGTCCTTCCCTCGTTTCCGCATGCGTTTGACATCCCGAGAAAACTGCCTGGTCTGGGAGACCTTCTTCATTTCTCCCAATCCTTGAACATTGCCTCTAACGACTCGAATTCCTGAATGTCTTCGCCCCGGCGGCTCTTCTTAAGGGTGGAGGCCGTAAGTTTGTTCGGAATCGCAACAGAGAAAGGAAGACCACCACGAAGAGATATTTGTCTATAGAAAATACGGATAGCCTCCGTTGGAGTAAGGCCAAGTTTCCGAAGGACCCCTTCTGCCTTATGCTTGGTTTGCGGTTCAATCCGTGCGTGGACGACTGAGGTTTTCATAACTTCAATGTATCACAATCGGAACACAGATGCAAGGTGTTTTTCTTATTTCTATTTTTCCATTTTCGTCCAACGGCTAAAATCAGCGGCGGCTGTCAGCCGTCCGCTGGAGTGTCTTGTTAAATCGCTTTTATCATTCTATTTCATGGAGGTGTTTTATGCCCGAAAAAGATTATCGTTTTTATGAGTTTAAGATTGAAGTTACCCTTGACGAAAAAGAAAATTTTTCACGATTTTGCTTTGAATGGTTTCGTTTAGCAGTTACATGTTTTCCCTCCATCTCCTCTAAAATGTTACGGGGTGAAGGGTTCGTTGTATGTTCGCGAGACGATTTTGTTCGTGCCTTAAATCCTGAATGAGACGGGCCATGTCCTCCCTCTGGGGAAATTCGTCCCAATTAAAGTAACGGAGGTTGGTCTGGAATGGGGCATTTCCTAACTCTGGTGGTTTTGCATTGGTGAAAGCTATGTTTTCTGGTTGTAATAATAGCATTTCGGAAAGAGTTTTAAGAAATTGTCCCATGGGGATTAGTTTGTTTTTGATCTCGTTGATTTTTTGTTCGGCTTCCTCCTGGTCTGCAAGAAGTATTCCTCGTTGCTGTTTATCCATGGGGGTCTCCTTTCGATTTGTATTTTTAACAATATATCATTTGATTTTGCGATTTAACGACTGAAATAAGGCGCGGGGCCAACCAACCTTTGCAAGAAACCACAGAGGCTTATTCCCCATCGCCTTGATTGATTTGTTGGGCCGGTATCACCCGAACTGGTACCCCATCTGCACCCAATAGTGCCAATCCTCGATCGCCTGTTTGGTTTGTTCGTCAGTGGAATTGATGGCGGTGAGTTGGGACAACGGAACTGCCAAACCATCCTTCTCCCATCGGATCATAACGAACATTTCTTTCTCGCACTCCTCTTCAGGAGCCATCCCAAGGACGTCAACCTCGTCTTTAATCTGCAATGGCGAGATAGCACGCTTTGCGCTGCAAACTGCAGTAAATGGAAATTGAAGCTTCTCTTCGAGGTAATAATACCATCCCATCGCTTGTTCTTCAGGGCCGTAGGCATCGACGATGATCTCCATCTCTATGCGTTCCTCTCGGACCTTATTCTGTCTGGGCTTTGTCTTGGCCATGTCTCACCTTTTGAGTAGGGTAATCAAGCGCCCAACGATAAGGGTGAGGCGGCGAGCACTCACCAAACCACTTCGGCGGGATATTGACGCTCGCCTCGACCCGCTGGTTAGTCTGGGAGGTCTTTATGTTATTGGTTAAGAATGCTGACGGTAGCATCACATTGAAAGCTCAAACCGCCCTCGATAACAGTTTCTTGTTTTATTTGGAAGAGGCGATTGAGGCACGCACCGAAAAAATAATTAGCGAGCTGGGGTTAGCTCCCGCCTCAAAATGTCAATCTCATGTTCAAGATGTTCGACCTTTGATAATAGGGCCTGAACCATGACGGCCATACATTCAAGACCATTGGACAGATTGAATTTTTCTGGTGTGGTTTGCGGGTTGCTAAATGAAGTACGGTTTTCGTTAAAACATCTGGCGGCTTCGTCTCGATTCATTTGTGGTGTCTCCTTTGTAATTTATTTTGGGCTAACGCCAGAAATAAGGCGCGGGGGCACAGCCTCCGTAGATAGCGACGGGCTATCACCCGTCGCCTTGATTGACTTGTTAGCTTATGATCTTTATTTAACTCCAAATATAGACCATTGATCTTTATAGTCCTGTGCATCTTCAAGATAAAAAGCATACCATGTTGAATTTGGCCTTTTAACTTTTTGCATGTACTTTGAAACGACTTTGCTCGGCACAATGTAATAATCAGCATCAAGTGATGATTCCGTTTTTCTTAAATTAACGAATACATAAACATGGTTTTTGCCAACTATTTCTTTTGATTTTTTATTAAGTAACCAGGTAGAAGTTGGTTTCGAATTTGTTTTTACTTGAACTGAATAAGATTTTGAACATAATTGATCTGTAAGAAGAATATCTGCACCAAATGCACTTCGAGAAGTGGGAGAGGCTATTAGTCCTCGGTTTGTGAGTTGTGCTGCAACAAGATATACACCTATCATCCCAGTTCGTTGTGCTTTTGATGACATTTGTCCCTCCTTTTTATGAAGCTAACGAAAAGGCTCACCGGGAGCCGGATTTATCGGCGATCCGGTGGAGCCGATTGTTATGCATTGTTTTTCATTTTTATATTAGATTAACATGTCCTATAGCCAAAAAATCTAAATAAGCCAAACAGAATAATAAAACATGAGCTTGTAAGAATCCAAAACTTTAAAGGAAAAGACTCCCTAATTGGTGTCTTATGAAGAGTTGCAAAATGTTTATTGATAAATTGATGTCTTGCAAGAAAAGAAAGAGATAAAGAAACAGTGAAACAACTTATAATCCATAGGATAAAAACGGAAATGCCCCGTGAAAATAGTAATACATAAGAATACCGATAAAGTACAAGAAAGGAAATGGCAGAAGAAAGAAGGCAGTAAAATATGCCAACAGTAGTTCTCTGGTTGAGCCAAGCTTGCTTATCTAGATCATGAATTCTATCAAATAATAAAACATCCCGCTGAAGAAGACTGCGTAACCGCTCGCCAATTACATAAGTTGCGCAACGAGCCTTAACAAGTATAACTTGAAAAGAAGAGACAGCATGAATTAAAAGGATTGCATTTATTATAGGAATAGCAAGAACTAATCCGATCAATTCAGTCTGTTTATCAATGTTCTTCATGAATTCATCGATATTTGCAGTTTTCAAAAAGAAAGCGATAATACCAAAAACGGCGATGGCATAGATTCCAATTATTTTGTCTATACGTTCTATGTCCGTTCTTATTGATGCCGAAAGCATTTCGTATTCTTTCAGATGAACAGCTATTTCCTGTTCGTCATTAGATTTATTAGCAAGTTGGTCTTGTTTTTCTTTTGTCAATTTGATGCCTCTATATTATTCTCATTTGTGCATAACGATAAGGGTGAGGCGGGGCGGTTTGTTAGCCATCGCCTCCAACCGCTGGTTAGGAGGGTTTATGGTTTCTAATAATTTCACTTTTTATCAATCGGATGTAGTGGGGACTGGCTTAACGCTGCAACAATGTTTGGATCTGGGGTCGCAAGTAAGTCGTCTCGTAGCGAACGTAGTAGCTCTTGTACGGCTGGAGTCAATGGATGACTCGGAATTGGGTTCTGTGTGATCCTTCGGATCGCTTCAACAGCTGTTGATCGAAGGCGGTCATCATAACGAAAAATAAGATTGAATAAGGTCATGTAAAATGCGTGCATCTCTTCATGGCTGATAGTGTTTTGGGTCTTCATGAGTTTCTCCTTTCTATTCTTATTTTCTCCTAACGTTCGCCATAACCGGCGTGCAAAAGCAGAGCGAAGCGGCGCTTTTGCACGTCCGTGTTGATGGCGTTGTTAGGCCATTGGCTTCTGCAACCGACAGAAAATGTACGGTGCGACCATGACCCAAACGAGTACCACCACCCACACACGCCCAGTAAAAATATTGTAATCATGCAAAAGTACGTCCCAAGAACGACCTGCTACGTAATGCATGAAAAGAAACTCAAATGCGACTGTGAGACCGAGCCAAACAAACCCGATACTAATGGCTTGCTTTGATGATGCGGGCCTCCGAAGACGCACAAGCGCCCAGATGTAAATGCCAAAAAGTAAAACGCCCGAAACAGTAGAAACCTGATGGGCTTGTAACTCAGTAAGATATTTCCCATACAAGCCCTCTCGAAGTGCTCCGTTTAGCATAGCGATCATGACCAACGGCAGCCACGCGAGAACATATTTCAACATATCTACCTCCCTGCAAAATTTCTTGGCCTAACAATTATTGAACTGCAAGGTGTAATTTCTTGCAATACTATACTTGCTAATCAATTTTGTCAAACAAATTCTGGGGAACTCATAAGATTTTAACGGGACAGCAAATCGCTATTTATCCATGTAATATCATATGGTTATCGTTTTGTTGATTGTTATGGACCTTCTTTTGACCTTGAATAATTTGTTTGAAAATTAATGTTATATTGCATACAATTAAAACCTCTGTAACATTTTAGTTTTTTGAAAAAGAGTCCTGATCAAAGCGCTATGATATCCTAAATCCCCCTCAATCCCCCTTTCCAAAGGGGGAAGTATTTCTCCTCCCTTTTAAAGGGGGACTTAAAGGGATTTTCATGGTTCGAAGGTGATGACCCATCATGAAAGATTGCCAAGGAAAAGGAAGATTTGGGATTGTGGTTTTACGATATGTTTGATCGGAGGAGCTTTTTTAAAAAAATGTTTGCGCTTCTTTCCGCAACGGGAGGCTTATCCCGCCTGAATGAGGCGGCCGGGAAATCATCCACACCCACACCGCATCGTGAAGCCATGTTCTATACCAAATTGGATGGTCAAACTGTCCAATGTCTCCTCTGTCCGAGGCAGTGTGTGATCGGTGATGGGAAAAGAGGGTTTTGCAGGAATCGGGAAAACCAGAAAGGTAAACTCTATACCATCGTTTATGGAAAACCGGCTGTCGTTGACATTGGACCGATTGAAAAAGCACCACTCTATCATTTCATCCCCGGTCACTCCAGGCTCTGCCTCACCTGTGCCAGTTGTAACCTCCGCTGCAAATATTGCCAGAACTGGCATCTTTCGCAGAGAAGTCTTGAGGAACTGAATTA
The DNA here is from genome assembly GCA_030017685.1 of Thermodesulfobacteriota bacterium. Classification (GTDB taxonomy): domain Bacteria; phylum Desulfobacterota; class BSN033; order BSN033; family UBA1163; genus RBG-16-49-23. The sequence continues at coordinate 58,696 of JASEHH010000001.1, read as the reverse complement.
TCACTCCTATTCTCCGTCCGAAATCGTTCGGCAGGCAAAGAACCATCAACTTTCATCCATCTCCTTCACCTATACCGAGCCCACGGTCTACTATGAGTACCTCTATGATATCTCTGCCATTGCCAGGCAGAGCGGAATAAAAACTTCTATCGTGTCGAACGGGTATATTAATCGAGAACCCCTTCTTCAACTCCTGAAGGTCCTCGATGCCGTCAAGATCGATCTCAAGGGGTTCAGCGAGAAATTTTACGAAGAGGTCTGCTCGGCCACCCTGAAGCCCGTTCTCGAATCCCTCGTCACCGTGAAAAAAGAGAAGGTATGGCTGGAAATTGTCAATCTCGTGGTCCCCACCTTAAACGATGATCCGAAGATGATCGACGAGATGTGCCGATGGATTAAAGAGAACCTCAGCGTGGATACACCGATTCACTTCACCCGGTTTTTCCCAAATTATAAACTGACCCATCTTTCCCCTACCCCTGTTTCAACCTTAGAATCTGCCTATGAGATTGCAAAGAGGAATGGTTTGCGATATGTTTATATTGGCAATGTTCCAGGCCATATTCGCAATTCAACCTACTGTCCATCTTGTAATAGAACGATTATCCATCGATCACACTTCGACATCGTTGAAATGAGCGTAGTGAATGGTAGATGTAAGTTTTGCAATGTTCCGGTGGCAGGGAGATGGGCATAACATTGAACCGCAGGTCCTTTTTAAAAAGGTCGTTCCTCTGTTGCTTATCCATGGGAGCCATGTCTGAACTCTTCTCTTCATCCCCTCAGGCAGGAGAAGCGGGGGATAGAAAGGCCATGTTTTTTAAAAAAGTGGAGGGCAACCTCCTCCAGTGTGAACTCTGCTTCAGGCGATGTCTCATTCCCGAGGGGCAAAGGGGCTTCTGCAGGGTAAGGGAAAACCAGAAAGGGGAGCTTCGAAGCCTGGTTTATGGAAGGCCGGTTGGCCTTCAGATCGATCCAATTGAACTTGAACCGATGTACCATATGGTCCCGGGACATAAAAACCTCTGCGTCTATACGGCGTCATGTAACTTTCGATGCAAGCACTGCCAAAACTGGTCCATTTCTCAGTCGGCGCCTGAACAAATCAGGGCGCTGAAATCCACCCCGAAAGAGATCGTTGAAGAAACCCTGAAACAGGGCTGTCAGTCTATCTCCCACAGCATCAACGAACCAACCGTCTTTTTTGAGATGATGTACGAGGTGGCACAGAAAGCCAAGGAGAAGGGGCTCTTAACCCTCTGCCATACGAACGGAGGAATAGCCCGGACTCCGATGATCGAACTTCTGAAATTCCTTGACGGGGTGACGGTTGATCTGAAATCCTTCAATCCAAAATTTTATCAGGATATATCCGAGGCAAAACTCGAACCTGTTTTGGAGACTTTGAAAACCATTCGAGAATCCGGCAAACATCTCGAAATCGTCAACCTCATCATTCCCACCCTCAATGACGACATGGGCGATATCCGAAAAATGTGCCGCTGGATCGTCCATAATCTCGGAAGGGAAACTCCGATCCATTTCACACGTTTCTCACCTCAATATAAAATGACTCATCTCCCTTATACGCCCATTAAAACCCTCGAAGAGGCCATGGAGGTGGCAAAATCCGAAGGGATGAAATATGTCTATGTCGGAAATGTGGTGGGACACCCTGCCAATAGCACTTATTGCCCGAAATGTGGTAAGAAGTTGATCGAACGGACTCACTTTATTGTTCTTAAGAATCAGGTTAAGAATGGACTCTGCCCCTTTTGCAAAGAGAAAATCCCAGGGGTATGGAGCGTGGCTTAATTCCAATTGAGCAAAATGCCGGCGGGACAAGAATGTCCCGCCTACCGAAATTTGATTGGCTGTATTCATCTCTACCCATAAGGCGAAGCATCCTACAGCATATTCATACAAAGGAGAGATTGTATGACACCCAGGCAAAACCTTAAGAATCAATCATCCCATCTAATCCTGGCGAGGACTCATCGAGATCGGATCAGAGACAATCTCACAGTGATCATGAAAGGGGAAGGCGTTCGGGTCTTCGATCAGGATGGAAAGCAATACCTCGACCTTGAAGCAGGGATGACTCGGCCCGTCCATGTTGGTTATGGCCGAAAGGAGATTGCACAGGCTGCCTATGACCAACTGGTTAAACTCTGTTACTTTACCCCGATGGAATTCGCAAACGAACCTGCCCTCAAGCTGGCAGAGGTCCTATCTGAAATCGCTCCTGGAAATATCAATCAATTCTTCTTTGTCTCCAGCGGTTCGGAGGCCGTGGAGTCGGCCATCAAACTGGCCAAACATTATCACTTTTTCAGGGGAGATAAAAAACGCTACAAGATCATCTCCAGACGGGGGGCCTATCATGGGGTCACGGGTGGCGCTTTAAATGTCCTGGGCACTGCGCTTCCCATGCGCCAGATCATGGAGCCGCTGGCTCCGGGAACAATTTTTGTAGAATCTCCCTATTGTTACCGCTGTCCTTTACATCTTTCCTATCCCGGTTGCGAGATGGCCTGCGCAAAGGACATTGAACGTATTATCCAGTTTGAGGACCCCGAACAGATCTCCGCCTTCATCGGCGAGCCCATCCAGCAGGGATTCGGCGCCTACGCCCCTCCCAAAGAATATTGGAAGATCGTTCGGGAGATCTGCGACCGGTATGGAATCCTCCTCATCATCGATGAGGTGATCTGCGGATTTGGAAGGACGGGCAAGTGGTTTGGGATCGACCATTTCGACATTCAACCCGACATGATCACCATGGCAAAAGGGATCTCGAGCGGCTATGTCCCCCTCGGAGGGGTGGGATGCACGGATCGGGTGATGGAGCCCATCGAGATCTTTCACCATCTTCATACCTATTCGAATCATCCGGTTGCCTGTGCGGTTGCGCTCAAGAATCTCGAAATCATGAAGAATGAGAATTTGATCGACCGTTCCCGTGAAATAGGAGCCTACTTTTTAGATGGATTAAAAACTCTCGAGTCCCATCGCATAGTAGGAGAAGCCAGAGGAACCGGACTGTGGACAGGCATCGATTTCACGCTGGACAAAGGAAAGAAGACCCCTTTTCCTCCGAATCGGGTCGTCCGATTGACCGATCGGGCTAAGAAGAAAGGATTGATCATTAAGACAATGGGACAGGCCCTCGAATTTGCCCCGCCCCTCATTATCCGTAAAGAGGAGATCGATGAAGCAATTCGGATCTTAGGCGAGTGCATCACCGAAGAGGAAAAAGAATTATAATGATTTAGCGGTTTGAGGTCGTATTTATAAAATCCCTCCCTTTGCCAAAGCCTGCCTGCGCGAAGCGCTTCGGCGAAGGCAGGGGAGGAGAAGTGTTTCTAATCTGTGTAATCGGTTCCTAATCAATGGAATCAGAGATTTCCAAGCTTTTTTGGAAATCTCAAAAAATCTCTTGACAGGGCATGAGGATTCCAGTAATATTCAGGTGGTTTTTGTAACACTGTTCTGTATATAGAACTCCCCTTGAGGGTGCCATCCTGTGAGAAGTCTTCGTCAGGAGAAAAAGAAATCAAGTAAGAGGGAATCCTCTTACAAGCCGCTTGTCCCGGCGGTGGAACAGGCCTCCCGGATCCTTCTCTGTTTGAGTAAAAATTCCAATTTCAAGATGGGGCTTACCGAGATTTCCAGAGAAGTCGGGATTCATAAAAGCAAAGGGTTCTCCATCCTCAACACCCTGAACCAGTTCGGGTTTGTGGAAAAAGATCTCCAGACCAAAACTTACTCCCTCGGTCCCGGCCTCCTTTCCCTATCACGGCATGTTTTGGATAACATTCGTTATCCGGAAGTGGTCGCTCCCTTTCTCCAGCGCCTCGCTGTTGAAACGAATGGAACCGCCATATTCGGATTGATCAATGGCGAACATGTCATTGTGGTCGGCAAGCATGAAGGAAATCAGAATATCGGGTTTACCGTGCGGCTTGGACACCAGTTTCATATCACTCTGGGCGCACACGGGAAATCCATTTTAGCTTTCATGCCTGAGACTGAAAGGGAAAAAATACTTTCTCGAAAGAAGGTCTTCTTCTATTGGGATCCATCCCGCGTGGACAGGGAACTTCTTAGGGAGGAGCTGACGAGATGCAGAGCCCTTGGATATTCGCAGGATATTGGCAACATCACTCCTGGAGTCAATGTGGTCAGCGCCCCCTTGTTCGCGAACCATGAGAAATTGATTGGCTGCCTCATCCTCATCGGAACCTTTCCGGAGAAGAGAATTCAGGAATACGGACCAAAGGTGGCCGATATGGCTTTCCAAATCTCACAAAAACTCGGCGCTAATGTTGAAACCATCTACCCAAAACAATCAAGAAACGCAGGGAAATAGGAGGGATAATGAACTATTGGAATCCATACCTGGAGACGCTGCCCAGAGAGGCGTATGATCAAATTGAGCTTTCTTACTTCTGGAGGATGTTCTCCTTTGCGAAGGAGCATTCCGCCCTCTATCGTGACAAGCTGAAAGGAATGGAGGGAAAGGAGATTCGATCTCTTGACGACCTCAAGAAGATTCCCCTCACTGAAAAAGAGGAGATGAGGAAATATCAGGAAGTGGAGCCCTTCCCTTACGGAGGACTTCTCGGAAGCGATATCGAAAAGGTGACCACCTTCAGACAGACCAGCGGCACGACCGGAAAGCCGATTTACGTTCCCGAAACCTATGAGAGCTGGCAATGGAGGATCGAAGCCTGGTGTCATATCCTCTATATGGCCGGGTTCAGGCCCCGTCACCGTGTTTTTCTCCCTTTCGGCTATAATGTCTATGTCGCCTTCTGGGAAGCCCATTTTGCCTCTGAAAAAGTGGGCTGTGAGCTTGTTCCCGGAGGGGCGCTCGACACAAAGGGAAGGATTCACAAGATTCTTGAGATCCGTGCCAACGGGATGATGAACACGCCGACCTACGGACTGCACATCGCCGAGGAGGCTAAATCCATGGGCATTGATCCGGCCTCTCTCGGAATCGAAAGAATGCTCTGTGCAGGAGAACCGATGCCGCCCGCAACGAGAAAACGACTGGAGGAACTTTACCAATGCCATGTTTTTGACCACATCGGCGGAACCGAACCCTGCGCCTGGGCTGGCATGTGTGAGGCTAAGGACGGGATGCATATCATCGAGCCTTTCTTTATGGTCGAAATCCTTGACCGTGAAACACTCCAAAAAGAAGTGGACGAAGGTGAGATTGGAGTCGCAGTGGTCACCCCTCTGGGAAGAAGGTCTTTCCCCCTGATCCGTTTCAATACGAAGGATCTCGTGATCAAAGGGAAGAATTCCTGCTCCTGTGGAAGGACCTCAAGAAAGATCAAGGAGGTAGTGGGAAGAACGGACGATCTTCGAAAGGTCCGGGGAGTTCTCTTCTCGCCGAAGACAGTGGAGGAGGTGGTGAGGAAGGAGTTTCAGGAGGTCGAGGAATTCGAGATCGTTGTGGAGAGAAGAGGCTTGATGGACGTCATCACGCTCAGGGCGGAGGTCAATCCCCAACTTCCGGTAAGTTCCATTGAGCAAATAAAGACCCACCTGCACGAGAGCCTTAAGATCGCTACCAACCTGACCTTCCATATCATTATGGAACCTCCGGGTTCTCTACCACGGTATATGCTCAAGGCAAAACGCTTTAAAGACTTAAGAGATATCTGAAAAAGTCCAGAAATCTCTGCAAATCTGTGTAATCTTTTTTGAAATCCCTGCCTGCGGTAGGCAGGTGTGTCATCATGAGAGCGTGAAGATTTTTTTAGAGCTCTCACTTAAGGGAAGGAGATAAAAATGAATGAGCAGATAAGAAATGAGATCGAAAGGATCGAGGAAAGCGCTAAAAGGCTGCAGACACTGGCACAGGATAATCCTGCCATCCTTAAGAACGCGGATATCCTTTTGACCTTTGTCTATATTCTTAAGTTTATTACCCCTAACTCCCGGCTCGCCGGGGAACCAGACAGGGCATGAAGTTTAAAATCCGAAACAAAGAAATAAAACTCTAAATTCAAAACCCTAAACTCTAAATAAACTTAAATGTCCAAAATACAAAACCTGAAACTGTATGACTTAGGAACAACACAAGCCCAGATAAGCCTTTTTGAACATTTGGGTTTTAAGTTTTGTGTTTATTTAGGATTTAGTGTTTAGGGTTTTGAGTTTAATCAGTCAAGGAGGAGAACTGATGGAAGAGGTAAAAAAGATTCGAACGGCTTGCCGGAGCTGTCACGGGGGTTGCGGCGTTATCGCCCATGTCAAAGACGGCAGGGTGGTCAAAGTGGAGGGAGATCCGGATTCTCCGATCAGCCATGGAACCCTGTGCACCAAAGGCCTGGCCATCACGCAACTGGCCTACCATCCCGATCGGGTCCTCTATCCCATGAAAAGAGCGGGGGCCAAAGGGGAAGGCAAATGGGAACGGATCACCTGGGACGAGGCGTTAAATACCATCGTCGAAAAATTCAAAAACGTGATTGCTGAATACGGGTCCGAATCGATCGTTGTCGGTCAGGGAACCGGACGGGATTACGAAAGTCATCTCTACCGTTTTGCCAATCTTTTGGGAACGCCCAATGTTCTGACCGCCGGCCATATGTGCTATGTCTCAAGGGTCGGCTCAACCCTGATCACCTGCGGCACCCTGCCCATCGCGGATTATGATGGCGGGCCCAAATGCATCGTGATGTGGGCCTGCAACCCGCAGTGGACCAACCCGGACGAATACAAGGGAGAGGCTTTCTGGAGGGCCTACAAAAAGGGAGTTAAGTTGATCTGCATCGATCCTCGAAAGGGCTTTATAGCCAATAAAGCCGATCTCTGGCTTCAAATACGGCCCGGAACAGATGCCGCTCTCTCCCTGGGTTTTCACCGTGTCATCATTGAAGAGGAGCTTTACGACAAAGAGTTTGTGGAAAATTATATCAATGGATGGGAGCCCTTCAAGGAAAGGGTGATGAAGGACTACCCCCTCGAGAAGGTTCAGGAGATCACCTGGGTGGACAAGGACCTCATCCGTAAGGCGGCCAGAATGTATGCGACCACCAAACCCGCCTGTATCCATTGGGGTGTCCCCACGGAGCAGACCATCAACTGTGTCAATTATACGCGCACCACCGCTGGATTGATGGCCATCACGGGCAATCTCGATGCGCCCGGAGGAAACGCCCTCTTTGTGAATCCGCCTACACGAACGGTGGCTGAATTTGCCCGGCACAGGGATCTTTCTCCGGAGCAGCAGAAGAAGAGACTCGGCGGAGAACAATTTAAACTTGGCGCCAGGGTCGCCCTGATCAATCCAAAGAAGGCATGGGATGCCATCGTCACCGGTCAGCCCTACCCTCTCAAGGCAGGAATTCTATGCGGTAGCAATCCGGTGATCACAAGGGCCAATGCCAAAGAGGCCTACGAGGCGTTAAAGAAGATCGACTTCCTCGCTGTCATCGATTTCTTCCTCACTCCCACGGCAGAACTGGCTGATATCTTTCTCCCCTCAGGCACCTGGCTCGAACAGAACCATGTGGCCGACAACTGGAAAAGGCATGGTTTTGTATTGGCCAGGCAGAAGTGTGCCGAGATTGGTGAGTGCTGGCAGGACCACAAGATATTTCTGGAATTGGGCAAACGAATGGGCCAGGAATGGCCAAACACCGTGGAGGATGCGCTCGATTACCTTCTCGAACCTTCCGGGCTGACCTGGGAACAATTCAAAGAGAAAGGCTATCTCCAGGGCGAGATGGTTTATCAGAAATATAAACAGAGAGGTTTTTCCACCCCGACCAAGAAAGTGGAACTCTATTCGACTGTTCTGGAGAAATGGGGGTATGACCCCCTTCCCAAATATGTTGAAATTCCGGAGAGTCCGGTTTCCACACCCCATCTTCTCAAAGACTACCCGTATATTCTGAATGCAGGATTGCGGACCCCAACCTTTTTCCATTCGGCGAATCGACAAATACCGTGGCTGAGGGAGATCCGGCCGGATCCTATCGTGGAGATCCACCCCGAGACGGCTAAAAAACATCACATAAAAAACGGGCAATGGGTCTATATTGCGTCGCCGAGAGGCCGCATCAAACAGTGTGCAAAACTGAACGACAACATCGATCCAAGAGTGGTTGTAGCCGAGCATGGATGGTGGTTTCCGGAGATAAAAGACTCCGGTCACGGCTGGGATGTGTCCAATGTCAACATTCTTACTGATAATGCCTATGAGACTCTCGACCCTGCCATGGGTTCAACCAATCTGAGAGTCTGTCTATGCAATATAGCTCCGTGTGAAGAATAGATAAGAATTATAGTGATGGAGCGAGTTCTAAATCCGAAGCACGAAATCCGGGCGAAGCATCCCGAAGGGATCAATTCGAAACAATCTCAAATGACCCAAATTCAAATATTCGAAACAAGTAAAAGTTTAAGTAATTTGATTTTGAAAATTTGAATTTGTTTCGCCTGCCTGCGCGAAGCCGCTTCGGCAAAGGCAGGGATTTCGATATTCGGATTTCGGATTTAATAACGAGAGGAATTCAAATACCTTTGGGTAGGTCAATAGGAGGAAAGCAATGGGAAAAGTATCCTTAATGCTTAACGAAGTTGAATGTATGGGTTGCCATGCCTGTGAAGTGGCCTGTAAACAGGAACATGGGCTTGGTGTCGGCCCAAGAGTAATAAAAGTGATTGAGAGGGCCCCCTATTTTAAGCCCCTATTTTGTCACCATTGTGAAGATTCGCCCTGCGCCCTGGCCTGTCCAGAAAGCGCAATTACCAAAGACCCCAAGACCGGAGTGGTTCTTGTTAACAGCGAGAAGTGTAACGGCTGCAATGCGGTGGCGGGAAAGTCTGGAGCTGAAAAACAGGAGACTTCCGCATGCAAGGTGGGATGCCCCGCACATATCGATGTCCAAGGATTTGTGAGCCTTGCTGTTAAGGGAAAATTCAAGGAGGCCTTGCAACTCATCAAGCTTGCAAGCCCGTTCCCTTCTATTTGCGGGAGGGTCTGTCCCCATCCCTGTGAGTCTGAGTGTTACCGCGATCAAATCGACAAACCCGTGGCCATCCATGCGATTGAGCGTTTCTTGGGGGATATGGATCTGAAGGCAAAGAAGCGCTATGTGCCAGAGATGAAACCAAAGAGGAGGGAGAAGGTTGCAATTATCGGATCAGGCCCTGCAGGTTTGACTTGTGCTTACTTTCTTGCTCAAGATGGTTACAAGGTAACGATCTTTGAAAAAGCGAAGGTATTGGGCGGGATGCTTACCGGAGGTATTCCTTCGTATCGTCTGCCGCGAAACATTGTCGATGCTGAGATCAAGATGATTCGCAATATGGGCGTGACCATGAAGACAAAGGTCGAAGTGGGCAAGGATAAGACGATTGCTCAATTGCGTAAAGACGGATTTAAGGCCTTTTTCCTCGCTATCGGTGCTCAAGAGAGTCTTCGGCTGGGTGTTCCAGGTGAAGATCTGGACGGGGTTTATAGAGGATTGGATTACCTCCGTCAACTCAACCTTGGAAAACCCGTGAGACTCGGGGAAAGGGTTGCGGTGATCGGTGGAGGGAATGTGGCGATGGATGCGGTCAGGTCTGCCCGAAGGTTGGGATCTGAAAAGGCGTTTATTCTTTACCGACGAGGTTTGGAGGAAATGCCTTCTACACCGGAAGAGATTAAGCAGTGTCGGGAAGAAAAGATCCCTATCAAGACTTTGGCTCAACCTGTGCGGTTCATCAGTAACAATGGTCGGGTCAAAGCGATCGAATGCATTAAAATGCGCCTGACAGAGCCTGACGAGAGCGGACGGAGAAAACCAGAACCTATCCTTGGTTCTGAATTTACTATTAAAGTGGAGGCGGTGATCACAGCCCTGGGGCAGGAATCGGATTGGTGCTGTTTGACGCCCGAGTGTGCCTGTACATTGACCGAATGGGGAACCATGAAGATTGATCCCCTGACGTTTCAAAGTGATGATCCTGATATCTTCACAGGGGGAGACGCAGCAAGAGGTCCTAAGACCGTGATCGAAGCCATTGCAGACGGAAGACATGCCGCGATTTCCATTAACCGGTATTTAAGTGGCGAGAACCTTCGATTGGGTAGGGATATGCCATTGAAAGCAATCGAACAACCCCAGAAAGGGAAATACGATCGGGCCGCCCGAGCTCCGATGCCTTACCTGGAACCCAAGAAGCGAATCAAGAACTTTAATGAAGTCCAAAAGGGGCTTACCAAAGGAGTGACCCTTCAGGAGGCAAAGAGGTGTATTTCATGCGGGACTTGCTGTGTCCAGACCTGTCCTTATGATGTAATGCAGTTTAATCACGAAGTCACAAAGGCGGTCAAGTGCGACCTCTGTGTTGAGAAACGGGGACGGAATGAGATCCCTGCCTGTTACGCCATCTGCCCTACCCGGTGCATCTTCTGGGGGAATCCCAAGGAGTTTCCTAAAGAGGTTTATGCGGGACTGTAAAATAAACTAAGAAGGGTTCAAGGATTCAAGGGGTCAAGGGTTCAAGTAAACTCTTTTTTGATTATTCTTGACCCCTCGAATCCTTGGCCCCTAGAACCCCTTTATGAATCCTTTCGTTTTTTCCTTACGATGGAACCTGCAAAACATTCCTCTCTCACCTGGACCGACCCTAAAACCGGTCTTGAATGGCAGTGTGAATCTCCAGGAGAGATGACCTGGCATGAGGCCAAGGCCTATGCCGGATCCCTCTCTTTGGACGGCAAGAATGATTGGCGTCTCCCCGCGTTGGCAGAATTGGAATCCCTTCTCGACAGGCGGAAGGCCCGATCAGATGGAAGGGCCGTGATGCGTGGGGAGGTTCCCTTTCTTGACAATCGCTCCTATTGGTCATCCACAACCTTCGAGGCGGATACGAAAAACGCATGGATCGTCATGTTCGATGGCGACTATGTGCTCAGTTACTATAAGAGTAACTCCTACCATGTGCGTTGCGTTCGGAGTTAGGAAATATCTGTTTTAAAAAACAACCGCCTGTTCCATCCGACACCTCTTCTCTCTCCTCCCTCTTTCTTCCTCACTGAAAGGTTTTGACAAATCCATTCATTATGATAGATTGATGTCAAATGACTCAGGAGAATAGAAATGGAAACCAAAAGCTTTAACGAACTCAATGAAAAGATCCAATTCTACGAAACGATCCTCGATAACATCCATAATGGGGTGATGATCACCGATCCGGATGGGAAAATCATTTTCTTCAGTAAGACCTATGGTAATTTTCTCGGGGTCGATCCCGACCGGATGGTGGGAAAGCACTGTACCGAGGTGCTGGAAAATACCCGGATGCATATTGTTGCAAAAACCGGGACCCCTGAAATCAATCAGCCCCATCGGATTAAGGATCAGGATATGGTCGTCCAGCGCATTCCGATTGAGATGAATGGAGAAGTGATCGCCGTATACGGTCAGGTGATGTTTAAAGATGTAAGGGATGTCCATGCCCTCTCGAAGAAGCTCAATGTTCTTGAATCGAAGGTCGAGTTTTATGAAAAAGAACTGGAGAGTTTAAGGTCTTCTAAATATACCATCAACAATATTGTGGGAAAGAGCGAGCGTATAGCCGAGTTGAAAAAATTGGCCTTGAAGGCGGCCCAAACCAATTCTCCGGTTTTGTTAATCGGGGAAAGCGGAACAGGAAAAGAGCTCTTTGCCCATGCCATCCATCATGCAAGCGATCGAAGGCCCCATCCCTTTATTCGGCTCAACTGCGCGGCCATTCCAAAAGACCTCCTGGAGTCTGAACTTTTCGGCTATGAGCCCGGGGCCTTCACGGGCGCGGGGGCCAAGGGGAAGCCCGGGAAGTTCGAGCTGGCTCATCATGGCACGATCTTTCTTGATGAGATCAGTGATCTTCCCCTCGAGATGCAACCGAAACTCCTTCGCGTCCTCGAAGAGAAGGAGACCGAGCGATTGGGAGGAACACGCATTACCAAGAGTAATTTTCGATTGATCGCGGCCACCCATGAAAACCTCGAAAAAAGCGTGGAACAGGGCAAATTCAGAAAAGACCTATATTATCGTCTCAATGTTATCCCCATCCCTATCCCTCCTCTCCGGGAGCGCAAAGAGGATATTCCGTATATTGCCGGCAACCTCATTGAAATATTGAACAAGGATCTCGGGACGGGTGTGCCAAGAATCCCGTCTGAGGTATTGACGATATTCGAAAATTATGATTGGCCTGGAAATGTCAGGGAGCTTGCCAATATTTTAGAGAGGACCCTCTATGCAGTTGAGGGAGACACGATTGAGGTTCACCATCTCCCTTTCTTCCTCCAGAGGATGAGGCCAGGATCCATTAAGACTCAACCCTCACACCTCAAGCGGCTCCGTGAAGATATGGAAAAAGAGGCTCTGCTTCACGCCATTCGTGTATCAAACGATAATAAGAATAAGGCGGCAAAACTTCTTGGAATTCACAGAACAGCACTCTATAAAAAAATGAAAAAACTGAATATCTCGCAGAATATACCCTAAAACCGTAGAAAATTTTCTACATATAGATTTTATTCTACACAAACAATAACTTCTTGTAATTTAATTGAAATTTACTCAATTCTCCATGTTATGTAGAATTATTTCTACATTTACAAAAAAAGATATGCGTCCCCTATTAAATTAAAAGTAATTAAAATTCAAAGAGTTAGCGATTATATGGAAGCAAAGTCTATCTGGCTCGATTTTTGCTCTTCTAAATTTATCCCCGCCTGAAGAAACAAAATTTAAAATAAACTTATGGCAAAATTAATTACAGGAGGTTTGGGTTTTATAGGCACCTATCTTGCCCGAGCCCTCTTGAAGAAGAGTGAAGAGGTGGTCCTCTTCGATGTCGTGACGAAATCTCCCCTCATTCACGATATTAAAGATAAGGTAAAAATTGTTCAGGGTGACCTCGCCTCATGGGCAGAAGTTCTGGAAGTTGTCAAACAATATAAAATTGACGGTATTTATCATACCGGCGCCCTACTTTCTGCCTCCGCTGAAGAAAAGCCAATCACCGCCTATCAGGTCAACGCAGGGGGAACATTTAATATTCTTGAAGCCGCAAGGTTATTTAATGTGGAACGAGTAATATTTACAAGTACCATTGCGAGTTATGGTTTGGGTCTCCATAGGGTTAACGAAGATACCATCCAAATGCCTATCTCCATGTATGGGGTGACCAAAGTCTTCTCTGAAAGGCTTGGGGAGTATTACCACAGAAAATTTGGAGTCGACTTCCGAGCAGTAAGGCTTCCTTCGATTATTGGACCTGGGAGAGGAGCCGGCGGAGCCTCAGCCTACAGCACTTTGATGATCTCAGAACCGGCTCTAAAAAGACCGTATGCGGTGACGGTCGAGGAAGATGTCATCATGCCGATCCTTTATATCAAGGATTGCGTGAACTGTCTTATCCGTTTATACGAAGTGGACAATGCTAAATTAAAAAGAAGAGTCTACTGCATTGCAGGCTTTTCACCTACTGCAAGAGATATTGTGAACGAGGTGAAAAGAGTGATTCCCAATGCAGACATTGAATTTAAGTCTGATCGTGAATTAACGGAAATTGTCCGGAGCTGGCCGAAATATCTTGATGAATCCAGGGCCGGTGAGGAATGGGGGTGGAAAACGAAGTATTTTCTTAAAGAAACAGTAGAGGACTTTATCAAAGAGGTTCAGGCCCATCCTGACATTTATGGGTAGATTCCACTTGACAACATTTCCATTCCATTATATTGAAGCCGTGAACAAGAGAGAGAAGGTTTCAGTGATTTCAACTTATTCATCATGAAAGGAGGAAACGTATGAAAAGAATTGCAGTCTTAATTACTATTGTTTTTGTACTAAGCCTATTGGTCGTCCCGATGGTGATGGCCCAGGCCAAACCTACTCCCGCCAAAGAGCCGGCAAAAGCTCCTGCCCAGGCAAAACCAGTAGCAAAACCCGCCGCCCCCAAGGAACCTATTAAATTGGGAGCCATCTATTGCTTTGCAGGCCCCTGTTACATGTATTCCGAATCAGCCATTAATGGCATCAGGATCGCTGCCGATGAAATCAATGCCAAGGGCGGAATCATGGGCAGAAAACTTGATGTAATTGTCAGGGACACTGAGATGAAGGTGGATGTTGGTGCAAGAGAGGTTAAAGACCTGATTCTCAGGGAGAAAGTCAATTTCCTTGAGGGTCCGTGCAGTAGTGGTGTTGGATTGGCGATGCAGGTAGTCCACTCTGAGTATAAAGTCATCCGAGTGACAACCATGGCGAACACAGAAGGTCAGGTGGTAGACAAATTCACCCCCTACATCGTTCAGATCGTTCCCAATACCTATATGGAAGCGAAGGCCGCAACACGTTACCTCCACAAGAAGGTTCCCACAGCGAAAAAGTTTGCTACGATCAATCCCGATTATGAATTTGGTCGCCGTGAGTTTGCCGCCTTCAAGGAAGAAATCACCAAGCTGGTGCCTGATGCTGAAATCCTCTATGAGGCATGGCCCAAACCAGGGGAGAAAGATTTTACCGCATTCATCACAGCCATCATGGCGAAAAAACCCGATGCGGTTCATAGCTCTCTCTTCGGTGGAGACTTAGTGGCTTTTACAAAGCAGGCCGCCCCTTATGAGTTCTTCAAGACCCCTTTTATCGCCCTTTATGACCTCCCTGTCCTGTTAGCTTTGGGACCGGATGCTCCAGAAGGGACCTTTGGTTTCGGAAGGGGCTGTTTCTTTATGGACCCCAATCCTAAAATGCTTGAATTCGTCGATAAATATAAAAAGGTACGGGGGGCCTATCCGGACTCCTGGGCTGTTCAGGCTTATGATGGAGTCTATCTGCTCAAAGCAGCCGTCGAAAAAGCCAAGACCTCTGAAACAGAGGCAGTCATTAAAGCAATGGAAGGAATATCTATTGATAGTTTGAGAGGGCGATTCACCATTCGTCCCTTGGACCATATGGGCAGTGTCCCCTGCTATCAGGGAACGATTGCAAAAGATCCTGCCTATCCTTTCAAAATCTGGAAGGATATCTCCCGTGTCCCCGGAGATCAGGTCTGGCGTTCCGAGGAGAGCGTTCGAGAGGTCTGGAAAAAAACAGGAGTCGTCAGATAAGGCACAAATAGGAATAATGGAGCGTTGGAATGATTGAATATTGGAAAAATGAAAAGCCATTTGCCTAAAAACCCATCATTCCAGTATTCCATTCTTCCACTATTCCACTTTCTCTTTGGTGTTGGTTATGTCCTTTGACATCCTCTTCAACCAATTTATGAGTGGAATTGCCCGGGCGTCCCTTCTTTTTCTGGTCGCCTCGGGCCTTTCCCTCACTTTCGGAGTTCTGAGGGTCCTCAATTTTGCTCATGGATCCCTCTACATGCTCGGGGCCTTTGTCACCTACTCCATCTGGAAAGGCCTCCTCATCCCTGTGGTCGGTTTCTATATTGCAACATTTCTGGCCGCCCTTGTTATGGGAGGGATTGGCATCATCATAGAATTTTTCTTGCTCAGACGCCTCTACGCCAGGGGTTGGCCAGAACAGCTTTTGGTTACTTATGCCCTTGTCCTGATCATCACCGACCTAGTCAAATTGGGCTGGGGGGGTGAATTTCTTTCGATACCTCGGCCCGTACCCTTCAAGGGTGCTGTCTCTCTTTTTGGCTTTCCATTCCCTTCTTATAATTTTTTCGTCATCCTGCTGGGCCTGGCCCTTGTCATCTTTCTCTGGTGGCTTGTTTATCGGACCCGGATTGGCGACATCATCAGGGCGGCCGCTCACGACCGTGAGATGGTGGCGGCCCTGGGGATACCCATCCCATGGTTATTCACCTGGATATTTGTCCTTGGGGCTATGATCGCCGGTTTGAGCGGAGGGGTTGCAGGCCCCTATGGAGCAATCGCTCTGGGCATGGATATTGAAATCATCGTTGAATGTTTTGCCGTGGTCGTCATCGGCGGGATGGGAAGCCTGCCCGGAACACTTCTCGGTTCTTTTATCGTTGGGCAAGTCTATGCCTTTGGAATTATGTTTAAACCCGAATTGGCCCTGGCTTTTATCTTTATGGTTATGGCAGCCGTTCTGATCATACGACCCTGGGGAATCTTCGGAAGACCGGAAAGGTAAATTTAACATAGGTTGAGGTTAAGGCTAAGGTTAAATGGTATGGTAATCCAAAAGATGGAACAAAATGAGTCGATGGTCAAAAGAGGATGGTGGTTGATTCTTCTGTTGGCCGGGGCTATCATCGCCCCCCATGTGATCTCCGATTTTTACCTGGTCATACTGATCGAGGCGCTCATTATGAGCCTCTTCGCCCTCAGCTTCAACCTTCTCTTCGGCTACATGGGACAGCTCTCTTTTGGTCAGGCCGCCTTTTACGGACTCGGAGGCTATACGGTGGCCATGCTCATCACCAAAGTCAATTTCAATTTCTGGCTCAGCCTTCTGGCCGGAGTCGGAGTGGCAGGCTTTGTCGGTTTGATCGTAGGGTTCTTTTGTGTTCGCCTGAGGGGAATCTACTTTGCGGTTCTGACACTGGCCTTCGGTCAGCTTCTCTTCGTCATCATCTATAAATGGCACGATTTCACAGGCGGTGACGATGGAATCCAGGGGGTCTTTCCACCTGGTATCCTCAAAATTCCAATTGTCTACTATTATTTTGTTCTCCTCGTCTTCATCGCCTCAGCTTTCATCTTATGGCGGATCGTCAACTCTCCCTTCGGTCACACCCTGAAGGCCATGCGAGAAAACCCTGAGAGAACGGAATTTCTGGGCATCCATATTGCGAGATACCAGCTCATCACCTTTGTCATTGCCGCCGCCTTTGCCGGTCTGGCGGGTGCGCTCTGGGTACCCTTTTACCGTTCTGTCGCACCCTTTTATCTGATGTGGATCAAATCCGGAGAACCTGTGATGGCCGCGATCCTGGGAGGGGCAAGCACCTTCTTCGGGCCGGTTTTGGGGATGTTTATTATGACCTTCATCCATGCCTACATCCTTGGTTTTACGCATTTCTGGCCTATCATCATGGGGACGATCATCCTCATCATCATCTTCGCCTTGCCCGGTGGAATCCTTGAGTTTGCCAAAGTGAAGTTAAAGGAGAGACAGGAGAGAATGAAATCAGCGAAGGGGTCACCTTAGACATGTTTCTTCAGACCCAGGGGATCACAAAAGAGTTTGGTAAACTTCGTGCGGTCAATCAGGTGAGCCTCGATATCCGCAAGGGGGATATTCACGCCATCATCGGCCCGAATGGCGCCGGGAAAAGCACCTATTTCAATCTCATCACGGGTTACCATCAGGCGACTTCCGGAAAGGTATTATTTAAAGGGGAGGAGATCACCCATCTGCCTGCCTACAGGAGGTGCAAACACGGCATCACCCGATCCTTCCAGATCACCAGCATCTTTCCTAAATTCACGGTCTACGAAAG
This sequence comes from Thermodesulfobacteriota bacterium, assembly GCA_030017685.1. Lineage (GTDB taxonomy): Bacteria > Desulfobacterota > BSN033 > BSN033 > UBA1163 > RBG-16-49-23. Next base: position 41,251 of record JASEHH010000001.1, on the reverse strand, counting down.
CGTTTTGATGGGTCTCCTATCCCATCGCGGAGTCACGCTCAGCTTTTTCTCCGCCTCAAAGAAATTCTTTAAGGAAGAGGTTTACCGGATTCTGGAAGACGTAGGACTGGCAGACCAGGCAGACACCCTTGGGGATTCCATCTCGCACGGAGATAAAAAGAGGCTGGAATTGGGCATCACCTTAGGAACCGAACCTGAGCTCCTGCTTTTGGATGAACCCACCTGCGGCATGTCTCCCGAAGAAACAGAGAGCACAATGATTTTCATCCGGAAGTTAGTGGAAGAAAAGGGGTTGACGATCCTTTTTACTGAACATGACATGAGCGTCGTTTTCGGCATTGCCAAACGAATCTCCGTTCTTCACCAGGGAACCCTGATCGCGGATGGAAAGCCCGATGAGGTGAGAGCGAATGATGAGGTTCAGAAAATCTATCTGGGTGGAACAGCATGATCCTTGAAGTCAAAGAGATCCATACCTATTATGGGACAAGTCATATCCTCTTTGGCATTTCGCTGGAGGTCAATGACGGAGAGGTTGTCTGTCTCCTGGGAAGAAATGGGGCGGGTAAGACGACCACCTTGCGAAGCATCATTGGCCTGACGCCCCCTCGTTCGGGAAGCATTAAATTCAAGGGCCAGGAGATCATCGGGAAACCTCCCTACCGAATTGCTCCGCTGGGGATTGGTTTTGTTCCTGATGACCGCCGGATTTTTCCTGACCTGACCGTTCGACAGAATATTCTCGTCGCCCGGAGAGAAAAATTAGGCGCCATCTGGGATCTCAATCGGGTTTATTCCCTCTTCCCTAAATTGAAAGAGTTAGATTCCCATATGGGAAATCAACTCAGCGGTGGAGAACAGCAGATGCTCACCATCGCCAGAACCTTAATGACCAACCCTCAACTGCTTCTTTTGGATGAACCGGGTGAAGGATTGGCTCCTTTGGTCATTAGAGCGATGGAACACCAATTGGGAGAGATCAAGAAATTGGGAACGACCATGCTCATCTGTGAACATAATGTGGGTTTAGCCACGGCCCTGAGCGATCGGGCCTATCTGATGGATAAAGGAACGATCCGCTACCAGGGGACGATTGAAGAATTGAGAAAGAATGAGGAAGTCAAAAAGAAATACCTGATGGTTTGAATCCACCCTTTTGTCACCCGAATCCATTCCGCAACATTTACTCCCTTTGAGAAGGAATCCGTTTTTATGCCGGGAGGAAAAACCATTCACGAACTGAAGGTCGGGGATTCAGCACAGATCACCCGGACGATTACAGAAAGAGACGTTGAACTCTTTGCCCACGCCATTGGAGATCACAATCCCATTCATACCGATCAAGCCTATGCGGAAAAAACCCTGTTTAAAGGGAGAATTGCTCACGGTGCCCTTTCCATCGGCCTCCTCTCCGCTATCCTCGGGAACATCCTGCCAGGTCACGGAACCATCTACCTCTCTCACGAGATTCGATTCCTCGCTCCTGTGAGAATTGGAGATACCCTGACCGTTAGGGTGGAGGTGATGGAGATTCTCCCTGAGAAGAACAGAGTGAGATTTAGAACGACCTGCATCAATCAGGATGGGAAGGAAGTGGTTGATGGCATGGCCTGGGCCATGCCTCCCCAAAAGGAGTAAAACTTGGAGCCCCTCATGAAACTTTCCCAGATAAAGAAGATCGGCGTCATCGGTTCAGGAATCATGGGACATGGCATCGGCCAGACCTTCGCCCTCGCTGGATACGAGGTCATGTTAAAGGACATCAGTGAGGCCATATTGGAGAAGGCCCTCCGGCGCATCCGTTCAAATCTTGATACCTTCATTGAGTTCGGAATCACAACACCCGTGGCAGCCCGGGAGGCTTTCGAAAGGATCAAAACGAACAAGAACTTAAAAGCAACCGCCGAGGAATCTGACTTTGTGGTAGAGGCCCTTCCAGAGGTGATGGATCTAAAAAAAGCGCCTTCAAAGAGTTGGACAAATACTGCCCTCCCCATACGATCATCGCAAGCAATACTTCTGGCTTAAGTTTGACCGAGATGGCTTCTGGAATTCATCGCCAGGATCGACCGGTCATCACCCACTGGTGGAATCCTCCTCATATCATTCCTGTGGTGAAGGTGGTCAAAGGTCAATTTACTTCCGATCAAACTGTCGATCTGGTCTGCCAGCTCCTAAAAACCATCGGAAAGAAACCCGTAAAGATATTGAAAGAAGTCCCAGGTTTTTTGGGAAACCGTCTTCAGTTCGCCCTTTATCGAGAAGCCTTGGCCTGTCTCAAAGAAGGAGTGGCTTCGGCAGAGGATATTGATACGGCAGTCAAAGGCTCCTTTGGGTTTCGCTTTCCGACACTTGGCCCCCTGGAAACGAGCGACTTCGGCGGTCTTGACACCTTTCTCACCATCTCCCAGTATCTCTTTGAAGTAATTGATCGGTCGACTGAACCTCCGGAATTACTTAAGGAGATGGTAAGTCAAGGGAAGCTCGGAGTAAAGACCGGAGAAGGCTTTTTCTCATATCCTCCCGAAAAGGTGGGGAAAAGGTGCAAGAACGGGATCGTCAATTTCTTAAACGATTGAAATGCCTTTATTTGAAATAAAGAAAAATCTGTGGAATCTTTTTTTGAAATCTGTGTAATCAGAAAGCAAAAAGTAGTTTTTCAGAGCTCTCGAGAATGATGATTGACAACTTTATCAGGATTGATTTATAGATTCCTAAAATTAATTGAGGTGGAGATAAATGTCAGGAAAGGTGATAGAAATACTGGAGGAAGGATCCGGCCAGATATTCTCCAAGATCACACCCAATGAATTTCGGGAACATATGAGAGAAAAGGTGAAGAATGCCTGGCGGGATAAAAGGATAGACATCAAAACCGCCATCCAGCAATTTGTTCACGATGGAGACTACCTGACGATGGGAGGGGTCAGCTTCGTCAGACTCTCTATGGCCGCTGTCCATGAGATGATACGTCAGAAGAAGAGGAATCTGAATCTGGCGGCCGGAACCCGGACCTATGATTTCAACCTCATGTTAGATGCGGGGTGTGTGAAGAATATCGACTGTGGCTATATTACGGGAATGGAGATCTTCGGCATCCCCTATATGACCCGGAAAAATGCCGAGAGAATGATCACCGATGGAGAGATGGGGATTGCCGAGTATGATAATGCCAGCATGGCCTGGCGTCACAAGGCCGCGGCCATGGGTATTCCATTTCTTCCTATTAGGAATATGATGGGGGCGGATGGGTTTAAGCACAGTGCGGCCATAAAAATTCGATGTCCCTTCACGGGTGAGGAGTTAGTCCTGGTTCCCGCCATCTATGCGGATGTCTGTATCATCCATGTTCATCGGTGCGATATCTATGGGAATGCCCAGATCGAAGGAGCGCTGAACGAAGACCTTGGAAAGTCAAAATCGGCAAAGCGTTTGATCATCACGACAGAAAAGATTATTGATACGGATGAGATCCGGCTCGCCCCTGATCGAACCCTGATCCCCTGCTTCTATGTGGATGCGGTTGTGGAGATCCCCTATGGAACGCATCCGACCAACATGCCTGGCATGTATTATGTCGATATCGATCATATGAAAGAGTATGTGGCTGCCGCAAGAGATCGTTCCTCGCTTGAGGAATATTATAATAAATATATCTTTGGCGTTAAAAATTTCGCGGAGTATCTCGAGAAGGTCGGTGGAAAGGAAAGGCTCCACTATTTGGAGGATCTCGAACATCTAAGGGTAAGATGAATAGTGCGAAAGGCTTGTTATGAGAAACAGAGATTACAATATCATCGAATTGATGGCCATTATTGCGGCGAGAGAAATTGAGGATCGGGCAGTCATCTACATCGGTACAGGCATTCCGATGCTGGCCGCCAGTTTAGCCCAACATATGCATGCCCCCAACATCGTCCCCGTTTTTGAGGCGGGTGGAGTGGCTCCCCAGATGCCAACCCTGCCCACCTCCGTGGGTTGCTCGAGGACCACTTATAGGGCGATTCGAACCTGCGACATGCCGGAGATATTCGAAATGGCTCAGTTGGGCATAGCCCATTATGCATTTTTAGGTGGAGCCCAGGTGGATCAATATGGGAACATCAATTCAACGGTGAAGGGCCGATATGAGGCGCCATCAGTACGATGGCCTGGCAGTGGAGGGGCCAATGCATTTGGATCACTCTGCTGGCGGACCATGATCATCATGAACCATGAAAAGAGGAGGTTCATTGAGAAGGTAGATTTCATTACCACTCCGGGTTATATCGATGGGCCTGGGGCAAGAGAGAAAGCAGGGCTTCCTCCGGGAACCGGACCTTACCGGGTTTTTACTGACAAGGCCTTGCTCGATTTTGAAGAGAGGACAAAGAGGATGAGATTGATCGGACTTCTTCCGGAAGTGACTCTGGACGAGGTCATCCAGAATACTGGATTTGAGCTTTTAATCACAGAGGATTTAAAACAGCTTCCTCCGCCAACGGATGAGGAATTGAGCGTCCTCCGTGAAAAAGTCGACCCTTTTCGTATCGTTTTAAGCCGGGGGGATAAAAATAGTAAGGAAGAGAATTGAAATGGAGACCGAAAGGAAAATGGGATTCAAGCCCAACGGCAAGATGGTAAAATTTTATTAGACTCATATCTTAAAACGTGATAAATAGAGATGAGATGTCCCTACCCTAAAGGGTTATAAAAAAGAAAGGAGGTCATGATTATGTTCATCAACAAAGGATTAAGAGTTTTAGTGCTCGTTGCCTCTCTGGTCTTTTTCTTCGCTATTCAATCAGATGCCCAACAGCCCCTGAAGATCGGCGTCGTTCAGGGGTTTTCCGGCGCACTGGAGGCCTATGCCAAGCAGATGCTTACCGGATTTAAGATGGGTCTGGAGTATGGGACCAAGGGCAAGAACGAAGTCATCGGGCGAAAGATAGAATTGATCATTGAAGACGATCAGATAAAGCCCGATGTCGCTAAACGGTTGATTACAAAATTTTACGCCGATGACAAGGTCGATCTTGTGGTTGGAACCACGAGCAGCGCTGCGGCACTGGCCATGCTTCCGGTGGCCCAGGAGTTCAAAAAGATCTTGCTGGTGGAACCCGCAGTGGCCGATTCGATCACGGGCAGTGCATGGAACCGCTACATCTTTAGAACTGGAAGAAACTCCGGCCAGGACGCCATCTCCAATGCCAAAGCAGTCGCCAAGCCAGGCGTCTTCCTTGCCGCAATTGCCCAGGATTATGCATTCGGAAGAGATGGAGTTGCCGCTTACAAGGTGGCCGCCGAAAAATTGGGGGCCAAGATGGTTCATGAGGAGTATGCCCCCATGGCCCAGACCGATCACACTTCCTCTGTTCAGAGGATCATCGATGCCCTGAAAGACAAGCCAGGTGAAAAATATGTTTTCGTGGTGTGGGCAGGGAAGAACCCTCCTATCGAGCAGATGGCTGTCATGAAGGTTGAAAAATATGGGATCAAGATCACCACGGGTGGAAATATTCTTCCCGTTCTGAAAGCCACCCTTCCCCTGCTCAAGGCATATGAAAGCTTAAAAGGAATGACAGGAGGAGCCTATTACTATTATGAGCTTCCTAAAAATCCGGTGAATGATTGGCTGGTGAAGGAGCATACGACTCGGTTTAAAGAGCCTCCTGACTTCTTTACCTGCGGAGGATTTGCTGCAGCCATGGCAGCCGTCAGAGCCTTCGAAAAAGCACAATCCACCGATACCGAAAAGTTGATCACAACAATGGAAGGGATGGAATTCATGACCCCGAAGGGTAGAATGTATTTCCGTAACATAGACCATCAAGCCATGCAGTCAATGTATATTTTCAAGTTGGAGGCAAAGCCGGATAAGGAATGGGCTGTCCCAGTCCTCGTAAGGGAAGTCTCCCCCGAGGAAGGAATGCCTCCCATTCTGGTGAAGAGGTAATATAAAATAAATGGTCACTGGGTTAAGGTTAAGAGGCCCGTTTCGTTTAAGGTCAAAGGGTTACGTCAACAGATGAGGCTATACCCCTTACCGAAAGACAAAACTGGCATCATTACCTTAACCCCATGACGAGAGACTTCTCTTCTAAATCGGTATGACTCCATCCCCCATCATTGAGACTAAAGATCTCACGATACGCTTTGGCGGCCACGTCGCAGTAGATCATGTCAACCTTCAAATCACACCATTTACATTCAAATCAATTATTGGCCCCAATGGCGCGGGCAAAACGACCCTTTTTAACATGATCTCTGGGCAATACCGTCCTACAGAAGGAAAGGTCTTTTTTAAAGGAAAAGACATCACTCCACTCTCGCCTGCCATTCGAACCCAACTGGGTATTGGAAGGTCCTTCCAACTTACAAATGTCTTCCTCTCCCTTACCGTATTGGAGAATGTTCGGTTGGCCATCCAATCTCAGAAGGATATCGGTTTTAACTTTTGGAAAAATTATCTTCACTTTTCTGAATTGGAAGACCGAGCCTATGAAATCTTAAAAATGGTGTTATTGGATACAAAATGGAATGTTCCTGCAAGCGGTCTCACTCATGGAGAACAGCGAAAGTTAGAAATAGCCATCTTAATTGCTTTAGAAACAGAAGTCCTTCTTCTTGATGAACCCACTGCCGGCATGGCCTTGGAGGAGGTCCCTTCTATTCTGGAACTTCTCAAACAGATTAAGAATCGGAGGGACAAAACGATCCTTCTGGTTGAGCACAAAATGGATGTGCTAATGGCGCTTTCTGATTCCATTGCAGTCCTTCATGAGGGGAAATTAATCGCAGATGATACTCCTGAAACCATCAGCAAAAACAAGGAGGTTCAGGAGGCCTATTTTGGTGGAGGTCGATCCCGTGGTTGAACCGATTCTCAAAGTCGAGGGAATCCACACCTTCATTGGAAAACATCATATCCTCCAGGGGGTCTCTTTTGAGGTCCATCCCGGCAAAGTAACGGTCCTTTTGGGTAGAAACGGAGCTGGAAAAAGTACCACATTGAGGTCGATCATGGGATTACTCCCTCCATCTCAAGGAACAATCCAACTAAAAAATCGAACGATACAAGGGTTGAAACCTTATGAGATTTCCCGTTTGGGCATTGGCTTCGTTCCCGAGGATCGAGGCATCTATAACCTTCTCACTGTCGAAGAAAACTTCCGCGTGGCCATGCTTCAGGAGGATGGGAAGACTCGAGAGATGATGGAAACCGTCTTCGAGATTTTTCCTGATCTTAAAAAATTCTGGAAAACAATGGCAGGTAATTTAAGTGGCGGACAAAAGCAGATGCTCGCCATTGCCCGTCCCCTGGTGAACCGGAATGAACTTCTTTTGATCGACGAACCCTCCAAAGGATTGGCTCCCATTATCATTGACCACCTCATTGATTCCATCAACAAATTGAAGGAAATTACAGTGATGATTCTTGTCGAGCAAAATTTTTATATGGCCAGCAGCCTCGGTAACGATTTCTACCTCTTTGATGATGGAAGGACTGTCTACCACGGCCAGATGGAAGAGTTGGTTCAAAATGAGAAATTGAAGAAAAAATATTTAGGCATTTCAGGTACGAATTAGGAGAAAAAAGATTGTGAACTCTCCATGGAAAAGATGGCTTCCAACGCTGATTGTTTTGGCCATCTTTCTGTTGCCTCTTTTATTGATCAGCCCCAAAACCTATATCACCCTGACCATCTCCGGTCTGGCGATGGGGATGCTTCTTTTTCTGGTCGCCTCAGGGTTTTCGCTGATCTTCGGCTTTCTGAGCGTCCTCAATTTAGCCCATGGAGCCCTTTTCACCTGGGGGGCTTATATCGGCTTTACCTCATTTTCCCTGATCAATCAATGGACGGGTTGGGGTGGGTCAGATTCTATCTTTTTGAATATTATCATTTTCCTCTTGGCGCTCATCATCGCCGGTCTCCTTGTCGCCCTCTTAGGCATTATCACCGAAAGAATAGTGATCCGTCCTGTTTATGGGAGTCACCTTTTTCAGATCTTTATCACCGTCGGCGCCATGATTGTCATGGAAGAACTGATTCGCATTGTCTGGGGACCGAATGATGAGGTGATGCCGGTCCCTATCAAGTTTATGGGTTCTTGGGATCTTTTTGACGTGGTGGTATCGAAATATCCTCTCATTGCTATTGTCATAGGGTTAATCCTTTATCTCACCCTTTTTATGATCTTAAGAAAAACAAAAATAGGAACCATTGTCAGGGCAGGTGTTGAAAATCCTGAAATGGTTCAGGTGATGGGCCACAATATTTATCGTTACTTCACAGGGGTGTTTGCAGCAGGCTCTGCTCTTGCCGCCATTGGAGGTGGGATGTGGGCCACCTTCGTGAAATCGATTCACCCGGCCATGGGTGGGGAAGTCATTGTTTTCGCCTTGATCGTGGCCATCATCGGAGGCCTTGGAAGCATGACGGGTTCTGTGGTGGGAGCCCTGTTGGTAGGGCTCTCTTATAATTACGTGGCCTATCTGGTTCCTAAGGCAGCCCTGGGAATTACAATGTTGCTTCTCGTCATCATTCTTTCGATTCGTCCAACAGGACTATTTCCTGAAGGGACCTGATTCGATATGACCATTTCAAATTGTAAATTTAAAATTGCAAATTTCAAAATAAATAAAGCTTAGATACATTTCTCAATTTACATTTTGCACTTTATATTTTGCATTGGGACGAAGGCCATGATGAATCCCGTTCAACGATTTCGCTTAGGAGAGAAAGAAGCCCGCTTCAGAAGCCCTTTTTTCTTTTTTAGAATCCTCCTGCTCGCATTCTTCGTCCTCACTCCTTTCATGTTCCGATCTTTTGAGGTGCTCGATGTCGTGTTAAAGATCATCATTTTTTCAGCATTGGTGGCAAGTTATGATGTGATTCTGGGGTACACGGGGATCGTCTCTTTGGGACATGTCTTGTATTTTGGAATCGGTTCTTACTTTGTTGGGATCTTCATGGGGAAATTAGGATGGACTTCCTACGGCCATCTGGCGCTTGCCTTTTTAATCGCCATTGTGATCTCAGGAATCCTTTCTGTATTGATCGGCCTATTCTCCCTTCGCATCCGGGCAATCTTCTTCGCTATGGTCACGTTGGCTTTTATGGAATTTACCTTTATCCTCTCGAGCCAGTTGCGATCGATTACCGGGGGAGATGATGGGATCAGTTTCAAACTCCCAGGTATCTTAGCAGTCGATTTTAGTTACGGTAAATTATTGGGAATTGAATGGACCGGTCGTCTAATGAGCTATTATCTCATACTGATCATTTCTGTTATCCTATTTCTGTTAATGCTTCGTTTCGTCCATTCACCCGTGGGTCGGGTTCTTCAATCCATTCGGGATAATGAACCACGGTCCATTGCCTTAGGGTACAGGACCTACCTCTTTCAAGTCATTGCCTCCTCCTTTGCCAGTTGTGTTGCCGCTGTTACGGGCGGGTGTTTTGCCATTTGGGTGCGATATGTAAGCCCAGATTCCAGTTTAAGTGTCCCCATTATGTTAGACGTGCTCTTAATGGTCATCGTGGGAGGAATGGGAACGCTTTATGGTGGGATTTTTGGGGCGGCCTTCCTGATGGTCACCCGTGCTTTTCTTCCAAAGTTACAAATCATTATCGCTTCTCTTCTGCCGGGTGTCCCCTTCGCCATCCGATTATCCGAGCGCTGGTTATTCTATTTTGGTCTTCTTTTTATCATTATTGTCTATTTCTTTCCTAAGGGAATCGTTGGAACGGCACAGGAAATTTTTTCCAGAAGGAAAAACAGCCAGGATTGATGGACGGAGGAAGAAGACGATGCCCGGACCAAGGATGATAAAAGCCAAAGGCGATGGGATTCAAATCCAATTGGCGGTGTGGGAAGGTAAAAGAAAACAGATTCTCTGCATCCACGGTCTTACAGCCAACTTTCGATTCTGGGATTGTTTAGCCTCGGCCCTTTCGCCGCAACACAGGGTTATTGCGATGGACCTTCGAGGCAGAGGGCTTTCAGATAAGCCTAATACAGGATATTCCATCGAGCGCCACTGCAAGGACATCCTGGCCCTGATGAACGATCAGGGTTTGGAACGCCCAGTGCTCATGGGCCACTCCCTGGGCGCATTCATATCCCTTGTTTTTGCAGCTCAGCATCCTCAAAGGGTGGATCGTTTGATCCTGGTCGATGGCGGAGGAAAGCTCTCCAAAACTCAGATGGCCAAAGTCTTCACAGGGATTAAGCCCTCTCTGGATCGCCTGGGACAGGTCTTCCCCACTTTCGATGCCTATGTTTCCCTGATGAAGCAGGCCCCGTTTTTACAACCCTGGAACTCTTATATGGAGGCTTATTTCCGATACGAAGTTGAAGAGGTGGAGGGAGGTGTCCGTTCCCGTGTCCATCCCGAGCATATTGAGGAAGAGGCGACCAACCTGAAAAAAGAAGATTCGACTCAATTTTACTCCAAGGTGACCTGTCCCACCCTGATTCTTCGTGCGACCAGAGGCATGTTAGCGGAAGATGATCTCGTACTGCCGGAGGATGTGGCGAATCGAATGGTCAAAGATATCCCCCATGCAGAATTAGTGGAACTGGAGGGAGTCAATCATTACACGATCCTATTTCAACCCAATGAAGCACGTAATCGAGCCATTCTTCAATTCCTTAAGGCTTAAACAAAGAAATCCATTTTCAGTTCTATCGCCGGAAGGTTTTGCTAAATTGTCTTTCTGAGCCCGTTTAAGGGTCTATCCCTCTTTCTATTTCTTGCCTCTTATTTCAATCGTTACCTCTTTCCCAAAGGCTTCGCTCAAAGCCCTCTCCAGGTTCTCAAAGTCTTCCATCTTCTCAAGCTCGACGACCAGCTCCCGATCATCTAAGACCTTCAACCTTCCAAATCGATTCACCACCTCGATCGTTTTCGAAGGATCAACCGTCACCCATCCCTTCATCCGACGAACCAGCTCCTCCCCGCTGAAGGGCCGTTCGATATGAAGGTCCACCTGCCTCTGTTTGGCTTCCCATCCGATCAGGGCTGGCTGAACGATCATGGGGGTGACCGGGTCATGCATCGCCGCACAACGAAACCACAATTTTGCTCGTATCATTTGAAAGGGTCTCCTTTTCCAAATATTTACCTTGAAAATAGCGGCGGTTTCATTTAATGTCAAGCATCCAACCATTTCAATAAGGAGCAAACCATGGATCTCATTAAAACCATCCGAGAGAGAAAGAGCTTCAGAGCCTTTAAGCAAGATCCCATTCCCAAAGAAACGATCCAAGAGATATTAACATTAGCGAGTCATGCCCCATCCGCCATTAACCTACAGCCATGGGAATTCATTGTCGTGAAGGGAGAAGAGAGGGAAAGATTGAGCCGGAGACTCATCAAGGCATACAAAGAAAAACAGATCTCCTGCGGGCCAGGAAATGTCAAACCCCTTCCCAAGACGTATGCCAAAAGAGGGGCTAAGACTCTCGAATTGATGAACCCTTTCTTCGAAGAGATGAAAGCCGATCTAAATCAATTCATCAATGAGGGGAGTTGTAATTTTTACGGAGCTCCCACAGCCATTTTTATCTGTCTCGATGATTCCTTCCCAAAAGCCCGCTTTGTGGACATCGGTTTGGTCCTCGGCTATCTACTCCTTATTGCCAATGAATATGGATTGGGAACCTGCCCCATCGGTTTGATCACAGCCTATGAAGACGAGATCAAAGAGCTGCTTAATATTCCGGAGAATAAAATAGTAGTGATCGGAATCGCCTTAGGCTACCCCGATCTAAAAAATCCAATTAATCGTTTCAAATCTCCAAGGGAGGATATTGGGAATTTCATCCGATGGATCGAATGAAATCATTTCATCCATCCATCAAGCCCAAAACCTCAAAATGCCCGTATTGTGATCTGCCACTAAAAATGCGATCGCAATTTTAGGCGTAAAATTCTTATGATTGCCACCCCAAAGAAAGCAACCACTGTCATTCTTCTTCGGGAATGCGACCCTGAAGGTTTTGAGGTTTTTTTACTCAAGCGCCACGAAAAGAGCAGTTTTATGGGGGGGAATTTTGTCTATCCCGGAGGAAGGGTGGATCGGGAAGACGGGTCTTTGGAATTATGCTCCTATTCCAGAGGAACCACGTTTGAAGATTCCCACCGGATTTTTGGAAGGGCACTCTCACCGGAGGAGAGTTTTGCCCACTGGATTGCGGGAATCCGGGAACTTTTCGAGGAGGCAGGCATCCTTCTCGCCTATGACCATACAGGGAATCCTTTCGAATATAAAAATGAGGAGGATAGACGACGATTTATTGATTATCGGGATCAATTACAGAAGGGAAAAACAACCATCTGCCAGATCGCAAAGGAGTCAAATATTCTCCTTGCTTTGGATCAACTTCATTATTATGCCCACTGGATCACACCGGAGGCACGAAGTGAACGATTCGATACCCGATTCTTTTTGGCTCGACATCCTGAAGGACAAGAGGCAAGTTATGATCAAAAAGAGACAATCGAAGGAATCTGGTTATCTCCACAGAGAGCTCTTGAAGAGAATTTAAATAGGAAAATAGCCTTAAGCCCCCCTACCCTGAAAACATTGGAAGACCTCTCACGGTCCAAAACGATTGATGATGTCTTTATATCTTTAAAAAAGGATGAGATCTGTCCTATTCTTCCCATACTTACAAAAATATCCGGCGAACCGACCATCCTCTTTCCATGGGACCCGGAATATGAGGTTTTCGAGAGAGGTGATACCCCTTCATCGATAAACCACGGAAGGCCTCCACGACCAAACGATCATACGACTCGTCTCATCTTAAGGGAAGGCATCTGGTATCCCTACTGCCGTACTTCCTGAAATAACGTGTCCGTGTCCGATTTCCATGTCCAAAATCAACTCTTCTACCAAATCGACTTTCCCTTCCTTGACCTTCCTGGTTTCCTGGCTTCCCTACCTTATTATTTCGTTATTTCCTGGTTTCCTGGCTTCCTTATCCCCGTATCAATTTTTTCCTTCCTTCTATCCTTCGACATCTCCCAGATGAGGCATTGGGTCCTGAATTTGCAGTAGAGTTTTGGATCAATGCATTCACAGCAATGATCGATGTTAAGACATTCACAGCACTCCCCGCAGAATCCAGCCTCATACTTCTGGCAGGTGGCAATAGCCTCAAGATTCGGATGATTTCGACACTTCATCACTTTTCATTCCTGTTAAGGTTTTCCGCCGCTAGTTCTCCTGATTTTAAACCGTTTTGAAACAGGATGCTTTCGGAGCAGAACATAAGTCGCCCCTGCCCCTCCATCACATTTCCTTGCGCTTGAGTAGGCGACGACCCATTTCCTCCAAGAACCGCGGGTTAGCCATTCTTCGACCTTTCTTTTTAATACTGGTTCGGCAGGCGAGGAAAGACCACGGCCATGGGTCACTAAAATGCCTGTCTTTCCATGGATCACAACCCATTTCATAAACTGATCAAATACCTCTTTGGCATCCTCTGCGATGAACCCATGGAGGTCGAGATGGGCCTGAATCGAAAAGTCCCCCCGGTGAAGCCGCTTCGCAATCTCAGGATGGACATGGTATCCGGTGCCTTCGATATACTCAGGGGTATCAGCCACATTGAAGCCTGTTCCGTGATGGACAAGGGCCTCAAGCCTCTTTAAGGTTTCCGCATCATCTTTCTCCCTAAAACCCTCTGCCAGCTCAGCTTTGGCTATTTTTCCAATGCGTCTCTTCCCTAAAACAGGTTTTACGCCCTCCATCTCTTTTTGAAAAAGTTCCTCTTCTGATTCAGAGGTGAGCTTTTCTTCAGGAACTTGATGTTTAAAACGATGATCGAGAGGAAGAGAGGTAAGATCGAGGACAGAGATTAATTCCCGGAAGGATTTTAGAGTATGGCAGGGTTTCCGAGGTGTCATGAATAGAGCCTCGTTTCACCAAGTATATGATTCAACGATACAATAATTCATTAAGATTCTCAATTTTATAAATTACTGTAACCGAGGAATCACAAATGTTAATATAATTTCAGGCAAATTAAATGGCAAGAAACTTGAAGGATATATCATTTAGAAGGTTAAGGAACTGAACTTTTCTGCACTGATGGGAACGGATCGAGTCATTGCCACCGTTTCATTCAAACTTAAATGGTCCTGAACCAGCATGAGCGGTTTAGCCGTTTTATGTCAGGCCAACAAGCCCGACAGATCCAATATGCGTTTTGACCATGCACTTGACTGTTCAGCAACTCTATTGCGCTGCACTGGGTCAGCCCAAATGCTTGCCCATCGGCGTTGCCAACACGCTAATTGAATTTGCAACTCGACCAATACGGCGGCTGTATCGATTTCGGCTTCTGCTGCGGTCCACTCGATAAAATACTTGCTTTCATCCAGTATGCTTTCAACGACCTCATGATTTGCGTCGTGACTGGCAAATGACTTAATCCGATTCAGGTTTGCCGCCAGTCCACCTAAACGAACAGGGAGGTCATCGCGCAAATAGCGTTCTTGGATAGCAGTCCAGTCTCTCATAGGCCACCTAATAATCGTGAAATAGGAATTGTAATATACACCTTTCTTAAACTTTATGGAAGTGAAAAGTTTAAAGGGAAGTTATGATCATACTCAAAAGAGGGCCTACATTCCGATCACTTCATTGTATGTTTCGCAGGAAAGTCCCCCCTATTCCCTCTTACGTCCCGCTCTCCCAAGTGCTCATTGACTTCAATCGATTTTGACAATAGAATAAAAATAACTTTTTTAAAGAAAGGGGATAAGATGGGTACAATCAAAATCATGCCGTGTCTGGATATGAAAGAGGGCCGGGTGGTCAAAGGTGTTAATTTTATAAACTTAAAAGATGCGGGCGATCCAGTTGAAAACGCCGCTTTTTATGAAAAGGAAGGCGCTGATGAGCTGGCCATGCTCGATATTGCGGCTACAGTAGAAAATCGGAAGACCAGGCTCGAATGGATCAGGAATGTCTCATCCGTGATTCATATTCCTTTGACGGTGGGCGGAGGGATCTCTACCCTGAAAGATATCGAACTGGTGTTGGAGGCAGGAGCCAATAAATTCTCTATGAACAGCGCTGCTGTGAGGAACCCAGAACTGGTGAAACAGGCCGCAAAGAGGTTTGGGAAAGAGAGGGGGACCGTGGCCATCGATGCGAGAAGAAACAAGGCCATGCCATCTGGGTTTGAGTTGGTGGTATCGGGTGGGACCAAACCTGTAGGCCAGGATGCCGTTGCCTGGGCAAAGCAGTGTCAGGAATTGGGTGCAGGGGTAATCCTTCCAACCAGCATGGATGGCGATGGAACCCAGGCAGGCTATGATCTTGAGTTTACAAAGGCCATTTCAGATGCAGTGGACTTGCCAGTGGTCGCCTCAGGGGGAGCTGGGAAGCTTGAGCATTTTTATGCAGCTGTGGTCCAGGGGGGTGCGCAGGTTCTGTTAGCAGCATCGGTTTTTCACTACCGGCTCTTCGGTATTAAACAGGTTAAGGAATACCTAAGACAAAAAGGGATACAGGTCAATCCTTAAGTTTTTCCTGCTCAGACAGCTCCCTCTCTTTTAATATCCAAGGGCACAGCCATCTTTTCTCCGGTCAGAGGCTCCCAGGAGAACGTTCTGAGCACGGTCTAAATAGATGGCCTGTCCCCCACCCACCTGATTGACCGGTGAGAATTCCTTGACGATGTGATGGCCTTTTCTGGATAGAATGGTCGCTGTCTCCTCCGGAATCCCATCCTCCAGATAAACCTCCATGCCCTTGAGATGCCGAATCCTCGGCGCATCCATGGCCTCCTGAAGATTCATCCCGAAGTCGATGAGATTGACCAGAAACTGGACATGGCCCTGCGGTTGCATATCCCCGCCCATCACTCCGAAGCTCATTAAAAAGTGACCATCTTTAAATACCATGCCCGGGATGATGGTATGCATGGGTCGTTTGTGAGGTTCGATCCTGTTGTGGTGTTTGGAATCCAGGGAGAATGATTTGCCCCGGTTTTGCAAAACAATCCCCGTTCCATCTACGACGACGCCCGATCCAAAGGCCATAAACAGGCTGCTGATAAATGAAACGGCATTCCTGTCTTTATCCACTGCTGTTACATAAACGGTTTCAGAACCACTATTCTGGAAAGTAAAAGAGGAAGGAGGAACGGCGATTTCCCGGCTGATCTTATCCCTGACCTTTCTTGCATAGTCCTTGGATAAAAGACGATCCATGGGGATCTTTTCAAATTCAGGGTCTGTTATGAATCTGTCCCTGTCTTCGAAAGCCGCCTTCTTGGCTTCGACCAGAAGGTGAAGGTAGTCCGGGCTATTAGGCGATAAGGTTTTTATATCATATCCTTCGAGAATATTGAGCATTTCAAGGGCGGTCAACCCCTGTCCGTTTGGAGGGAGCTCATAGAGGGTGTAACCTCGATAGTTGGTTGAGATGGGCTCTACCCATGTTGTGGAGTGGTCCTTGAAATCCTGATGAGTGAAGAGTCCTCCGTTTTGCTTTGAAGCATTGATGATCGCATCGCAAATGTCCCCTTCATAAAAGGTCTTGATCCCATCATGGACAACTTTATGATAGGTCTTTGCCAGATCTTTGTTGATGAATATCTGGCCGGTTCGGGGAGTCTTACCGTTTATCAGGTAAGCCCTGGATGAACTCCCTGAGGAAAGAAGAAGGCTTTCTGTCTCTCCCCATTCTCCGGCAATGACCTCGGTGACAGGAAATCCGTTTTGAGCATAATGGATGGCGTCCTCAAAGACTTCAGAAAGCGTCAAGGTTCCATGTCGTTTTAGGGCTTCAGTCCAGCCATGAAGGGCACCCGGAACAGTAACTGCCAATATTCCGCGCTCCGGAATTCCGCTTAACCCTCTTTCTCGATATTTTTGAATCGAAGTCTCATAGGGAGATCGGCCACTTGCATTCATCCCAATCAATCGTTTCTCTTTTGCCAGATAGATCAACGCAAAAGCGTCACCGCCCAATCCCACATTATAGGGTTCTACTACGCTCAGCGTACTGATCATGGCTACGGCCGCATCAATGGCATTCCCGCCCTTTGATAGAACTTTATAACCGGAGAGCGTAGCCAGAGGTTGACTCGCCGCAACCATCCCCTGGGTTCCCATCACCACCGAACGCCCTGCCGAACTCTCCCATTCTCTTTTCCGGCTATAAGTAAATCTCAACTTTATTTCTCCTTTCTTGTCTTATCATCACTCATAGACATCTGTATTGACCCTTATTTTAGTTACATAGACAATCTCGCAAGAGCCATCTCCTGTGTCTTTCCGTGTCATACTTGTGTTCCGGGTGACCGGTCTCCCCTCATAGGTTCCCTTTATATTCACTAAAAAGCCTTCTAATACAATCCTGTCTCTTTTCCCGATCGTCTTAACCGCCTCAAGAATATTCTCATTGGCAGGTATAATATGATTGTTTGCAGAATGGGAGATCACATAAGAATTGTCGAAAGGACTATCTGGCTTATACTGATAAAAATACCACCGGTTACTCTGGCTATAAGTGATATACGGGGCGTATTCAGACTCGGCCAGTTTTCCCCAGACGATGGCTAAATCGACCGGTGATATTTTTCCTCCCCAATCATCAGAGTAGGTCTCCTTACTGACCACCATGCCCGACAATTTATACTCCGCCACTGGGGTAATCGTAAATTGCCCATTCTTGATTTCTTTAACGATGGGGTCTTCGGATTTATAAGAGGTCTGGATGGGATCCCCTGAGGTATCAATACTATCAAAATCCATGCCGGATTTCTGGGGCCGGTCGCAAGAAAAGAAAAGAGAGAAAAGAAGGATTACCCCAAAAATCCCGGAAAACAACTTTCTATTCATCATGAAAGGGTATATCTGTTTTAAAGCCTCTCATCTATTTTGTTCGGATGATCTTTTAGCCAGCGGAGGTAAGCATCTCTGACTATCTCTAAATCCCCAAGTTGTTCTTTGCAGATTTTATATAGCTCCTCCTCCCTTATCTCATGATAAAAATGGATCAGGCGGTTCCGGTATCCTGCCAGAATCCTCAAAATCCCGGCATCGGAAGGAGAGAAGACCCCAACTTCACCAAGTCTTTGAGCTATCTCTTTATATTCGGTCACCCCCGTGCCAAAACCCTTGGCCAATATATGCCTTCCAATATCCAGCAAGGCTTCGAGACTTCTCCTCAGACAGGATTCGGCGGACCAAACATTCCGGCTATCGCCAATAAATTCTTGATAACTATGGAGAGGTAGTGAACGTATCTCCGTTATCAGCTTCTCTACCCAGTTCAAACGATCCGACACCACTTTTTTTGAAATCAACCTGGGTGTCATCGTTCCTCCTTAAAAATCAGACTTTCTCTTTCTCTCTCCAGGGGAATGAGATCGCCCGCTCTTCTCAGAATGTAAAGTTCAAATTCATCCGCTCCTGTATCATCCATCGCAAAAAGCCTTTCTCCCCGAATGATTTCTGCGGCCAGAAAAGGATCTGCTTCTGAAAGGACGACAAGATCAACTCTTCCAACTCCTAAAAGGTCTTCAAGGGAAATGGATAGAAAAACTTTCTCCTTAACGTCAAGTTTTCTCCCCGAAACCATTTTCACCCCTACATCCACATCCGAAGGTCCTGAAATAAGATTTGCCCCCTCTCCAAATAAGAAATCTGCCACCTCCCTTGAACGACTTCCAAAGGCGTAAAGGATATCTATACCGTAGTTGTCACAGATGTTTTTTATAATTTCTTTCTTCTTTTTCGGGGTCATCGTCTGAGGAGTTTCCCTTCCCATTTGGGGTTGCAATTTGTGCTTATAAGGTATCATATTACCTAGGAAATGACAACGAAAACATCTTTTAATAATTGTCCTGGGTTACAGAATATGCTAAATTCATCCTTGATGAAAAAGAGTTTCCCGCTCCATGGGGTAATTGGACTTCTCCTTCTGATTCTCTCTGAGTTCTTCCATCTCAAGAAGGTCGAGCCCTTCTATAGTTGGTTTTATTGTTTTGCCTGGTGGTCTTATATCCTCTTTATCGATGCGATCATCTACCGTTTGAAAAGCAATTCCCTTCTCATCAATCGAAGGAAAGAATTCTTTCTCCTGATCCCATGGTCAGTATTCATCTGGCTGATCTTTGAGGCGGCCAATCTTTCCTTAGAGAACTGGTACTATATCAATCTGCCGAACTCCATTGTTGAGAGATGGCTGGGTTATGCAATCGCTTACGGCACTGTCCTTCCCGGGATATTCGAAACGATGGGGTTACTGGAAACCCTTGGCCTGTTTAAAAATGCTTCAATTAAAAAAACTCTCATCTCACAGGGTGGCCATCAAGTCCTGATTGCATTGGGAACTCTCTGCATTATCTCCTCTATTGTCATTCCGCAGTACTTTTTCCCTCTTATCTGGGTAGGATTCATATTTCTCTTAGAGCCTCTCCTTTACCGATTTGGAGGAAAATCCCTTTTAAAGGACCTGGAAGAGGGAAATCCAAGAAAAATATATCTCCTTCTCATTGCCGGGCTGATCTGCGGATTTCTATGGGAGTTCTGGAATTTCTGGGCTCTTTCAAGATGGGTTTATACGGTTCCTTTCTTCGAGGAGGTGAAGGCGTTTGAAATGCCCCTTCTTGGATTTCTCGGCTTTCCGCCATTTGCAGTTCAGGTTTATGTGATGTATAACCTCATCTCCCTGTTTCGTTCTGGCAGAGGATGGGAGGAATCCACCTATCAACTCAATACTGAAAAGAAGACAAGACCACTGACAGCGGTCTTGATATCGATCCTGATAGTTGCCTTCTCCATTCTCATTTTCAAGGCAATCGACCTCAAAACAGTTGATTCTTATTATCCCCGTCTCAAGGACGCCTACTGGATCGGACCGGAATATCAAAAAGAACTCCCGAGAGTGGGAATTGCCACCCTCGATGACCTTATCTTAAAAACAAAGGGAAAAAAGGAGAGGGATGAGCTTGCCCTCCGTCTTCTCATTCCGAAAGAGAAACTGATCCAGTGGGTGGAAAAGGCTCAATTGGTTAATGTAATGGGATTGGGGGTCGAGAATCTTCGGTTTTTAGAACCAGCTGGCATCCATTCCATTTCGGCCCTTGCAGAACAAGACCCTGACATGCTTTATGAAAAGATGATCCAAAATTTTCCGGGTAGGCCTATCCCCCACAAAGAGAAAATGAAACTTTGGGTGAGAGAAGCTCGAAAAGTTAGGAGATCGGTAGAAATCGTTCCGTACAGGAGTTCCGAATTAAAAGAGTAGCGTCGGCATTTATTGCTGACGAAATAGCTCGCCCCCAGTAAATGGGGGCGCTACAAGCACAAATCACGAGTCACCCATCACGAGGTAAAATCATGAGATATGGTGCAATGAATTTCCCGGTCAAACCTCTCCTAAAGGAGATTGAAGAAATCGGGGAGCTGGGCTTCGATTATGTGGAGCTGACCATGGACCCACCTGAAGCGGCTCCTCAGAAGGTCCTTGCTCAAAAAAAATCGATCCTGAATCTACTCAATCGTTATAAGATGGGAATCACCGGACACCTTCCAACCTTTGTCTGGACATCGGATCTATACGAAAGTCTGAGAAAAGCCTCTCTTCACGAGAATGTTGAGGCCATCGAAGCCTCAGCAGAACTGGGAATTGAAAAGCTTGTCCTTCACCCGGGTTACATCACCGGAATGGGTAAGTTCGTCATCGATAAGGCTAAGGGATACGGCCTGGAGTCGATTGAGGCTATCCTGAAGAGGGCAAACAGCCTCGGCATGACCCTCTGTATTGAGAATATGTTCCCTCAGGCCAACTTTCTCACCCAGCCCCACGAATTTCAAGAAGTCTTTGATATCTTCCCTGAAATCCGTCTTGCGCTCGACATTGGGCATGCGAACCTTGGGGGCGATAGAAACAGGGCCATCGAATTTATTCAGCGTTATGGTTACCGCATCGGCCACATCCACGCCAATGACAATTTCGGCAAGGAGGACAATCACCTTCCCATCGGAGCCGGAATCATCGATTTCGATAGAATCATCAAAATCCTTAAGCAAACCTCCTATGACGAGACCATGACAATTGAAGTCTTCTCCAAAGATAAGGACTATCTCAGGATGAGCAAAGAGAAGATGAAAAAGATGTGGGAGTCCTTGTGATCATCGCCCTTCTCTTCTCTCTTCTGGTCGCCCTCTTCTGGCTTGGCAGGTTCCGGAGAATGGATAAATTTGAGAAGGAGCCGGAACGTCTCATCTACCTCACCTTTTTTGCCGGAGTTCTTTCCACCATCCCCTCCATTCTCTTAGAGGCTCCTTTCCAGATGACAAGCTCCTATCACCCTCCCCTGATCCGTGACCTCTTTTTTCTATTCCTTTGGGTCGGGATAGTGGAGGAAACCTTTAAATTTTTAGCTGTTCGCTTGACGGTTTACCGCTCGAGCGAATTCAACGAGGTGATGGATGGGATGATCTACATGGTCTCAGCGGCGATGGGTTTTGCGGCCGCTGAAAATGTCGGGTATATGCTGGGATTCGGATTCTCTGTCGGTCTCCTCAGGGCCATTCTCTCCTACCTGGCCCATCTCTCCTTCTCGGCCATCTTAGGATATTACATGGGGAAGGCGAAGATAGAAAAAGATGGAAATCAGCTCTGGGTCGGTTTTATTCTGGCCATCTCTCTCCACTGGTTTTATAACTTTTTCATTGTCGCGGGGACATTTAAGAAATCGGAATGGTTCTTTCTTCTTGGACTTCTGGTCTGGGTCTTTGGATTGATATTGACCTTTATCCTGGTCAAAAAGGCTCAGGCAGTCTCACCCTTCAGAACCACCCATCTATTGCCCAGACGGTTGACCCGGCCATGTCAGGCCTGTGGAAAGATGGTCTCCTCAAAGGCATGGGTCTGCCATCATTGCGGAGAACCCCTTTCCCTCGAAGAAGATGAAGTTACTCTGAAAGTTTAATGAAGGTGCCATTCTTTCTCGCATGTTGGACCACCGCTTTTAAAAAAACACAAAAATCCGTGGCGGCGTCTTTTGCCGTCCGCTGCATTGTCTTGTTCATGAATTTATTTTTTTTATATTTCTATCAGTGCTTCTGATTGTTTGCTTATTTCTATGTTTACTTTTGACTTGATATTCTTTCCCTCTTGGTCTTTCGGCGATTACCAGCGGTTTAGTATCTATTAGCTCAGGGAATAAAGTGATTTGTTCCTGCAAATATCCCTTTATCCTTTTTTGGGCAAGGGTTACATATTCTTTTGAGATATCATAGCCGACATAATGACGACTTGCCTTCAGGGCGGCTATAGCGGTCTGCCCACTTCCCATAAACGGGTCCAACACTACATCATTTTCAAAGGTGTATAGCTTGATCACTCGAAGTGGTAATTCAACAGGGAAAGGTGCCGGATGACCGACCTTTCGGGCAGACTCGGCAGAAAACGTCCAGACACTTTTAGTGAATTCCAAAAATTCTTCTTTAGAAATAGTGCTTTTTTTCCCATTGGTGTTTTCTCTGAAAAATAGCCCTTTAGAAAAAACCAAAATATATTCGTGAATGTCTCTAAGAATCGGATTTTTTGCAGATAACCAACTCCCCCAGGCCGTGGAAGGGCTGCCGCTTGATGCTTTATTCCAGATAACCTCACCCCTCATCAAAAAACCCAAATCAAGCATATCTTCTACAATATAAGCATGTAACGGAATATAGGGCCTGCGGCCTAAATTAGCAATATTTATACAGACACGACCGCCGGGCACTATAACCCTCTTGACCTCGCTCCAGACCAGTTTAAGAAACGTCCTGTATTCATTGAGCGAAAGATTCTCGTCATATTGCTTACCAACATTATAAGGTGGTGATGTCACCATTAGATGAACACTATTATTTAGTTGACGAAGATTGTTTTTGCCCCTTCTTCTATTTTATGTTTTGAAATTATCTGATTGATAACGAATATTCTATTGTTAAAATATACTTTTGCTAGCCATCCATCTTTAAACTCTTCCTTTGTATCGGCATATTCAAATTGATTATGGCAGTTTCCACAAACTAGTATTAGATTTTTAATATGATTGCCGATTTTAGGATTTAGATGATGAATTTCGTAATAAGGTTTTTTATCCTTTCTTAGAAACCAGAAATCGCAAACCTGACAATGTCCTAAATATATTTTGCCAAGTAAAATTCTTATATTAGATGGTGTAGATTCTTTACCAAAAGACCCTTTTTTGCTAATGAGTTGTCTTTCTTTAATAATAGGTTGTTTGATTAATCTAAAGAACTCCGTTAACTTAGCTGTTTTTTCATCTGTCCTTGTCCAATCCGCTATTCTGAATAAATTCTGTTCGGCATTTAATTCATCTGTAGAATTATCAAATTCAGCTTGGATTTGTTTCGTTTTGGTTATAAATTTCACTTCGGGTATTAACCTATAGACATAATTATTTTTATCGACTACTTGAAGTACGATTTCATCTCCTTCTTTGATTTGATTTTCCCTAAACCATTCAGGCAATCCACCAATTCTGCACTCACGGCTACGGCTAGTATATGAAGTATAAGTTTTTAATTGAGAATGTACTGAATCATCAAGGAAAACATTAATCTGGCAATTTTGTTTGGGAAACCATTGAATTAGTGAAACAGGAATTGCTAATAGTCCCTTATCAAGTCTACTTTTGGTAATTCTAATAGTAGCATAATTGTATGCGATTTGGCTTTGGCTTCTAATAATCGCCGGATATTCTTGACCCATTATTTGATACCTCCTTTGGAAATGATATGATTCAGGTGTAATTATTATTCGCTTTGATACCTATGCTTTATTAAATCCAAAATCACATCCAGTTCCAACCACTTTCTCACACTTTGGACATATTACTTTTGAGTCTGGATCATTTGTTAGGCTATGTTTTGCAGTACACTCATTATACCCTTCCCCGTTCCAAGACCATTCTTCTGTCATTAAAGCAGTAAACCAAATGGTATCTAAAACCGAGCCACAATTACCGCAATGTTTCCGTTCGAACTTTTTGTTATTTACCATATATCACTACCTCCATTCCTGTTTTGCCAGCCCGAGAACTTTCTAATTCAGCAAGTTGGAATAAATTACCCCGCAGCAGAGCTGCGGGGTATTAAAAATCAAAACCCAACTGCTTGTGGTGCTTATACTTTATGTATCGACGTATAACGTCTGAGGTTACCTTGTCCCAAACAGACCGAACAAAATACCCATCACCCCAAAAATCTCCTCCCCAAAACTGCATGACTTGTTCATTTTATCGGGCTCATGCCCAACTTATACCATGTTTTATCGCTTCGCGAACCTGTTTTCATCCGCCCAGCAGAGCTGGGCGGTATTCAACAGGTATTTTTTATAAATAGGGCATTCGTTTCTTAATTTTTTCTACAAGGTTTTTATCGGTGAATATCTCTGTTAGTTTACCGGCCATCTCTTACCTCGTTTTTCTATTTATATATCAGCTATTTTTTAAATTTTATCTATTTTATTCATCGTAACGGCAGTTTTCACCGGCGCGCGTCTCTTTGCGCGTCCGGTGGAAAACCTTGTTCGGCTCCTCTTTATCTACTTTTCGCACGTTTCCTTCTTGTTTGCCGAAACGAGTTTGTAGGAATCGGAGACCTCCAGTACACCCGTGCTTTGGTTGTGAGCGTTGCAAAGCGGGTAGATATACCACTTGTCGTCGGAGCCGTTGGCTTTCTGGACGTGAGCACCCACCAAGTCTTTCTTCAAGCATCCAGTGACAGGACAATAGGTGGCCGTCTGGCCGCTGAACTTCTCCCAATGTTTCAGCCATGAACCGCAAACGCACGTGGTCTGGGACGTTCCGTTGATATTCTTGATCTTCATGCTTCTCCCTCCTTTCTGAGTTCAGGTTGCGACACCGATTCAAGCCGAACATTATTTTTTAAGTTTATTCTATAGATGGAGGAATTATATGCATGTGGGAGGAAAGTGTCAAGGTATTTTTAGCTAAATCCTATTGAATTACAGGCATTTATTCGATATAGGGGGAAGTATTTCTCCTCCCTTTGGCAAATGGTTCGGGATGCTTACCATCCTGAGCCTGTTGAAGGAGGGAGGTGGGGAGGGTCTTTAAGAGGAGAAAAAAAGCGAAAATGGCACACTCGCTTACGTGAAGAGCCTATATTATAATGATGTGATGCAAAAGTTCATCGAGATCATTGGCGCAAGATCTCATAACCTCAAAAACATTTCCTGCAGGGTACCGAGAGGCAAAATCACGGTCATAACCGGTGTATCCGGCTCGGGGAAATCAACTCTGGCCTTCGATACTCTTTTTGCAGAAGGTCAGAGGCGTTATATCGAATCCCTGTCCACCTATGCCCGGCAGTTCCTCGAAAAGATGGACCGGCCCGATGTGGAGGCTATTCACGGGATCCCTCCTGCCATTGCCATTGAGCAGAAAAACACAGTGAAGAATGCACGATCCACCGTGGGGACAGCCTCCGAGATTTACGACTACTTAAGGCTTCTTTTCGCCAAGATTGGAGAAGTTTTCTGTCCACAGTGCCAGATAAAGGTTTCGGGAGATACGGTTGAAACCGTTTCTGAAGTCCTGCTGAGCGAATATCTTAAAAAGAAAGTGTCTATTCTTAGTCCGGTCTCATTGGCCCGAGAAGAAAAGGCAGACGCCAAGATAAAAGAACTGATTCAAAATGGATATTATCGAATCTGGGAAGGAGGAGAGGTGCTCGACCTTACAACCCTTCCTCCTTCCTTTCTCCAAAATCGACGGCAATTTCTTCTGCTCATCGATCGTTTGTCATCCGAGGAAAAGAATAGATCGAGGCTCACCGAAGCCATCCAGAGTGGATTCCATGCAGGAGGCGGAAAAGTTGAAGTCATCGGAGAAGACGGAAAGAGGATGACCTTTAACCGCAGCCATTCCTGCAATCGTTGCGGAAAAACATTTTCAGAACCGGCCCCCCTCTTCTTCTCCTTTAACAGTCCGGTCGGAGCCTGCCCAACCTGTCAGGGTTTTGGTAGGGTTATTGGGATCGATTGGCAGAAGGTTATCCCCGACCCCAAAAAAACTTTGAAAGAGAAACCTTTTGCTCCCTGGAACACACCTGCCTATGAGGACCTTTACGAGTATCTGTGGAAAGCCTGCCGCAGGCATCGTATTTCAATTCAGAAGCCTTTTGAGGAACTCGAATCCCACCAGAAAGAGATCCTTCTCAATGGAAAAGGGGAATTCATAGGTCTGAAGGGATTCTTCGATTGGATGGAGGGAAAACGATATAAAGTCCATTACCGGGTCTTTCTCAGCAAATACCGGGCCTATACCCCCTGCCCCGCCTGTCATGAGTCCCGGCTCAAAGAAGAAGCGCTCTATGTCCGTCTGGCTGGAAAACATATCTGCCAGCTCAGCGAAATGTCTGTCTCCGAACTTCAGGAATTCTTCAAAAACATCCCCCTAAAAGATTTTCAGCGACAGGTGGCAGAACGCCTTCTCAAGGAGATCAACGATCGCCTCGGTTTCATAGTCGATGTCGGATTGGGATATCTTTCTCTTTCCCGACAAACCCGTACCCTTTCGAGCGGTGAATACCAGCGCATTACCCTGGCCAGGGCCCTGGGCTCATCCCTGACTGACACGCTCTACGTTCTCGATGAACCGAGCATTGGCCTCCATGCCAGAGATACAGACCGACTCCTCAGGACACTTTTTTATTTACGAAACCGTGGCAATACCATTGTCGTGGTGGAGCACGATCCGGATATGATTCGGGCTGCCGATTCGATCATCGATCTCGGTCCCGGAGCAGGAAGAGAGGGAGGCCATGTCATTTTTGAAGGAGATCTCGAGTCCCTTATAAAAAAAGAGGACTCCATCACTGCCCGATACCTGAGGGATGGAATCCCTTTTCTTCCGATTAAATCGCACAGGACACCTGCGGGGTGGGTGACCATCCGCAATGCCCGCCAGCATAATCTTAAAGAAATTGATGTCCGTATTCCCCTTGGGTTGATGGTCTGCATCACAGGCGTGTCCGGTGCAGGAAAGACCACTCTGGTCCATAACATCCTCTATGCCGGAGCCAAAAGGAATGAAAATTCTGAGTTTGAAAAAGGTTCTTTTGATTCCATCGAAGGGTTAGATCAAATTAATGACCTCGTTTTGGTCAATCAATCCCCGATTGGTAAAAGCCTCCGATCAAATGCCGCTACCTACATCAAGGTCTTCGGCGATATCCGGGACCTTTTTGCCCGAACTCGAGAGGCTAAAAGAAATGGATTTAAGCCCCGCCATTTCTCCTTCAATACCGAAGGAGGCCGATGCGAAGCCTGCCAGGGAGCTGGGCTTCAGGTTCTGGATATGCAATTTTTAGAGGATGTGATCATTACCTGTGAGGCGTGTGATGGAAAAAGGTTTCGCCCTGAGGTCTTAAAGATTCGTTATCAGGACCTCAACATCTCAGAAGTGTTGAACATGACCGTTGAAGAAGCTCTTACCTTCTTTAAAGGCCATCAGAAGATCATCGTAAAACTTCAGATTCTGAAGGAGGTTGGATTGGGTTATCTCACCCTGGGTCAATCTACCAATACATTAAGCGGAGGGGAATCCCAGCGATTAAAACTTGCTCAACACATCGGCCAGGTCCACCCGGGAAGGGATCTCTTTATCTTCGATGAGCCGACAACAGGACTCCATATGGCTGATATTGAACTTCTCCTGAAAACCTTCGAAAAACTCCTCTCCAATGGCCATTCTCTCATCGTGATCGAGCACAACCTTGACTTGATTCGATGTGCGGACTATATCATCGATTTGGGACCGGAAGGCGGTGAAGAAGGAGGTAGGATTGTCGTAGAGGGAGACCTCGAAACCATCATAGCCTCGAAACAATCCTTTACCGCACAGTTTTTAAGGCAACGCCTCAACAAGATTAAGGTTCAGGTTAAGGCTTAGGTTGAGACTTATTGATATAAATCTTAACCTTGACCTCAACCTTAACCTAATTCTTTTTTTAGACTTCGCTTCTCTGTTTGATACAACTGAGCATCTGCTCAATGCGATTTTTTTCAAACCCGACCATCACCTCATTGCAGGCAGCGATCACGGGGACACTTCGAGCGCCCGATATTTTCACCATCTCATCTAAAGCCGCTCGATCCTTGGTCACATCGTATTCGGTAAAAGCGTAGCCCTTCTGCGAAAGAAACTCTTTCGCCATCCTACAGTAAGGTCAGGTCGGTGTCGAATAAATCTTAATCTCTTCTGCCGCCATCATATCCTCCTTTCTCAGGTAATATTCAGCTGGGAAAAACCCTCTTTTATTATTACATCCGTCCCATTTCAATTGTCAATGAGTGTTTTTTTCTTTCCTACAATTGGGCTATAATGTTCAATTATGGCAGAGAGCAAATCCCTTCAAAATGCTGCCGAGGATTTTCGTTACCTTCTTAACCGAGGATTTCCAAGAAAAGCGGCATTGGAACTGGTAGGAAATCGATATCAACTCAACGCAGATGAGCGTCACCTCCTCCATCGGGGCGTCTTCTCTGACGAGGATTCAAAATGGAGGAAGGGAAGGAGAATCCCTTTTTACCAAATTCGAGGCAGAGACCTGGCCATCGATGGCTATAATTTGGTCATTACCCTTGAAGCCGGTCTCTCCGGCCTGCCCCTCATACTCGGGGATGATGGTTTCATACGCGATATCTCCGGCCTATCCGGAAACTACAGGAAGTCACAAAAGACAGAAGAGGCGCTCTTACTGATCTTCAACGCCCTCAAGAGAGGAAGGCCCAGACATACCCTCTTTCTTTTTGATTCCCCCATAAGCAGGAGTGGAGAATTGGCCCAGGAGATAAGTAACCGGTTGAAAATAGAAGGCATCCCAGGTGATGCACGGACGATGAAAGTTCCGGAGAAGATACTGATTGGATTCTCAGGAATCGTTGCAACAACCGATACCGCCATCATCGATCGGTCCCCAAAAATATACGATCTCGCCGGCCATATCCTCAGATCGAGGATCAGGCCCCAATGCTTCATCCGATGGAGAAGAAAGTTGCCAAAGAGAGCTTTGAAAAACTAATCCAACCTCTTATTTACTCAGATTTCAAAACCGATGACAGAGATTTCCAGGGTTTTCAGAAAATCTCCCAAATAAATCTTGACAACCTCACACCCTTAGCGTATAAAAAGTTAGGATTGGATACAGTATACAGAACCGACCAGCAAGGAGGACCCCATGGAAAACATATTTGGAGCAATAAAGATAGGGAAGAGGAAACCTCTTCGAGAAGTGGTCTATGATTCTTTAAAGAAATCCATTCTTCACGGAAAATTAAAGGCTAAGCAACGGCTGATTGAAGAAACGCTGGCCAACCAGATAGGGATCAGTCGCACCCCTGTCAGAGAGGCCTTTCACAAACTGGAACGAGACGATCTCGTCTCACGGCTTCCAAAGGGAGGGTTTGCCGTCAGGGAATTCACAAATGAGGATGTGGAAGAAATCTTCGGCATTCGGATTGCTCTTGAAAGCTATGCCGCTTATCTGGCTGCCACACACATTACGCCCGACAAAATCGCGGCCCTCGAAGAAAAGGCGGATGAATCGGAGAAGGCCCTGAAAAAAGGAGAGGATGAGAAGGCGGTTCAGCTCTATACGGAATTTCATGACCTCCTTTATAAATCCTGCAAGAGCAAAAAATTGATCGAAATGATCAATGGCTATCGCGACTATTTTTACCGTTACCGTTCTGCCCTGCTCCATACACCCAACGGTTTTAAGACTTCTATTGCAGACCATCGTCAGATGATCGAAGCGATGAAGAAAAATAACCCCCGGCTTGTGGAGAGTCTTGTCCGAACCCATCTTGAAAAGGGAATGGAAATCGTTCTCAAAGAGATCACTGAAGGAAGAATGGTTCCATAGTTAGATTTCAGATTGTAGATGGTAGATCGTAGATCGAGGAGATAAAGTGGATAAAATAATTCGCATCCTTGTGGCTAAACCTGGTTTGGACGGTCATGATCGAGGAGCGAAAGTGGTCGCTCAGGCCCTTCGGGATGCCGGAATGGAGATAATCTATACTGGTCTTCATCAAACGGTTGATCAGATCATCCAAACCGCCCTCCAGGAGGATGTGGATGTCATCGGCTTATCCATCATGTCAGGTGCCCATCTGCCCATCTGTGAAAAATTAATGAAGAAGATGAAGGAAAAGGGATTCGAGGACACCACCGTCGTGGTCGGCGGTGTCATTCCCACAAGGGATATCCCCCTCTTGCAAAAGATGGGGATCGAGGGGGTTTTCCCCGGAGGCACTCCTTTTGACGAATCGATTAAGTGGATTAAGGAACATCTCAAAAGCAGATAGAGGATAGAGGAGCGGGAACTTCGTTCCCTTGAGGAGCGTTTCACTTTAGGAGCGGCTCTTGGGGCCCTGAGGATCATTTCATTTAAGGATAGAGGGTGAAGATTAATGAACAGTGAATTCATATTCCCTTTTGAGAAACTTGAAGTTTGGCATCTTGCTGTTGACTTCGCCGATTATGTTCTCAACATTGTGGATTCTTTTCCACCCAATAAATATTCGAGAGTTGTTTGCCAAATGGAGGCAGCCGTCTCGAGCATCCCGCAGAATATCGCTGAGGGAAAAGGTAGACAATATAAGAAAGAGTTTATTCAATATCTATATATTGCAGAAGGATCACTTTTCGAAGTTCTTACATTAACGGAGATATTGAAACGTAGAAAGCTTTTTAAAGAGAAAGAATCTATGGAGATCAGAGATCAGGCCGAAATCATTGATCGGAAATTACACGGACTGATAAACTCCTTAAGGAGCAGAAAATGAGGCTTTTGCCTCGAGTGAAACGCTCCTCAAGCGGAGCGATCCTTGAACCGTTTTTCAAGTACGGAGTCTTTTATGGGTGTCGCCAGGTATATCAAAAACGATAAAGATGAAATACTTGATGTGATTCTCCAGTCGGGCATCCATATCAAACCGGTCTATACCCAGAAGGATATGGAGGAGGTCGGCTTCGATCCTGAGAAGGATTTGGCCCATCCCGGTGAATATCCCTTTACCAGAGGGATTCATCCGCAGGGGTATCGGAGCCGGGAATGGACAACCCGCCAGTATACGGGTTTCGGGACTCCAGAAGAGACCAATGAACGCTTCAAACTGATGATCTCCCATGGGCAGACCGGCCTCAATGTCGCCTTCGACCTTCCCACCCAGATGGGTCTCGATTCCGATGATCCATTGGCCGAAGGAGAAGTCGGAAGAGTCGGTATGGCTGTTGATTCCCTGAGAGATTTTGAGGTGGCCTTTCGGGAAATCCCCCTCGACCGGATTGGTGTGGGACTCACGATCAATGCCGTGGCAAGTATTATGCTCGCCATGTTTCAGGCGACGGCCGAAAAGTCTGGATTTAAAAAGGATCGGGTGAGCGCGACCCCTCAAAACGATATCCTTAAAGAAATGATTGGCCGGGGAGCCTGGATCTTTCCGGTGAAGCCTTCGGTTCGTCTGATCGGTGACACGATCGAATATTCGATGAAGGAGCTTCCCCGGACGAATCCGGTCAGCATCTGCGGATATCATATCCGTGAATCAGGGTGTTCCCCCGCTCAGGAAATTGCCTACGCCTTCCAGATTGCCAACACATATATCGAAGAGGTTCTCCGTCGAGGCCATTCAATCGACGATTTCGTCAGAGGATTTACCTTCAATCTCAATGTCTTTGGTAACCTCTGGGAACAGGTCACGAAGTTCCGGGCAGCAAGAAAACTCTGGGCGAAAAATCTCAAAGAACGTTACGGGGCAAAGGATAATCGGTCTCTTCTTCTTCGCGGCATCTTCGGAGGCGGAGGATATGGTATGACGAAAGCCCAGCCTGAAAACAATATCATCCGTGGCGCTTACTATGCGCTTGCCGCTGCGTTGGGCGGCGCCCAGACCACTGCGCTCTGCTCCTTTGATGAGGCCTATACCATCCCCACACCGAGGGCAGCCCTTCTCTCTCTCAGGACATTTCAGATTCTGATGGAGGAGACGGGAATACGCGACACGGTTGATCCCTTAGCCGGTTCCTATTTCATCGAAACCCTGACAAAGCAGATGGAAGAGAAGATCGTGGAAGAGATGAAACGGGTCGATGAGATGGGTGGAATGACCAAGGCAGTGGAAACGGGCTATGTTCAAAGAGAGGTGGCAAGACAGGCCTATGAATTCGAGAGGGGCGTCCAGAAGGCCGAATTGATTAAAGTTGGAGTGAATAAATATACCGAAGGCGAGGAGATGGAGGTGGACCTTCATGAATACCGCCTAACTTCTGCCGAGGAACAGATCCGGCGAACCCAAGAAGTGAGGCGCGAGAGGGATAATCGAAAGGTGACCCAATTATTGAAAGATCTTGAAAGCGCCGCAAGAGCGGAAAGAAATGTGATGCCCTATCTTCTCGAATGCTGTAAGGCCTATGCCACCGTGGGAGAGATGACCAGGGTCTTCAAAGAGGTTTACGGAGAATTCAAAGAACCGAATATCTTTTAAAGAACAGTTAGCAATTCAAAATTAGCATTGCA
This sequence comes from Thermodesulfobacteriota bacterium, assembly GCA_030017685.1. Lineage (GTDB taxonomy): Bacteria > Desulfobacterota > BSN033 > BSN033 > UBA1163 > RBG-16-49-23. The sequence goes on along the minus strand of JASEHH010000001.1, from coordinate 8,658 downwards.
AAGTTAGCATTTCTCTTTCATTGATAATTTTGCATTGTTATACATAGCGACATAAATCTTAACCGGTTTGTCATTCCGGGCTTGACCCGGAATCCAGTGTTTTCCTGGATTCCTGCTTTCGCAGGAATGACGTGCTCTGTTGTAATTAATGACGCTGTATATAATTGGCTATTTTGCAATGATCTTTTGAGAGGAGGTGCTTATGCCATTTACACTATTCGGTCGGACCATTCGGAAGATCGGTGTCATTGGTTCGGGGAATATCGGCCCGGACATTGCTCTTCATTTCAGCCAGAGTCTGTATTTATACGGGGTGCCTGTCGTGGTGGTAGATATCGTTCAGGCAGCCCTCGATGCAGGCTCCAAGAAGGCGGAATCGAAGATGGCGAAAGCCGCTGAAAAGAAAATATTCAGGAAAGAGGTCGCTGATGCCATCTTCAAAAACATCCTCTTCACGACCGATTATGGGAAAATCGCTGATGCTGACTTTGTGATTGAAGCCGCCTTTGAGCGAGCGGATGTCAAGCATAAGATCTTCGATCAATGTCAGGCCGCCTGTCCGAAAACGGCCATCTTCGCCTCCAACTCGTCCCACATGGAGCCTGAAGTGATCTTTGAAAAAATGGAAGATAAAAGACGGTGCCTGGTCATCCATTACTTCTTTCCGGCTGAAAGAAATATCCTGGTTGAAATTGTTCCCGGAAAAGATACGGACCCTGCCCTGACGGAATATTTGATGAAATTATACGAATTCATCGGTAAGGCCCCAATCAAAGCGAAAAGCCGTTATGGTTATGCGGTTGATCCCATCTTCGAAGGCCTTTTTGAGGCGACCGCATTAACCGTCGAAAAAGGGCTGGCCAATGTCAAACAGGCGGATGTGATCGTCCAGAAAACTCTTGGAATGGGCGTAGGTCCATTCACCGCTCATAACCTCGCAGGAGGAAACCCCATCACCCAGCATGGATTATCCGAAATGAACTCAAAGATCATGCCCTGGTATCGCTCTCCCAAAATACTCGACGACCAGGTGAAATCTGGCAAGCCCTGGGAGACCGCAGGCAAAGGAGAAACGGTAGAATATAGCCCTGAGACTTATGAGGCGGTTTCGAATCGGGTCATTGGGGCTTATTTTGGAATGGTTTGTGAAATTGTGGAAAGTGGCATTTCCAGTATCGGCGATTTGGAGCTGGCCATGGATGCCGGACTGGTTCTGAATTCCCCCTTCTCCATGATGAATAAAATCGGCGTCAAAAAGGCGCTTGAACTGGTGGAAGCTTATGCCGGTGAGAACACCGGGTTTAAAGTGGCTGACATGCTGAAAAAACAGGCCGCTTCAACTCAACCCTGGAAGATACCGGTTGTCTTCAGGGAAGACAAGGGAGAGGTCGCCCTCGTTAAAATCCGGAGGCCCAAAGTCCTCAATGCCCTCAATGCGGATGTCTTTGAGCAATTAAGGGAGATTTTCGCCGGGATTCAGAAGGACCCGAAGATTAAGGGGGCAGTGCTGACCGGATTCGGGACAAGGGCATTTGTTTCAGGAGCAGACATCGGAATGTTGGCCGCTCAAAAAACGCCGGAGGAGGCTGAGGCATTCTGTCTCAAGAGCATGTCGGTTCTGGACCTGATTGAAAATCTTGGGAAACCAGTGGTTTGCGCTATGAACGGCCTGGCCTTTGGCGGAGGAAATGAAATGGCGATGTCTTGCACGGCACGCATTGCTTCAAAGGGCCAGAAAATATTCGTCGCCCAGCCCGAACCCAGGCTCGGCATCATCCCGGGAAATGGGGGAACACAGAGACTTCCGAGGTTGATCGGCATGGAGAAAGCCTGGCCCATGTTGAGAAATGCCAATCCCATCTCTTCCGCCCAGGCAAAAGAGATGGGGCTCATCCAGGAAGAGGTGGAAGGCGACCTGATCGAGAGGGCCATCGATTGGGTGAAAAGAATTCTTTCCGGACAAGCCAAAGTCCCTTCAATCCCAAAAGGACCCATCCCTGTCCCGTCAACCCTTCCGGAGGTCGACATCGGACATCTGAGCAGAAAGATCGATTCTCTGATACAGCGGGCAACCCTCGAGGGCGCGAAGGTAACCCTTGAAGAAGGCCTGAAATTGGAAGCTAAAACCTTTGGCGAATGCCTGTTAACCCAGGACATGAAAATCGGAATCGAAAACTTCTTGAAAAATGGCCCCAGGGTCAATGCAGACTTCGTCCATAATTAATCACGGGAAATTGGAAGACTGCCTGCCTGTCGGCAGACAGGGAATAATGGAATGATGGAAAAATGGGGTTAAAAACTCTTTATTACTCAATATTCCACTATTCCAATTTTCCATTATTCCATAGATGATGGTTTCGTAAAAAGTCTGAAAATCCCAATATCAGTCATTCCTGCGCAAGCAGGAATCCAGTATTTTTAGATAGTTAGAATTCTCTGGATTCCCGTTTTCACGGGAATGACGACTTTTTACGATTCCATCATAGATGAGTTATGTTGTGATCAATATTGGCGACTGGATAAGAAAATGGAGCCTTCTCCGACCTCAAAAGCATGCCCTGATTTTCGAGGACCGCCCCTTCACCTATCAGGAGGTCAACCAGCGTACCAATCAGCTTTGCCACCACCTTTTGGAAAGCAGAGTCGTTAAGGGAGACCGGGTCGCTGTCCTTCTTCACAACTGTCATCAATACCTCGAGATCTTCTTTGCCATTTCTAAAATCGGAGCGATCCTTGTTCCATTAAACTGGAGGCTGGCAGGCCCGGAACTCGAATTCATTCTCAACGACAGTGGCTCCAGGATATTGATCTTTGAACCGGAGTTTGAAGAGGTGGTGGCGATGATCCGACCCAATCTAAATCTTTCCAATGGGAATTATATTGCCATCGGTGGGCCTCATCCTGACTGGTCAATCGGTTATGAAAATGCGATCTCAAAACAATCGGTCCACGAACCATTTAACAATGACTCGGTAGGGGGCGAAGATCCTCATATCATCATGTATACCTCCGGGACAACCGGTGTCCCAAAGGGAGCGATCCTCTCACATCGGAAGACTTTCTTCAATGTCCTCAATGCGGATATGGTTTACAACCTCACCTCCCGGGACATCATGATCATCTCACGGCCCATGTTTCACTCAGGAGGGCTTCTCGTTGAGGCCGCTCCCATCCTTTATAAGGGTGGAACGCTCATCCTGAAGAAACGGTTCCGCCCCGTAGAGATCCTCGAGACAGTGGCAAGATATAAGGTGACGATTCTCGAATTGGCTGCCACCGTCTATCAGTTTATCCTTCAGGAATGTAACCTCTCACAGTACGAACTTGGTTCCGTCCGTTGTTACTTCACGGGTGGCGAAAGAATCCCGTTGACCTTAATAAAAGAATATTTGAAAAGGGGAATCACCCTCTCCCAGATCTTCGGTCAGACCGAAGCCTCTACCATCACCTTTCTCTCTTCCGAGAAAGCAATCACGAAAATCGGTTCGGTGGGCCTTCCGGTCTTTCATGGGGAGGTCAGGATCATCAATAAAGAGGGAAAGGTTGTGCTCCCGGGGGAAGTGGGGGAAATCATCATCAAAGGCCCTACCCTGATGAGTGGATACTGGAACAGGTCTGACCTCACTGCTGAAACGATCCGGGATGGTTGGCTCTATACCGGTGATCTGGCAAAAAAAGATGAGGAGGGATATGTCTATATTGTGGACCGTGAAAGAGACATGTATATCAGTGGTGGAGAAAATGTTTATCCTGCTGAGATTGAGAAGGTCTTCTTTAGCCATCCAAAGGTCTTCGATGTTGGAGTGATCGGCGTGCCTGATGAGAAATGGGGCGAGGTGGGAAAAGCCTATATCGTCCTTAAACCTAGCGAGACCTTGACTGAGCAGGAAGCCCTGGAATTACTGCGGGGCAAAGTTGGAAAGTATAAGATCCCCAAATATGTAGAATTCATTGATGAGCTTCCGAAGACGGCCAGTGGTAAGATTCAGAAGTTTATATTAAAAGAATGGCACCAAAAAAGAACGAAGTTGTGAGTTCGGAGTTCAGAGTTCGGAGTTTTAATACCAAATACTCCGAACTTTAAGTTGGAGGTTTTCATGGCTGATAAGGTTTACCGGTTGGGTTGTGACATTGGAGGCACCTTCACGGACTTTGTCCTGCTTAACGATCAAACCGGAGAAATAAAAACTTACAAGTGTCTCACCACCCCCAGAGATCCTTCGGATGCCGTTGAACATGGAATAAGAGAGATGGAGAAAAAAACTTCGGGCTTTGTTGAAAACCTGGACGAAGTGATCCATGGAACAACCCTGGTGATCAATTCGATTATCGAGAGAAAGGGAGCCAAAACAGGATTGATCACCACGAAAGGCTTCAGGGATGTCCTGGAGATCGGAAGGTCCATTCGGTATTCAACTTATGATGTATTTGCTGAATTTCCCAAGCCTCTCATTCCGAGGCATCTCCGTTTCGAGGTGGATGAGAGGATTCGAAGCGATGGGAGTATCCTTAAACCATTAGACCCAGAAGAAGCCACGCGGGTCGTCCGCACCCTTCTCAAAAAGGGCATTGAATCGATTGCGGTCTGTCTGATCAACTCTTTCGAGAACCCAGCCCATGAACGGATGCTCAAAGAGATCATTGAAAAGGAAGCGCCCCGAATATCGGTCTCCATCTCATTCCAAGTCTTGCCGCAGATTAAGGAGTACGAGAGGACCAGCACCACGGTGACCAACGCCTATGTGAAACCTCTGACAGGCAGATACCTTTCCAAATTGGCCGGAAGGCTGGAGGCCATTGGTTTTAAGGGGAAACTCTTCATCATGCTTTCCAGTGGGGGAGTTACCTCCGTTGAAACAGCAGCCGAGTTTCCCGTAAGAATCATTGAGTCCGGTCCGACAGCCGCGGTCATTGCAGGTCAATATTACGGGCGGCTCTTCAATATCTCGGAGATGTTCTGCTTCGACATGGGAGGGACAACGGCCAAATCCTGCCTGATTCAGAAAGGTGTCGCAAGTGTTGTCCCGACCTTCGAGGTGGGACGTGTTCAGAGGTTTATGAAGGGTAGCGGCCTCACCATTCAGGTGCCTGTCGTTGACCTGATGGAGATTGGAGCAGGAGGCGGAAGCATTGCGAAGGTGGGCCGGATGGGAACACTCCAGGTGGGACCGGAAAGCTCCGGTGCAGAACCTGGCCCCATCTGTTATGGCATAGGAGGGATGGACCCTTGCGTCACCGATGCCGATCTCCTGCTGGGGTATCTGGATGAAAGCTACTTTCTGGGCGGTGAAATGAAACTTGACAGGGAGGCCGCCAGGCGTGGGGTCGAGGAAAAGGTTGCCAAACCTCTCGGGGTTTCAACCCTTCAGGCCATCTGGGGAATTCATGATCTCATCAATGAGACGATGGCCGCTGCGGCCAAGACCCATATCGCTGAAAAAGGAGGAAATCCAAAAATTGTGACGATTGTTGCTTTCGGCGGGGCCGGACCGGTGCATGCCTATGGCCTGGCCAAGAAACTGGGAGCGCCCCGTCTGCTTGTTCCGCCCAATGCGGGGGTGGGGTCAGCTCTGGGTTTTTTCACTGCTCCCCGCGCATTTGATCTCCTCAGAAGCCATAAAGTCTCACTAACCGCTGCCGATTTTAATGAGATCGAAAAGATTTTCAAAGAACTCGAATCTGAGGCGACACAAATTCTCCAGAAGGAAGCCTCAGAGGATAATAACCACCCTAGGAAACAACGAAGTCCTTCCGAACGAGTCAGATTCGAAAGGTCCCTGGATATGCGGTTTGTTGGTCAGGGATCGGAAACGAATGTCCCGGTTTCTGAAAAAGATTTTACCGGAATGAAGAAAGAGGAGGTCCGCCGTCTTTTTGACGAGGTCTATGAAAAGTTATATGGAAGGACCTATCCTGATTCTGAAGTGGAGTTCATCAATTTCAAAGTCAGGGCCAGCCTTCCTGAACGACTCCTGCATCTCCCCAGAATCGGACAGAAGGGGCAGTCCCTTGATGAAGCGATGAAAGGGAAACGTTCGGCTTATTCTCCGATTGCGAGGGACTTTATCTCCTATACCGTCTACGATCGGTACAAACTTTCTCCGAAGGCGAAGTTTCCAGGTCCTGCGATCATTGAAGAAAAAGAGTCCACGGTCATTGTCGGCGAGGATGGTTCGATTTCAGTGGATGATTTTGGATTTCTGTGGATCGACCTTAAAGGCGAATGACGCAAATGACAGCGAATAGCACGAATATTTTTATTCGGGTAATTCGTTATCATTAACATTCGTGTAATTCGTATTTCTCAGGGAGGAGAAAATGGGACGTATATTTGACCCTATTACCCTGGAAATTCTCTGGCGAAGGTTGATTTCCATTGTTGATGAAGCGGACGGGACAGTGGCACGGACAGCCTTCTCGAGCCTGCTTAGAGACGCTCATGACTACACCTGCATGTTCACCGATCACCAGGGTCGGGAACTTGCCCAGGGAACGTTTGTCACCCCCGGCCAATCCGGCGCCATGGCCCTTGGAATTAGAAATCTTGTCAAAAGACTTCCGCCCGAAACCTACAAGCCCGATGATGTCTTCATCACCAATGATCCCTGGGCTCTGGCCGGGCACCTGAATGATGTTTGCGTAATGAGCCCCATCTTCTATAAAGAAAAACTGGTGGCCTTCACCGCCTGTGTCTTCCACCATTCGGATATCGGGGGTCGTGTCTCCTCGGATAACCATGATGTCTTTGAGGAAGGACTCTTCATCCCACTTGTGAAGCTCTATGATGGAGGGATTCTCAACCAGTCCGTAATCGATATGATCCGGTGGAATGTCAGGACGCCGGATGAAGTGGTCGGAGATATCCGGTCTCAGATCGCAGCTAACCATGTCTGTGCCGAAAAGATAGAGCAGATGCTTAGGGAGACCGGCCTGGAAGATCTCAGTGATCTGGGAAATGAGATTATCAGCCATACAGAAAAAGGCATGAGAGAAGAGATTGGGAAAGTCCCGGATGGCATTTACCGGGCCGAAGGCAAAATAGAACAGATGAAGGAGCAACAGGATGTCGTGATTAAGGCGGCAGTCGAGGTAAAAGGAAGCGATATCACCGTGAACCTGGATGGGTCTTCCCCTCAGGTGAGCTGGGGAGGAAATGTCGTTTATAACTTCACCTATGCCTATGTATTCATGGCCATAAAAAGCATGTTTGGCCCGGACATCCCTAACAACGACGGCTGCGCGAGTCCCATCACACTCAAGGCCCCGGAGGGTACGGTTGTCAACTGTAAATTCCCCGCGGCCGTGGCGGCACGGCTGGTCATCGGACATTTTCTGACCGAGATTATTTATCGAGCCCTCTCCGGAGTCGCCCCCAATAAAGTGATTGCCGCAAGCGGAGGAACACCCGCCCAGATGAATGTTTTCTATGGGAAAAGGAGGAATGGGAAACCCTGGCATTCCGTGATCATCAGGGGGGGAGGAATGGGAGCCAGTACCTCCAGTGATGGGAATTATGTTTACATCTTTCCCGCCAATGGTGCGAATACGCCCGTTGAAATAATCGAAAGCGACACACCTCTGATCATTGAAAAAAGGGAGCTCCTCATCGATTCCGGGGGTCCGGGCAGGATGAAGGGAGGTCTTGGACAAAGGGAGGTCTTCAAAATCCCTGATGATCAGTATGGACCTCAGTCACCCGTTAATCTTGGAATCCAGGCAGGAAGGCATATCCATGCCCCAGAAGGGCTCTTTGGTGGAAACCCTGGAGCCAGGGCACAATTCCTGGTCAATGGAGTCCCTGGAAATCCTTTTGGGTTGACACAGCTCAAGACAGGGGATGTGGTGACGATCGATGCGGCCGGTGGAGGAGGCTGTGGGAATCCACTGGAGCGTGAGCCTGAAAGGGTCGAGAGGGATGTGCTCGAAGGATATGTCAGCCTCGAAAAAGCCAGAGAAGAATATGGAGTGGTCATCGATCCGAAAGCCAAGAAGGTTGATGAAGAAGCGACCAGGAAACTGAGAGAGGGTTTGAGTAAAGGCTAAACACAAATTTCAGATTTTGGGCTTCTGCAATCTGCAATCGAAAATAATAATGTAATCCCATTATTCCGGTATTCCATTCTACCAACGTTCCAATAGGATAGCCCCCCACCCTTCCCTTTTCAAAAGCTCCGAAAACTTTTTATAAACCTCACTCAAAGTAGTTACATTTAACACCTACCTATTGACTCCGGTATCTTTCTGGGATGCCATGATTACGGGGTAAAACATACAAAAAGCAGATCAATCTACCGTAATAAGAGAACGAAGAGCCTTGTTGACGGATTTGGAGTCGGGGAAATGCTTTTTTACGTCGGGGTCAAGCATGACTGCTCCATCTTCTTGAGTAAAATAATGCACCTCAACTGATCCGTCCCGTTTATCAATTTTGACGGCATGTCCTTTCCGATAGGCTTCATAATGTTTCCCCCGAACTCCACCGGAAAAATCGTATTCCTCTCTCATTTCATTAACCTCGTTGTTTTTCTTACTTGTTTTCATATTTTCCTTGTTCCTTCTTTGTTGCTTCCCTGCTGTTGATAATACGTATCTTTTCGCCTCTTTCACTATATGATACCACAATTAATCTTCCTTTTGAAGACAATCCAATGTCGATAT
>JASEHH010000189.1 GCA_030017685.1 Thermodesulfobacteriota bacterium | reverse complement strand
ATCCCAATGATCAACTCTTTTCCTCGGAAACCAATCGACTCTTCATCTCCTCCGGGCTGCCTAAGTGCATCTTCATCAGCCGCTGATAATAGGATCGTGAGGTGTAAAGAGCGGCTATCGGGTTATGTCCTGTGACCCGGTCTTTTACCGCAAAGACGGTCGTCAGGCCATCGACAAATTTCAAGAAGAGGGAGTCGTGGCCGAGGCAGAGCCCCAGCATAATATTGAAATCGGTCCCGGCCTGATTCAAGATCTTTGCCTGGGCAATGGGATTGCACATCGACTCAAACTCACCGATCCTGATCTTCTCCTCATCCTTCACGCCGATTCTCTCCTTTGGAATGCCTCCCACCTTGCAGGAAACCGCGATGACTTCAAAACCATGTTTCTCCAGGATCTCGGAGAGGATCGAAGCCTCATGGGTCAGCCCTCCGCAGAAGGCCATGCCGAGTCTCTTATAGCCCATCCTCTGTGAGAATTCGATCAACTCCTCCATTCTGCTCTTGGTGGGAATCATCACAAACGGCTTTGCATCCCTGCAGGTGTAACAGGAACCCTCCTGAACCGAAGCCGCACGTGCAAATTCCTTTATCTCCGGGTCATAATATCTCTCCAATGCCTCTGCCAGGGTTGGACCCTCCTTCTTTGTAGGACACGACGAAGGCCCTCTTCCCTTCTCCAGCCGGCAGATCTTTTCCACCACCGCACACTTCGCACAGTTACATTCAATCTCATTCATCTCCATCACCCCTTAGCGCTTAGCTGATAACGTTCACGACATCGTGGACAAATTTACTGCTCAGGACATCGTGGAAAAACGCTCTTTGACAATCGAATAGCCACAGCCCGTTATATCATGAACACCTATTTCATATTTAAGGAGGTGTTCATGAAAAAGAAGATTAAGCAACAAAGGCTAAAAGCTGTAAAAAGGTTCTTCGATGGCGAAGATCCAAAAGACATTTGTGCATCTCTTGGTCGTTCGCGATCATGGTTGTACAAATGGGTGACACGGTATGCCCCTGATAACTCACAATGGGTTGAAGATCAATCTCGGCGTCCTCTTTCCAGCCCATACCGCACCCCTGCAGAGATCGAAAAGATCGTAGAGATGGTTCGGTTGAACCTGTACAACAAGGGACACTTCTGCGGCAATCAGGTCATCCAATGGGAGCTAATCGATATGGAAGTCCAACCGGTTCCTTCCCTTAGTACCATTGGCCGTATCTTACGCCGCCGCGAATTGACCCATCGTCGGACCGGAAGATACATCCCGAAGGGCAAGAAATATCCCGAACTCCCGGCGCTTTTGCCCAACCAAACCCATCAGGTGGACTTGGTTGGTCCGCGTTACCTTACCGGCCCGATCCGGTTCTACAGCCTAAATGCTGTCGATGCCGCGATCAACCGGTGCGCAATAGAGCCAATGCCCTCCAAAGCAGCCCAAAGCGTTTTGGATGCTGTTTATGCGGCTTGGCTGCGTTTGGGCATCCCGGAGAACCTTCAGGTGGACAATGAACTGGCCTTTTACGGAAGTCCAACCCATCCACGAGGCATGGGACCGCTTATTCGCCTCTGCCTGCATTATGGAGTCAATCTCTGGTTCATTCCACCTTCCGAGCCATGGCGGAACGGCGTCGTCGAGAAGTTCAATGACCATTACCAGCAGAAGTTTCTCGATAAAGTCGCCATGTCCTCCATGTCACAGCTTCGGCAAGAATCGCTGGCATTCGAGCACCGGCATAACAGCACCTATCGCTACAGCAAGATCAAAGGGAAAACTCCTCTCAAAGCATTGGCTGACATGGAGAAAAAATTAGTCTTCCCGAGTAAGAGCCATGCCCCAAAACATCCCTTGGATAAGCCGGAGGAAGGTTGTTATCATCTTGTGAGATTCATCCGAAGCGACTGCCGGCTCAACATCTTCGGTGAAATGTTCTCCGCTCCACCGGAGACCCAGTACGAATACGTTGTGGCTATTATCGATGTCAAAGAACAAAAGCTAAAGCTCTTTCTGGATACGATCCAGATCGAAGAATTCAAGTATCAAATGCGATGAGCTATTCGATTTGCGTCACGGCATCGTTGGGTACATAATTTCAAAGTTGTGTGTCCACGATGTCGTGACCATTATTTCTGTCTACGATGTCTTGAACGTTGTCACTTAGCATTTAGTGTTTTTTTATCTCTTAGGGCCTGTGCATGAATAACTTGGACAACCATTCCGTTCACCCTGAGCCTGTCGAAGGGTGCCGTTCATGGTTCGACAAGCCTGCCCTGAGCGAGCCGTTCATCCTTCGAGAGCCTCAGGACGAACGGCGAGTCGAAGGATTCACCACGAACGGTCGTTGCCATATGCACTTTTTCAAGTTATTTGGGTGCAGGCTATTAGCAGGAGAGAAGACCACTTCTGGATGTTTCGAATCTCTTCCAGCTTCCTTACCTGTTCCACGATTTTCGAACGACGCTCTTTCGTTAAGAATCGCCTGCTCAGATCATGAAACTTCTCGATCAATTCTTCCCAGGAGAGGGGATTTTCAGGATCGCCCTTGCAATATTCAACCTTTGTAAAATAACGCTTCCCGTCCTTTGTGAAAACCTCAGCCGTGGCACACCACTGTTTCGGAAAAGTTTCATCCAGATCAGGGTCTATGACACATTCCACCTGCCTCATCATCCTCCTCACTTCTTCAGACCTCATCCTTGAAAGATGAAACTCTCCCAGACCTGCTTTCCGGTAAAGGACGGCAACAGCAGCGCCAAAAGGCATGCTGAACTGGGCATCCACCACTGATTGGGGAGAATATTTTTTTTCGGCTGGTTCGGCAATCAGATGAGCGCCCGCTTTTAAAATGCCGACTCTGATTTTCTCGACCTGATCGGGTATAAGATCATTCTCTTTTACAATTTTTAAGACCCCGTCAATCGGTGGCTGCATGTAACGACAGCAGGCGTGTGGTTTTACAGATGTCCGAAGGATTTCGAATCCCGAACCGATTCCCTCCAATACCTTGCTCGCATCAGACCCGTTCGAGTAGGCATGGAGAAAACCATCCCTGCCCTCAATGATCGAAGTGGGTCCTTTAAATCCCTTCTTAGCGAGTTGAGCGGCGATCATCCCGCTAAGAGCCGCCCATCCAGGATGAAAACGTTTTGTCCAGGCCCCTTGAGCCAGATATTCCATCGAACCGGACGCCTGACTCCCTGCGATTCCCATGGCGCTTATCATTCCATCTCTCTTAAGACCCATCAGCTTTGAGGCGGTCACGCTCGCTCCAAACGTTCCGCAGGTGCCTGTTGGATGGAATCCTCGTTGATAACTGTTCTCAGGCCCAATCGCTTTTCCCAGGCGAATCATCACTTCATATCCTAACACCACCGCTTCGATAAAATCCTTTCCGGAGGCTCCCGCCATTTCACCTGTGGCAAGGGCAGCAGGAAAAACGACTACTCCCGGGTGGAGTGAGGCTTCGTTATTCACATCATCCATCTCAATCGCATGGCCGGCTGTGCCGTTGGCAAGGGCTGAATAGACAAAGGGAGCTCTTTTTTTTGTTCCGATGAGGACCCCACCCCTGGTGGCACTTCCCGTCTCCTGGATGAACCGGTACATACTCCGTGATGAATCCTCCTTGGAGCCACGACAAGCCACCCCGATGAAGTCAAGGAAGAAGTACTTCGCTCGATCAACCACCTCGTCAGGAAGTTGACGATATTTCAATTCGCTACAAAATTTCGCCAAGTCTTGAGTAATGCCCATTAAATTCCTCTCTGTCCACCATTGTCTTCAATGATGAATTAGTGGGCCTAATTATATGCAATATAACATGAATATTCAAACAAATTATCATATAGCCTTTTGAAAAAAGACATTAGGGAACCTCTAATAATCTAAATTTCGAGGCTCAGGATTTCATTAAATTGTAAAT
>JASEHH010000188.1 GCA_030017685.1 Thermodesulfobacteriota bacterium | reverse complement strand
CTCTTCTTTCCCCCTTGTGTCCAGCAACCCAGGTTATGGGTAAGGATCAGTTTGGTAAAGGGGAGAGAAGGAGGGGTTACCTGTTTGCAGATGTGGCCAGATCGGTCTTCTCCGTCTCGGTCTGATTGCGCTTCAACTCTCGCTGCCATTGCTTCCATGTTGGGTCATTCTGCAAGAATTTCATAACTCCCCCCCACCCCCTCTTACTCTTAAGAGGGGGGGAAAGCACCCACACAAAAGGCGGAAGAGCCTTTTATAATATATGTAGCGCCCTCATTTATTGGGGGCGGAGTCCGTCCCGACTAAATCGGGACGCTACGAGAAAAAAGGATAACTCCATAACCAATAATTCCCCATAATTGAGGAATTACAGTTACATTAAAAGGGGTTCGATTTAGAGATGCGGCAGGGGATGGCGCGGAGGGGAGTGGAACCGATTGCGGGTTCATAGGGAGGATTATTATCCGTCAGAACATTGAGGTTCGATTCCTTCCACCCGTTGAGTTCGAGATCCTTTCGCTCGGGAAACCACCAGCCAAAGCTGAGGACAATGACACGGGGGTCGAGGTTATTGTCCAGCTTTGCCTTCTGGCGGATCGATCCCCTTTTCGTTTCTACAGCGACCCAATCCCCCTCTTCAATCCCTGATTGCGAGGCGGTTTCAGGATGAATGAGGAGAACGGGATCCGGTGAGAGCTTCCGGAGGGATGGGATATTACGGTAGGCTGAGTGGAAGAAGTAAGGGTCTTTGGCAGAGGTGAAGATAAGCGGATACTCCTTTAGGAATTCTCCGGAAGATCCGGGGAGATCAAGATGGCAGGGAAGAGGCTCGTATCCCCATTGTTTCAACTGTTCGGAGTAGATTTCGATCTTTCCCGAAGGGGTTGAAAATCCCTTCTTTTCATAGGACCGATACTCCCACTTCCCTTTTAATATCCCGATGGTCTTGAAATCGTCATAAGTCATGCCCGCCGGTTTGAGAATCTCGTCAAGGCATTCCCCAAGGTCATTCCAGAAAAATTGACCGAGGCCGAGTCTTTTCCCCAATTCATTTAAAATTTTCGAATCAGGCCAGGACTCTCCAACCGGTTCGACGATCCTGGGCCGGGCCAGAATGAACCCATGAGGAAGACCGAAATGGCCGATATCGTCAAACTCAAAATTTGTGGCTGCAGGCAGGACAATATCAGCCATTTGGGCCGTTGGAGTTAAAAATATCTCTGAGACGGCGAGGAAGTCCAATTTTTTCAAAGCTTCGAGGGTTTCTTTTGAATTGGCGTAGCTGAGAAGGGGATTTCCACCCTGAATATAGATCATTCGAATGGGATGAGGTTTTCCGGTGAGAATGGCTTTGACGATCAACTGAGAAGGAACAAAACCCATCATGGTTGCCAGCCGGAATTCTGGGCTGAGGATCTTCTCTTTTTTTTCCGGGAATTTCTTGATCTGGACCAATTCTCCAGACCTCATAATGGCCGGACCAACACGGTTTACATTTCCACCAGGGATATCGAGATTTCCAGTGATCGCCATGAGGATGAGTAAAGCCCTCGAGCACTGAAAGCTGTTGATATTATGTTCGATCGCATTTCCCCACTGAAGAGAGGCAGGCTTGGTCCGTGAGTAGAGCCGGGCCGCCTCAAGGATAAGATCTTTTGGAACCCATGTGATCTCCGAAACTCTTTCGAGGGGATAGCGCCGGAGATGCTCCCTTAATTCCGGGAAACCTTTTGTCCAATTTTCCACAAAACCTTTATCGAAGAGTTCCTCATCAATGATGACCCTGAGCATTCCCAGGGCAAAAGTCAGGTCTGTGCCAGGTTTGGGTTGAATCCAGAGGTCTGCTCTGGAGGCAACAGCCGTTTTTCGCGGATCAATGACAATCAGTTTTGCCCCCCGATCCAGAGCCCTTTTCAACTGGGAGCCAAGTACGCCCTCCTCATTTGTCTGAAAGAGTTTGCTTCCCCAGACCAGGACACAGGAAGGAGGATGATCGTAGTCAGGAACCGGAAAGAAGCCGCAGGTAAGCGTGGAGGCGGTCTCCCTTGGCATGTGACAGATGTTGCCAGGCGTGGAGATATTTGGAATATGTAGAAGATTTGCAAGCCGGATCAATAGGAAGAGTTCCAATCCTTTGGGTGTTCCCTGTGCAAAAGAGATGGCTTCCGGTCCGTCGCGTTCTATTGTCTCATTGATCTTTTTAGCGATCGTGTCAAGCGCCTCGTCCCAGGAAATGCGGGCCCACTTTCCCTCTCCCCTGATGCCCATCCTTTTGATGGGGTAAGTGAGGCGGTCAGGGTGGTTCAGCCTTTCGATCTGGGCAAGGCCTTTGGCGCAGATGGTTCCCCGGTTTAAGGGACAGTCGGGATCGCCCTCGATCTTTTTAATTCTCTCATCTTCCACATGGGCCAGAATCCCGCACCCACCATGATCCATCCTGGCACAATAGGTTTTGACGATCATCTTCTCTTCCTTTCTTGCGTTATTTTTAACACTCTAAATTCCGATTGACAAGCTTTTATCCCTGGGAAGGTGTGAAAAAATTACATTTTCAGAATTGCCTTCGTTCCGGCTTACAGGGTTGGGGGGATTGGAGAAGCTTTAGGGCGGAACCCCTCATATTAAACTACGTTGCCTAAACCTGGGTCATTCCGTTATCTTACTGAAAACGAAGGTTACCCATAACATCTAATGGACCGCGTTCTAAAGTTTGGACAAGACCCCCAACCCTGTAGGCCGAGGCACAGTGCACCAATTTTTTCACAGCTTCTGAGCGAAAGGAATCTAAAAGAATCTAAAAGTTTGGTTGCCTTACCCTTTGTTTTAGTGTTATAAATAATTACCAAAACATTTTTGGAAAGGAGGGGATATGAGCAAGAAGGTGATTGATCTGTTGAATTCGGCACGGTCGAGGGAATTAACCGCTATTACACAGTATATGGCCCAGCACTATGAACTCGAAGACCAGGATTTTGGCAAACTGGCCTCCAAGTTTAAGGAGGTTGCGATTGCAGAGATGAAGCATGGGGAGAAATTGGCGGAGAGGATTCTCTTCCTGAAAGGCGAACCCACCTCCAAACCCGATGGCGTTGCCAAAAAAGGGCAGGCAATCGGAGAAATGCTGAAGACAAATATGGGTCTTGAGGCAGGGGCCATGAAGATGTATAACGATGCCTCTGTCGTCTGTGCCGCGGAGAAGGATCAGATTTCAAAAGAGATATTCGAAGAACTTCTCAAGGATGAGGAAGAGCATTTCAACTACTTTGAGAATGTGAAAGATCATATCGATAAACTCGGAGCCGCTTACTTAGCCACCCTCGTGGGCTAATCAGTTAGCGATTCTAAATAGTTGAAGCCCGGAGAGGGGCTTCTCCGTTTGTTGAAACTGGAGACGCCCCTCTTTTACTAAAGTTTCTTTTTCTCCAAGACGACCCAAAATGTAACCATTATTCCCCAGATGAGCACGATTACAATCCAGTGATTGATCCCGAGTAGCGCAGGAATATTCAGCTTCCCATAATCTCCCCACTTTAGAAAACTATCTTTAAGGGAGGGATAGACCTCGGCAAAAATTCCTGCTCCAACCAGCATTCCCAGGACCCCACCCCAGAAGGCATCCCATCTTCCTTCACCGGTTGCGCCAACGGCTGTTCCCGGACAGTATCCAAGCATACCCCAGCCCAGTCCGAAGATCAGTCCTCCGATAATATTGGCCCCCAGGACGGTGGGTTTCAGACTCAGTTTCCCCCACCCCATATCCACAAAGAAGTAGATTCCTACCATTCCCACAAGAATCGCAGTGACCATCAATTTAAAGATGGTGAAGTCTTTTAATCGTAGCATACCAAGCTGTCTATCATATCTTAATGCCTGGCCTTTCTGGAGAAAGAAACCAAAGAAGATACCGGTGATGAGTCCCAGAATAAGAGTTC
>JASEHH010000187.1 GCA_030017685.1 Thermodesulfobacteriota bacterium | reverse complement strand
GCAAAGAGCCCTGCCTCATCTCCTCCGGTTCCTGCCCGGATCTCAAGAAGGATGTTCTTCTCATCGTTGGGATCTTTCGGAAGGAGGGCCATCCGGAGATCCCCCTCTATCTTCTCCTTCTCTCCGGTGAGCCGCTGGAGATCCTCTCTGATCAATCCCGTCATCTCTTCGTCTTCGTCACCGGCGAGGAGCTGGCGGTTTCCTTTGATCTCCTCTTCCAGTCTCTTCAGCCTTCGGTAGAGCTCGACCACCTTTCCCAGTTCCGAAAACTCCCTGGCTGCCTTCTGAAGCTCTGTCTGATTGTTGATCACTTCAGGCTGGCTGAGGAGGTGGGAGAGTGTGTCGTACCGGCGCTCCACCTCTTCTAATTTCTCAAACATCTCTTTTACTCCTAATTGGGTATAGCCAGAACCAAACAAAGTTTTTAGTTCAAAAATTCGAAATTAAACTCTAAACTCAAAAACCTAAACTCTAAACAAACCCAAATTCCCAAAATACAAAGCCCAAAACTGTATTACTTAACAAAGAGGTAGGTCCTGATCATCCTTCTTGGAAATTTGGATTTTTAGTTTTGTGTTTGTTTCGGATTTAGTGTTTAGGATTTTGAGTTTAACCTCGTGCTTTGGATTTTGACATCATCTCCGTTTCTCCAATTCCAGCACTTCCTGAAGGGCACGCAGGGCCACCTCGATCTGGGGCTCCAGAGGCTCCCGTGCCGTGAGCCTCTGGAGCCAGAGTCCGGGTTGGATGAGAAACCGGATTCCTCTCCGGTTTCGCTTTCGATCGGCAAACCGGATGATCTCATAGGAGATCCCGGCAATGAAAGGAATGAAGACCACGCGGGAAGCCACTTTATATCCGAATGGAAGGTGGTGGGGGATGAGAGCAAAGATCAGGACGCTCACCACCATGACGATGAGGAGAAAATTCGTTCCGCACCGGGGGTGGAGATAACCGAATTTTTTCACCCCTTCGATATTCAAAGGCTCTCCCGCCTCAAAGGCAAAGATCGACTTATGTTCTGCGCCATGATATTGGAAGACCCTCTCAATCTCCTTTAAAAAAGAGATGGCCCGGATATAGGCGAGAAAGAAGGCCAGCCTGATAAGGCCGTCGGTCAGGTTGAAGAGCAATCCGCTCGTTGAAAGGATCGGAAAGAACCACCTCAACCCCTTCGTCAAAAAAAGAGGGGCGAGAAAGAAGAGAAAGATTCCAAAAGAGAGGGCCAGTACAAAGGTGAGGCCCATCGCCCAGGAGCTGATCTCCTTCTGGCCTTCCTCTTCAGGGAGGGCCTGGTTGGCGGAGAAATGGAGGGCCCGGATCCCCAGGCTGAGGGCTGAGATCAGGGCGATGACGCCCCTCACCAGAGGGAATTTAAATAAGAAGCTCTTCTCGGAGAAGAAGTTCAATCCCTCCTTTTTCACGACTATTTCTCCGCCGGGCTTCCGGACGGCAATGGCCATGCAGTGGGGAGATCTCATCATCACCCCTTCGATCACGGCCTGCCCCCCAACGCGAAGCGGTCCTTCCTCTTTTTTGGAGATCATACGGCTCCATGGGAAACGCCCCTCTCCGGGGCTCTTTCTCCCTAAAGACATCTTCATCCTCCGAATAAACTAATGCTGAATGGCTGGTGCGAATAAGGGTTGGGCGGGAATCGGTCGTGGGCTTGGCCGGGTGTGCCTCCACCCGGGATCCGAAAATCTTCGTAGATAACCAGAGAGAGAGCCGAAGGGATCAATCTTTCTTTTCAATCGTCTCTCCGTATTTTTTCTTAAACCGTTCGATCCTGCCTGCGGAGTCCACAAATTTCTGTTTGCCAGTGTAGAAAGGATGGCAACTCGAACAGATTTCCACATGGGTCTCCTTCTGCACGCTTTTTGTTTCGAAGGTCGCTCCACAGGCACATTTGATCACCGTATCATAAAGCTTGGGGTGGATATCCTTTTTCATCTCCATAGCCTCCAAATCTGTTTAACTGATTTTGTGAAGATTTTCAACTCCTCTGGTGAAAGTGAGAGTGATTGTGTTTATTGATTCATCGAATCGAGAAAGTCCCGGTTGCTCTTGGTGGCGTGCATCTTATCGAGAAGGAATTCCATGCTGTCCACCGAGTTCATCGGCTGGAGCACCTTTCTCAGGAGCCAGATACGGTTCAGGTCATTGGGGGCCAGAAGGAGCTCCTCTTTCCGTGTGCCGGATCGCTGGATATCGATCGAAGGAAAGACCCTGCGGTCCACCAGTCGCCGGTCCAGGTTGATCTCCATATTTCCCGTACCTTTGAACTCCTCGAAGATCACCTCATCCATCCGGCTTCCCGTATCGATTAGGGCTGTGCCGATGATTGTTAGGCTTCCGCCTTCTTCAATATTTCTCGCCGCACCGAAAAATCGTTTTGGTTTCTGTAAAGCATTGGCATCGACCCCGCCGGAGAGAATCTTCCCGCTGGGTGGGACGACCGTATTGTAGGCCCTCGCCAGACGGGTGATGCTGTCGAGAAGGATCACCACATCCCTCTGATGTTCCACCAATCTCTTCGCCTTCTCAATCACCATCTCCGCCACCTGAACATGGCGCTGGGCCGGCTCGTCAAAGGTGGAACTGATCACCTCACCATCGACGGAGCGTTCCATGTCAGTCACCTCCTCGGGCCGTTCATCGATGAGGAGAACGATGAGGGTAATCTCCTTATGATTCTTCGTAATGCTGTGGGCGATCGCCTGAAGAAGCATGGTCTTGCCTGTCCGGGGAGCGGCGACAATGAGGCCTCTCTGCCCCTTTCCAATGGGGGTGAGCAGATCCATCACCCGGGCAGAGTAGTTGTTTCTATCTCCTTCCATCTCCAGAGAGACCTTTTCCTGAGGATAAAGAGGGGTCAGGTTGTCGAAGAGGATTTTATCCCGCGCCACCTCCGGGTCTTCATAATTGACCATCTCAACCTTCAGCATGGCAAAATATCTTTCCGTGTCTTTGGGGGGGCGGATCTGACCGGAGACCGTGTCGCCGGTTCGGAGGTTAAATCGCCGGATCTGGGAGGGCGAAATGTAGATGTCGTCCGGTCCGGGCAAATAGTTGTAATCAGGCGCCCTCAGGAACCCGAAGCCGTCGGGCAGGATTTCCAGCACCCCTTCCCCGAAGATCAGGCCGTTCTTCTCTGTCTGGGCCTGAAGGATGGCGAAGATGAGGTCCTGTTTCCTCATCCCGGTTGCCCCTTCGACATTGAGTTCCCTTGCGATCTTTGTTAATTCATTGATTTTCTTCTTCTTCAAATCCTTGAGATTCATAGTCCTTCCTTTTATCCTCCTCTTTTACTTGTCGGTCGGTCTCCTTCTCTTCTGAAGGGCGATCCTCCTCAATTCTTGAAATACCTCTCTGGCTCTTCTCCGAATCGTCTCGATGGACCCCTCATTTCGAATGATGAAGTCCGCCGCTTTTACCTTCCCCTCAAGGTCCATCTGGGAGGAGATGATCCTCCGCGTCTCCTCCTCGCTCATGCCTGCCCTCTTCTTCAGCCTCTCTATCTGTTGTTTCTCCTTCGAGGTGATGACCACGACTCTGTCCACCTCCCGATGAAACCCTGTCTCCACCAGCAAGGGAACGTCGAAGACGACAATGGCATGAGGGTCTTTCCGTCCAATCTCCCTTGCCCTCTTCCCCATCTCCTTTTTGATCCGGGGATGAAGGATCTCGTTCAATAATCTTCTCTGCCCGGAATCGGAAAAGGCCCGGTCAGCCAACCTCTTCCGGTCGATGGTTCCATCCTTTTCAAGGATCTCTTTTCCGAAGACCCGGGTGATTTGCCTCCACGCGGGGGATTGGGGCTGAACCAGCTCCCTGGCGATCCGGTCTGCTTCGATGATGTAGGCCCCTTCTTCTTCAAAGATCCTGGAGACCGTTGTCTTGCCGCTGGCCACTCCTCCCGTCACTCCAACGATGAGCATCCCTCT
>JASEHH010000009.1 GCA_030017685.1 Thermodesulfobacteriota bacterium | reverse complement strand
AGCTGCTGATTTGTAATCAGCGGGTTGGCGGTTCAAATCCGTCCGTGGGCTCCATGATCATCGAAGGACTAATTCATCTGGATTGGTCCTCTTTTTATATTTTTTTAGTTTAGAGGGATTTTGCAAATTCTGATATGATGAAAGCAAAAGAATTTCAGAAATTTGAGTTGGCGCTCTTAAGAAAAGAGAAAATAGACATCCGGAGAAATTTCCGAATCGTCGAAGCCCTTCATAAGGAAGCCCTTGCCCTTTGTGTGTTCCCGCTGAAAAACCCTCTTGATGGGTTCGATGTAGATTTAAGAATTGCAAAGGTCATTAATTGTGTTCCAAAAACTGCTTAAGAAAATCGCTCGGGAATTAAAAAAAGCATCAATTCCCTACATGGTCATAGGCGGACAGGCCATTCTTCTTTATGGAGAGCCAAGATTGACCCGCGACATCGATATTACTCTCGGAATTAATGTTGATCAATTGGATAAGGTCCTTGCGATCACCTCGACACTCAGACTCAAAGTTCTTGTAGGAAATGAACAGGAGTTTGTCCAGAGAACCATGGTGCTCCCAGCAATGGAAGAAGAGAGTGGAATAAGGGTTGATTTTATTTTCTCCTTCTCTCCTTATGAAAAGCGGGCCATTGAGAGAGCGAGGGAGGTAAGATTGGGTCGCACCCCTGTCAGGTTTGGGTCTCTTGAGGATGTGGTGATCCATAAAGTGATCGCTGGAAGGCCAAGGGATATTGAGGATATAAGGTCAATTCTTTTGAAAAACACAAATTATGATTCGGGCTATATTGAAAAGTGGTTGAAAGAATTTGACGCCTCACTGGGTGAAAACTTTTTGGCATTATTCAGGAATATACTGAAAGAGATTTAATAGGCCTGTCATCAGCGGGTTGGCGGTTCAAAGAAACGGTGCATTGGTTTGGGGTCAAATTAAAGAGTTATTCTTCCGTCAACACGGCATTGGGAAGTTCGTCGGTGTCATCGTGGGTAATGGGAAAATGCCGGGAAAGCAATTCTCCTATTTCCTGAATGGCCTGTGAGAGGGCCTCGCAAGCACGGCCCTCTTTAATCCCTCTGGAAACCTCATAGGCAAACCGGTTCAGGGTCTCCTGATCCATCTTCTCGTAAATCCCTTTATCCGCAAGAACCCAGACCTTCCTTTCAAGGAGGGAGAGAAAGAAGAGGACCCCTGTGTTTTTCTTTGTCTTATAGAGCCCCTTCTCAATGAAACCCTTTTCGGCCCTCAGCCTGACCGCCTCCTCTCTTCTTCTGATTCCAACAAAGAGCCTTTTCAATGGATCCATTCTTTGGAAGAGGACCCGGCAAGGGAAAAAGAATATGAAGCTCAGGGGAATATAAGACCAGATGGAGGAGTGAAAAAAAAGAAGAGTTAAGATCAGTGACAACAGGCTCCCGAGGAGGATCCCGCCAAAGACCTCTGCCTCAAGGTAGCGATCGCTCCGGTCAACGACCATGATAACGATCTCTCCAATGGTCCGGGATTCGACCTTGTGGGTCGTGTCTTTCAGCCTCTCCTTCTCTTCCGCAGTAAAGAATTGATCTGCCTTTGAATATAGTTTCATCACCAGTCTCCCGATGCTCCGCCGCCTCCGAAGGAGCCGCCTCCACCGCTGAAACCGCCCCCTCCTATGGAGTGGCCACCCATCCCTGACCCAAAGAAGAATCCGCCTCCATGATCCCTGTAGCCGCCCCCTCGAGAACCTTTTGTAAAAAAGAGGCTCGGAAGGAAGAGGCCCGCACCCAAACCAACCAGGGCTAAGAAAATGACGATGAGTATCCCGACAGGCAGGGCAGTGAGATAGACGAGGGCAGGAAGGCCAAGGGCTCCCGCGATTCCTCCGAGGATACGGGAGAGGCTTCCAAGGATAAGAATAAAAATACCGAGAAATAGAAGAAAGGTCAGGAAAGGGGGGAAATTCCTCTGTTTCCGTTGAACCGGTCTTTGCCCGGCTTTGAACTCCCCCCGCGTTGCACTGATCAATGCAGAGACGCCTGCAATGAACCCTCCGTCAAAATCTGACTGTTTAAATTTTGGTTTGATGACCTGATCGATAATTCTTCCAGCCATCAGATCCGTTAATTTTCCCTCAAGGCCGCGTCCGACCTCGATCCTGATCTTCCGTTCCTGTTTTGAAACGATGAAGAGAACCCCGTTGTCTTTGCCCTGATGCCCGATCTTCCATCTTTCGGCTACCTTGATGCCGAATTCCTCAATATTTTCTCCTTCGAGAGATGGGATCGTCAAAATAACGATCTGGGTTGAATCCGACTGTTCAAAACCTCTCAGCGCCCCCTCAAGCTTTGACTTCGTGGAAGAATGGATCATCCCTGCATAATCGTTGACATAGCCCTCGAGCCTTGGAACATCAAGGCCGTAGGCAGTAAAAGGCAAACAGCAGAGCAATAAAACAAAAAAGAGGAAAATCTTTTTCATATCAGAATTTAACCTGGGGAGCCTTTGCAGCCCCGGGCTCGGCCTTGAAGGGCTCTTTCAGACTCAGATGGAGCAGGAGATTATTGGTCAGGTTGTTCGGGAATACCCGGATGGAGGTATTGAAGACCTCGACCGCCTTATTATAGCGGGTCCGTGCCACATTGATCCTGTTCTCCGTTCCCTCCAACTGGTGCTGGAGGTCCTTAAAGTTTTGGTTCGCCTTGAGATCAGGATAGCGCTCGACCACGACCATCAGTCGTGAAAGGGCGCTGCTCATCCCGGCCTGGGCCTCCTGAAATTGTGAGAAGGCCTTTGGATCATCAGTGATATTTTTGGGCACTTGCATCGCCCCGACCTTTGCCCTTGCTTCCGTCACAGCGGTCAGGGTCTCCTTTTCATGCTTGGCATAGGCTTTTACGACCTCGACGAGATTGGGAATGAGGTCATTTCTTCTCTGATAGGTTGCCTCAACGTCGCCCCATGCCGCCTTGACCCCCTCCTCGTTTTTCTGCATTGTGTTATAGCCGCAGCCGGAGAGTGCCGAAAGGATAAAAACAGACAGAACCAGTTTTATAAAGAACGATCCTTTTCTCATCTTTCCCTCCTGATTGGAATTTATGAACTCAGAGGGCGTATGGGAACAAGCTTTCCCTCTGTTAAACATGTTGGAATCTATGATAAATTAACAGGAGCCTCGTTTCAAGTTTGCAACAGTGAAAAAATATTTGGAGACAATCGTAACAGAGTATTGATCAAGGTTCAATGAAGGGCTGGATCTGGATGATGATTTCATTCCTGAAAGATGAGGCGTAATGAACCGCTTGAATTTGTCAGACATTGAACAGGAAATTGATGATATCTCCATCCTCAACGATGTAGTCCCTGCCCTTCTGCAGATATTTCCCCACTTCTCTAACCTTCTGTTCGCTTCCCAGCTTAATCAGGTCCTCATATTTCATCACCTCTGCCCGGATGAACCCGCGCTCAAAGTCAGAATGAATAACACCTGCGGCTTGGGGAGCAAGAGATCCCTGCCGGTTTGTCCATGCCCGCACCTCGTCTGGTCCGACCGTGAAGAATGAGATAAGGCCAAGGGTTTTATAGCAAAGCATAGTTAATCTATCCAGAGCGGGCTGGTCGAGCTGGAGTTCCTCAAGAAAGGTCTGGCGATCTGGCACATCAAGTTGACAAAGCTCCTGCTCAATCTTGGCAGAAACAGCAATCCATTGAAAGTCTTGTTCACCGAAGTCTTCCTTCAATTGACCCATCAGGTCGTCAGCCTCCGCGACCTCCTCTCCAATATTGAGAACAATGATAATCGCTTTGCGGGTCAGCAAAGGGTAGCCGGCGATCAGTTTCTCTTCAGCCTCTGTCAAAAGGAAATTTTTCAGGAAACAGCCGGTTTCAAGATGATTTTTCATGCGAGCGAGCAGATCCGCTTCCACGGCCGTCTTTTGAGCGTCTTTCTTTTTGTTCTGTTCTTTATCGAGCCTCTCAAGGCGCTTTTCAATAAACAGAAGATCGTTCAACTGCAATTCCTCGTTAAAGATCAGGATATCGCGGCGAGGGTCGATAGCGCCACGGATATGGAAAACCGTGTTGTCCTGAAAAGTTCGAACGAGATGGCAGATCACATCTACCTGTTCCAGGCCCCGGAGGATCTGTTCTTTTCGAGAGGCCTGTTCGTCTAAGTCAGGGAGAAGCAGAAATTCTATATAGGCAGGGGTCTCCTGGCGCGGCGCGTAAATCTCCGTAAGATGATCGAAGCGGACATCTCGCACCTTCGCCAACCCCAGACCATTCCCTTTCTTGCTTTCTGAATTTGGCTCCTTGCCGGTTAACAGCCGAAAGAATGTGCGTTTACCGACCTGAGGAAAACCAACAAGACCAAGCTTCATTGTATTCCTTTCTATCCATGCAATAATACCCTCCATTTGATACTTCGGCGGCGTCAAAGCCCATCCTTTAGGACGGGGGTAAAAGCGCCGCTCAGTATCAACCCCGAGCAAACCCAGGCTTTGAACCAGGGAAAGTCGAAGGGTTGATTTTTGGGGGCATAGGTTGGCCCGACAAAAACCTCATACGAATCTCAGGAATGATCTTTGGAAGACTTAAGAGATCACTGCCTTCGGAGAAACGATCGGGAAGGATTAAAATAGGTTAAACTAAAAGTAACACAGGAGATCATCATTTTCAATCCCATCAGGGCCATCTGCATAGTAAAGGAGCGGGCTGGGGGTCTAACTCCGTCCGTGGGCTCCACCATTTTTAATTCCTATACCTGGGGCGTTTGTTTGATTCGAGGATCTTTTTCCTGATGCGGACGGAGTGCGGGGTCACTTCAACCAGCTCATCCTCTTTGATAAATTCGATGGCCTGCTCAAGGCTGAGGACCTTAGGCGGAATGAGCTGTAAGGCGTCATCCGACCCTGAGGCCCTGATGTTAGTTAGTTTCTTCTCTTTGATCACATTGACATCCAGATCGTTCTCCCTTGAGTTCTCACCGATCACCATCCCTTCGTAGACCGGTGTATTCTCTTTTACAAAGAGCGTCCCCCGGGGCTGAAGGTGATGAAGGGCGTATGTGGTCGCCTTTCCTTGCCGGTCCGCAACAAGGGTTCCGGTGGAGCGTTTGGTAATCGGGCCATGCCAAGACTCATAACCATCGAAAATGTGGTTGAAGAGCCCTGTCCCTCTGGTGTCGGTTAGAAACTGGGAACGAAAGCCGATTAGCCCTCTCGATGGGATCCTGAATTCGAGGCGGACCCTGCCGTGACCATTGTTATTCATCTTCTGCATCCTGCCTTTACGGATCCCGATCTGCTGTGTCACCACTCCTATGAATTCCTCCGGGACATCGATGACAAGATGCTCCATGGGCTCATGGATAAGGCCATTGATGTTTTTTGTTATGCTCTCCGGCATGGACACAGAAAGCTCATAGCCTTCTCTCCTGATCATCTCGATCAGGATCGCGAGCTGAAGCTCCCCTCTTCCCATCACCTTGAAAGAATCGGTCGCATCAAAATCAACCTTGATCGACACATTGTAGAGGAGTTCCTTCTCAAGCCGCTCCCTCAGGTTTCTCGATGTGACATGCTTTCCTTCCTGGCCGGCAAAAGGCGACGTATTGACAGAAAAAACCATGGAGATGGTGGGCTCATCCACCGCAATTCTCGGAAGAGGCTCCGGATCTTCAACATCGGCGATGGTATCACCAATATTGATCCCTTCAAGCCCGGACAGGGCAACGATATCTCCTGCCGAGGCCTCTTTGACCTCCACTCTTTCGAGTCCCTGAAATTCAAAAAGCGATGTCACCTTCGTCTTGACCGGCTCCGCCCTGCCGTTTAGCATCGACACCCAATCACCGACCCTAATCGAGCCTGAGAAGATCCTCCCTATGGCAATCCTGCCTACATAATCGCTATAGTCGATGTTAGTGACCAGAAGTTTCAACTGTCCTTCTTTATCCCCTTCCGGCGGCGGAACAGCACTTAGGATGAGATCAAACAGGCATCGAAAGTCTTTCGCATCCTCACCAGGATGAAGTTTCGCAATTCCGAGCTTCGCATTGGTATAGACAATCGGAAACTCAAGCTGTTTCTCTGTGGCATCGAGGTCAATAAAGAGATCATAGACTTCGTTGAGCACCTCTTGAATCCTCGCATCCGCCCGGTCGATCTTGTTAATGACCAGGATGGGAGGAAGATCAAATTCAAGGGCTTTTTTCAGAACGAATCTGGTCTGGGGCAAGGGGCCTTCCGAGGCATCAACGAGGAGCAGAACGCCATCCACCATCTTGAGAGTCCTTTCCACCTCCCCGCCGAAATCGGCATGGCCCGGCGTATCGACAATATTGATTTTCACTCCCTGATAATCGATCGCCGTATTCTTTGCCATGATCGTAATGCCCCGCTCCCTCTCTAAATCGATGTTGTCCATGACCCTTTCCTGGACCTTCTCGTTCAAACGGAAAATACCCGACTGTCTGAGCAAGCCATCGACGATCGTTGTCTTTCCATGATCCACATGGGCAATCAGGGCAATGTTTCGCAAATCTTCACGTTTCATAAGCTTGTTATGAGAGAGGAGTAGGGATCATTCCTGTCAATTGAGGGGATTCGACTCTGGAAACCGGACTGGACTGCTTTTTGAAGAATTTTTTACCATCCCGTCTCCCATACGGTTTGTGAACAGCCCGGAGGTCAGGGATATTGCCATGCCACACAGGGTCAATGCGATTCGTCTTCAGCAGGGATTTCAGGACCCCCAATTCCTGATCAGTCACAAAGGTCATGGCAATGCCTGACCGCCCCATTCTTCCGGTCCTTCCTGTCCTGTGGGTATAGGATTCCAGGCCGTAAGGATAATCATAATTGATTACATGACTGACATGGCTGAAGTCGAGGCCCCGGCCGGCAAGGTCGGTAGCAACCATTAAGTCGATCTTTTTCTGGCGAAAACGCTCGAAGATCGAGGTTCGCTTCGATTGTTCCAGGCCCCCGTGGATATACCCGATCGATTTGAATTTTCTTTCCAACTCCTTCGTCAATTTTTCACCGTGATGCCGCGAATTGCAAAAGATGAGGGCCTGGGAAATTTTCTCCCTTTTCAGATATTGGATCAGGGCATTGAGCCGATCATGTTGCTCCGTATATTGAAAATGGTGAACCAGACTCTGCGGAGACAACTGCTCCTTATTTAATTCCACCCGAATGGGTTCTTTCAGATAGACACTGATCAACCTTTCAATCTCTCCGGGCATCGTCGCTGCAAAAAACAGGGTTTGGTGCTTATGAATCAGGCTGGACATGATAAAGTCGATATCTTCAATAAAACCCATCTTCAGCATCTCGTCCGCTTCATCCAGAACCAGCGTGCGGATATTAGAGAGGTCAACCTCCGTGGTATTATAGAGGAAATCGATCAACCTCCCAGGGGTTGCCACGAGGAGATGGACCCTATCCCTTAATTTGGCTTTTTGAATCTCCATTGAGAATCCGCCAAAGATGGCAAAAGGAGCGACACCCGTATGTTTCGCAATGTTATCGATTTCTTCCACATATTGGAGCGCCAGCTCACGGGTAGGAACCAGGATGAGGGCCTGGATGGCGTTGAGTGAAGGATCGATCATCTGAACCAGCGGAATACCGCAGGCCGCTGTCTTACCCGAACCGGTCTCTGCCCTGGCTAAAAGATCCCTGCCGCTTAAGATCGGGGAGAAGGTCTTTTCCTGAATGGGTGTCAAATCCTGATAACCCATATTCGTCACGGCCTTCAGGATCTCCGGCTTTAAATCTAATTCTGAAAACTGCATCTTTTCTCCTTAAAATTTGACGCAATCATAAAATGTTGTCATTCCTGTGAAACTTGTCCTCGAAGGTATCAATCGGGGAACGGGAATCCAGTTGGTTTATTTGGTTTTCTGTTCCCTGCCTTCGATGGAATAAGTTTATTCCTTTTCTTTTTTATATCAAGCCAACGATTTCTACGATTTCACACGACTTGCGGGCAAGCAATGATCAAATCATGCAGAAATAGGTTGGAAGACTTTGCAGGCAGGCTGCCTCTTTCTTACAGATAGGGGATATGCCCTTCACATCATCGAGGAAGCCTCAATTATTTAATCTTCGGTAATTATGTAACATTTTAAACTGAAAAGCAAGAAATTCTCAGGGTATAGGCAAATCATCCCGTTGTTCACATTAATCCGATAAATATTTTAGTGGTTCGGAGGGGACGGTTCTGCCACAACTAATTACCTAGAAAATAACTCTTTAAATCCCTCCTAACCTCCCCTGCCTGTCGGTAGGCAGGGAGATTGAGGGGGATTTTCATGGTTTGAGTGTGACGAACCCGTCATGAAAGATTTCTCAGGAATTGGCATCTATTTTCATCCTTGTAATAGGGTGTTAAGTAGTTTTTCAGAGGCTTTTTATCGCTTTTGACAATTTGTCCAAACTATTCAATATTTTCACAAAAAATCGCTTCCACCCTAAAGAATATTACCAGTGGCCATCATTCATCCACTAAATCTCAACATATTAAAAACATAGGATATTTTCTATCGAAAATCCCTTCACTCTCATCTTTAATTTGAAAAAATTAATTGGTATGCCTTTTGCTTATCTACCTGACAGAAGGAGATATAAAAGTGAAAAATTCATTAAATTCAAAAGGGTTTACGCTGATCGAAGTTCTAGTCGCACTGGTTATTTTAGCTGTTTCCTTACTGGCACTGGCAGGCATGATGACTACGACAACAAAAAACAACGCCTTTGGAGGCAACCTGACAGAAGCCGCCACATTGGCCCAAGACAGACTGGAGGAATTAAGGGTAACAGATTGGGATAATATTGTTAACGGAAGTAATGCAAGTTCAATAAGAGGTTTGAATTATAACCGAACTTGGACAGTTGTATTGGGGCCAAGCAGTCCTCCCTCGCCCAATGATAATGAAAAAAGAGTTACGGTTACGGTTGATTGGAACGATGGGATGGCCCGCTCGATTAGTTTTTTAACAGTGATTACCAGATGAAACGGTTAACTCTGAGGGAAATTATGAACATCAACGCATCATTCAATAAAAGAGGGATCACAATCATTGAATTGTTGGTTGGGCTGGTCATTTGTGCAATAGTCATTGCGGCGATATATCGTGTGTTTACTGCACAAAGCAATGCATATGTCGTTCAAGACCAAGTCGTTGAGGTCCAACAGAACATCAGAAGCGCCATGGAGATTATGGTGAGGGACCTTCGAATGGCCGGATTTGATTATGACAACTCAACTTCACTCGTCAGAATTGAAGACTTCAAACCATTACCACCTTATATTGTAGCCGGAAATACCATCACGGTCTGGTATGAAAATTATCAAACAGGGCCTCCGGTAATATCCCAAATCCATGCAGTCACTTACACTTTAAATGGTACAAATTTAGAAAGGCAACTTACTGTTGATGGTGTTGTCCAACCTCAACAACCTGAAGTATTGTTAGAGAATGTTAATGCATTCGTTTTAGACTGTGGCATCGATGGAAGAATTGGTGATGTTGCCCCACCAAGCCAAGACGGAGTGATAGACAATTGGGTCAACTGTGGGGCAGTGGATAACAACAGGGATAAAGTGATTGCTGTTCGTGTGAGCTTAACGACAGGACCCGAGCAGGTCAATCCACAAGATGACCGCTTTAGGATGGTTTCACCGAGAACCTTAACCTCCATTGTGGCACTAAGAAATCTTTCAATTCAAAAGTTTTAAGGAGAGGAATCTACTGATGAACAAAAAATATGTTGAATTTATAAAAAATGAATCCGGAGTGGCTTTGGTCGTCGCCCTTATCATGATGACTGTTTTAACACTCATCGGTCTTGCATCCACGTTCACCTCAACATTTGAAATCATGCTCTCGGGAGAAAAAAGGAGAGCCACCGATGCATTCTATTCGGCTGATAGCGGGGCTAATGTCATCTTGCTCAGGTACGTTAACTTCGCACCTGGTCAAATAAATTACGATCCCTTCACGGACCCAGCGAATAGTAATCCTACCAACGTCGTAGCAAAAATTGACTTTGATCCATTAAAAACAGGCCCGCCGAAGGGATTCACTTCAATCAACCTTGACTATGCCTATTTTTGGGTTGATTCAAGAGGAAATGATGGGACTTCAATGACTAACAGATCGACATGCACGATTGACATGAATGTGGTGAGGTTATTGCCTAAGGACGAATCAATCACCGAAGTTGTTGTGAATTGATTGGAGGGTCTTGCACATGAAGAAGAAATATTATTTATTAATTTTAATGATTTTATTCGCTCCTTTTTCCGGCCCTTTTGCGGCAGATACGGATGTTTATGTTCTTGATCAAACCATCCAGCAGGTTCCCCCGGACATCTTAATGGTCCTCGACTTATCCGGCAGTATGCGTTGGACACCTGCCGGCGCAACAATGTACATCTCAACTTCTCAAACTTGTGGAAATGACGTTGCCTATTACCCCAGCTCTGGGACAGGATACACCAAGGCATGTACCATTGATGCCTATGGTACCGTTCCGAAATGGGGTGATCAAACATGTTCAGGTCCATTTTATAGATCAGCACGCACAATTTCCGGAGTCGAATATACAACCGATTGCAGCCGGGTTGAAATTGCAAAAAGAGCTGTGAAGAGTGTCCTGGATGCCGATAATGACGGGACGGTAACCGTTGGTGATTACGACGCCCTTAATATGAGAATGGGGTACATGAGATTTTATGACTGCGGAAGCGATACTGGCGCAAACTATAACGCCGGTTGTAACCGATTAATCAATCCAATTTTTACCCCGTATCCTGACATATGGGGCTCTATAAGCGCTGCGGGAGCCACCGGGGGAACGCATCTGGCAAGCTCTCTAAAAGAGGCAAAACTATATTTAGACAATCACAAAAGCGGGGATAATGCTAAGGCATGCCGAAAAAAGTTTGTAATATTACTCTCAGACGGTGAGGATACTTTGGCATGCAGTGGTACGGGTTCAGAATCGCAATCAGACCAATATAAGAGGAGGAGGGAGACGATAGCGAGGGCAAGGGCTCTTTCGAATGCGGGATACAAAGTGTTTGTCGTAGGCTTTGGAGCGCCATTGCCTAATACTCTCAGGAATACTCTGAATTGGGCGGCCCATTACGGAGGAACGGATAATGCATCGGCTCCGAATTCCATTTCAGGCACCTATATTATTCCAGACGGACTACTTTACCCATCGGGCATCAGCGCTTGTTCAAACCAGACGACTGATCCAGGAAATCAAAGTATTTCAGGCTATGCCTATTTTGCTGGAACTCCATCGGAACTTGAGCAGGCATTAGCCGATATCAGAAATTATATTCTTAACCTCCTTGCGGAATCGACTTGTTACGTTGCCCCCGTCGTTCCGATCAGCCAGATGGAGAGCTCCAGTTCTATGAATCGCATGTATCTGGCGATGTTTAAACCTACTCTAAATAGTTTATGGCATGGCAATATTAAAAAATTTGGGATTGCAGATACGATAAGCGCAAATATCGAAATTGGAGACATTATCGATGTCAATAACAGCCTTGCCATCACTCCTCAGAATGAGATTGACAGGAATGCTCGATCTTATTGGAGTTCAATCAATGATGGAGGTGAGGTCGTAAAGGGGGGTGTTGGAGAACAATTGGCAAGTAGAGATTTAGTTAATGACCCCAGAAAAATTTATACTTATATTGGATTAACAAGCAAGAAATTATTAACGGAACCTGAGAATGTCTTTACAGTAGAAAACCCCAACGTAACTTATTCAAAGTTAGGAATATCTGCTGATCCGGCGAAGAGAGAGCAAATTATTCAATTCGCTCACGGGTATGATTCCTATGATTGGAATAATAATACGGTTATAAACGAAAAAAGAAAAGGTTCGCTTATAAATGATTTAGGACAAGAAGTTAAAGTAGATTGGATATTGGGAGCTTTTATCCACTCGAGACCGCTTATTATCCACTACCCAAACAAATCTGTGATCTATGCAGGGGCTAATGACGGGATGATTCATGCTTTTGACGATTCAAATGGAAGGGAATTATGGGCATTTATTCCACCCAACCTATTGCCACGGCTAAAAGATTTCGAAACCAACAATGCGCTTCAAATCTTTGCAGATGGTCCTCCAAGAGCGTATATTGAAAAAAATTCAAGCGGGACGATTACACAGGCAATCATCATCTTTGGGCTGCGTAGAGGAGGAGATCGATATGTCGCTCTGGATGTCACCAATCCTGATTCTCCAATTTTATTATGGGAGATCAGTCCTTCAACCTCATCCCCTTTATTGGGCCATGAGGTCACAGCAGGTTTTGAAAGAATTGGACAGACATGGTCAACTCTGGTGATGAAACCAGTAGCCGATGGCCAAGGGAAAAAGGTGGTTGCTTTCTTTGCAGGTGGATACGATCCATGCAACGACCCTAATATGAATTGCGGGTCTTCGGATCAGAAAGGAAATGCTATTTATGCCATAAATGTAAAAACCGGGGCCAAGCTTTGGGAATTTTCAAAAGCGAATGACTCCCGCATGACTTTTTCAATTTCGAGTGATATTGCAGCATTAGATATTAATGGGGACACCAAAATCGATCGGCTTTATGTTGGGGATACAGGAGGACAACTCTGGCGTTTTGATATTGGAAATTTAAATAATACTGCTGGTTGGACAGGGAAAGTAATATTTAAGTCCAACCAGAATGCAAGTGAAAAAAGAAAAATATTCTATCCACCTGATGTCTCTCTTGAATCAGGGTATGAATGGGTTTACCTTGGAACAGGGGATAGAGAAAACCCAAAACAGGAAACGGGGACGGTAGACTTCCCTACTCAGAACAGATTATATGCAATAAAAGACACAAATCCTTTATCCCCATTAACAGAATTAAACCTGGTGGATGTCACGGACAATATCTTACAGAAACCGAATCCAAGCGCTGACGATATTATTATTCAGAACCAAACTTTAATTAATCTAAATAATTTAAACGGCTGGTTTATCACACTGGAAAGCAAAGGTGAAAAATGCCTCGCCCCTGCTGTCATTTATTCTAAAGTGATATACTATACAACATTTACACCCTCCTATCCGGATATAGGGGACATCTGTTTCTTAGGCGAAGGAACGGGAAGGGTTTATGCATTACAATATAAAACAGGGATGGCTATGTTTAATTTTGACCTAGATAATGATCTGGAAGGTCAGCCCCCAACCATTTATAAAACCGACCGTTCCATTGCCATTGGGGCTGGGATTCCATCCCAGGTTGTCATCGCAATCGTAAAGGGAGATGTTGTGGGATATATTGGCGTAGGGGGTGGTGTATTTGCCCCGGAGGTTTCAAGCAAGAAAAATATATTGCCCCTTTATTGGAGAACTGGTTTTTAAGTGGTCTCCATCAGGAATCGTAAAAATTTGAAAGGGAGAAAAGAAGATGATGACAATAAAAGTTGTATTGCTAATATCCTTCGCTCTTTTTGCAAATTTATTATATTCTGATATTGTCTTTACACAAACAAGAGGGGGGGGAGAAACCATCTCTCTCTCGGGAATTGTAAAAGATGTTACTTGGGATCATAAATCGATCGTTGTTGGCGGAAAGAGCTTCTTCATCTCGCGTGACACCAAGGTTATAGACCAAAAGGGAAATCGATTAAAGATAGATGATATAAAGAAGAATGCCGATGTCGCGATAGATGCTATTCCACATCCCACCGGATTCATCATCAAGGAGATTGTGGTGATTACAGACAGAGGTGTTTGATTTGGCAACTTTTCCCAACTAGACATTTTGTCAAAAATTAATAATATTTTCATAAAACCCCCTCTTTTATTACAAACCAAACCTATTTTCGCCAATAATCCACAATACCTCAACATATTAAAAGCATAGGATATTTTCTATCCCAAATCCCTTCACTCTCATCTTTAATTAAAAAAAATTTATTGGTATGGCTTTTGCACTATTAATTTATCAAAAGGAGATATCAAAGTGAATAATTCTTTAAGATCAAATGGTTTTACGCTTATAGAAGTCCTCATCTCCCTGGTCATTTTAGCTATTTCATTGCTCGCTTTAGCCGGTTTAATGACCACAACAACAAGAAACACCGCATCAGGAGGACGCCTGACAGAGGCGGCCACATTTGCCCAGGACAAATTAGAGGAATTGAGGGCAATGAGCTGGGAAAGTATCCCTTTAAATCAAACAAGCGCTGACTCCCCGATAAGCAGACCCGGAATCCAATATAACCGAAGCTGGACTGCAAGGCCGAATGCCTCTAATGCAGACATAAAAGAGATTGATGTCACTATTAGTTGGACGGATAACACATCTCACTCGTTGCGGTTCTTTTCAGCGCTTTCCAAATGAAAGAGGACGGAGAAGGAATGAAGATGATCAGAATGATAAAAAGAGAAAACGGAATCACTATCATTGAACTCCTGGTGGCCTTAGTCATCTTTGCAATAGTCATTGCAGGAACCTATCGCCTCTTTGTTGCCCAGAGCAGAGCCTACACCGTTCAGGACCGTGTCGTCGAAACCCAGCAGAGCATCCGATCTGCCATGGAGGTCCTGTTACGGGATCTTCGGATGACCGGATTCGATAGCGATAGTCCTGATTCGAAGATTGACATCATCACTCCCCTGATCGCCGGAACGGATCAAATCACTGTCGATTATGAATTTGACAACACGACCCAATACTCGGTTCGGTACTGGAGAGATGCTGGTTCCCAAACGCTGAGGCGGCAGTTGACTACTATCAAAGACACGAGCGTAGCCGGCCCCGAGGAGACCCTGCTGGAGAATGTGGAAGACCTCCAATTCACTTATGGGGTGGATACAGACAATGACAAAGCCCTTGACAGAAGTTGGATCCAGGCCGGAGACATCGGCACAGGAAGTGTTATTGCTGTTCGCGTCCGGTTAACGGCAAGGCCCCAACAATTGACTGCGGAGGATCAGAAAATGGCGTCTCCGAGAACCCTGGAATCTGCCGTGACCTTAAGAAATTTATGTATGAGATAATGAATCGAAAAGGAGCTTCAAAAATGACAAAGAAAATAAATATTTTAAAAGACGAATCCGGCGCTGTCTTGGTGATCGCGCTCATTATGATGGTTGTCTTCACAATGATCGGAATCGCTGGTTCCTTCACCTCTATTTTTGAAATAATAATCTCCGGTCATAAACGGGGATCCACCAATGCCTTTTACTCTGCAGACAGCGGTGTTCAGGTCGTGGTTGCCAATGTCGATAATTTTGACCTCACCGGCAAGTATGTCGACAACAAATACAATCCTTTTACCGACGCCAATAATCCAAATCCCACCAATGCCAAAATGACAATCACTTATGACACGGTTCAACAGGGGGCCCCGAGAGGTCTCGGATTCAGCGCCACCGGAAATTACGAATTCAAACATTATATGATGGAATCAACAGGTCAGGACCAAACCGAATTGGGTTCCAATAAGTCCACCTGCACTATCGAGCAGAAGGTGGTCAGGATCGTTCCAACCCTTCAAGGAGGGAATTAAGAGATGAAAGCAACCCATCCAATGAAATCAGGGTTTTTAGTCGTCCTAATAATCCTTGCGACCTCCACGGTCTGTTACGGATTAGATACCGACCTCTATGTCGTCTCGGGTGTCAATATCCCTCCGAATGTTTTAATCATTCTGGACAGCTCGGCCAGCCTGGATGAGGTCGATCAGGATTCAGGTGATCTTTATACTCCTACTAAAGATTACGCCGCAGACAATCCGCCCATTGTTTATCCGAGATACGCCGTCTATATTAAAACAGGCAGTAAATGGGAGAAATGGGTTGACGATGTTAATTCGATTTCATGCCTCGGACTTAAGACTCTACTCTTGGAATACGGCGAAGCGATCAATTATTCGGGCTGTGGAATCAATAAGAAAGACTTCCAGACGGGGAATTTCAGAAATTACTTTCAGCTCACCCAGGGACAGGGGGCGAACCGGCCGAGGTTCGGTCTGGCCACAGGGATCATCAAGAGTTACATCAATACGACGGGCGGAGTCCGTTTTGCGCTCATGACATTCAATAATGACGCAACTGGAAAGACCGTCAAATATGACAGTATTACAAAAGAGGAGTATGTCCCGACTCCTGATGGAAATGAAGAGGCCCATGGGGCGAGACTCCTGGGATTTGTCGATGAAAACAAGGCTGGAAAGACCGAATTATTCAATAACCTTGCTGGGTTAAAAAATGAGACATGGTCGCCGCTGGCAGAGTCTTTATACGAGGGAGGAATATTTTTCCAGAGAGGAACAAGCGCCATAACAGGAACAAATTATGCCTCCAGTCCCATTCAATATTACTGCCAGAAAAACTATGTCCTCATCATTTCCGACGGGAACCCCACCAGGGATTCCCATCCCATCTTAAATTCCTTGATCGGAGACATGACCAAGGATGGCCAGTTAGGTAAACTGGACGATGTGGCAAAATATCTCCATGGCCTCGATTTAAGCAATGGGCAGTCCTCCACCGGTCAAAACATTAAGACCTATACGATCGGATTCAGCGCAGGGCATACACTTTTACAAAATACGGCAAGGGCAGGGGGCGGGAAATACTTCTATGTATATAGCTCACAAAGCTTTAATGTCGCCTTTCAGACCTTCATCGCAGAGGTCCTGCAAGAAAGCACTTCCTATGTGGCTCCGGTCGTTCCCATCAGCCAGATGGAAAACTTCAAGTCGGGCAACCAGATGTATCTCGCCATGTTCAAACCCACTCCGAACAGTTTCTGGAAAGGGAATATCAAAAAATACGGAATTGCATCAGAAAATTCTGGAAATATAAAGGCAGGCGATATACTCGACGCTAACGGCTTACTTGCAATGATCGAAGAGATTAAGGTCATTGATAGTAGAGAATATAAGTTTGTTAAGATCAGCGAGGATGCAAGATCTTACTGGAGTTCAATGGCCGATGGAGAAGATGTCGAAAAAGGAGGGGTGGGTGAAATCCTTCAAAAGAGGAGCGCATCGAGAAATATCTATACTTATCTGGGCAACACCAATCTCTCCGATATCTCCAATGCCTTTAGTACCTCCAACAACGCCATCACCCCAACTCTTCTCGGCCTTTCCGCCGGCGACACAACTG
Source organism: Thermodesulfobacteriota bacterium (assembly GCA_030017685.1). GTDB lineage: Bacteria > Desulfobacterota > BSN033 > BSN033 > UBA1163 > RBG-16-49-23. The sequence continues at coordinate 41,957 of JASEHH010000009.1, read as the reverse complement.
GAAGGGATAATGTCATCAACTTCATTCATGGATTTGATTCCTATAACGAGAGCAATAAGCCCACTCCTGATCCTACTGCGAAACGGTCATGGATATTAGGTTCATTCATCCATTCAAGACCTGTGGTCGTTCACTACGGCACGACCTCCGGATCTCAATCAATCCTCTTCGCGGGCTCCAATGATGGGATGCTTCACGCCTTTGATAATGCAACGGGAGAGGAACTGTGGGCATTCATTCCTCCTAACCTTCTATCAAATCTGAAAAATTTAACCGGAGAGGCCCTTCAATTCCTCGTTGATGGAGCCCCGAGGGTCTACCTGGAGAGGAAGACGGATGGAACTCTCGAAAAGGCCATCCTCATCTTCGGTCTCCGCAGGGGAGGAAACCGGTATGTTGCTCTCGATGTCAAGATCCCGGCTTCCCCCAAACTTCTCTGGGAGATCACTCCTTCGACCACGGGATTCGGAGAATTGGGCCAGACCTGGTCCACCCCGCAATTAGGAAAGATCAAATACGGATCCGGAGAGAAGTGGGTGGCATTTATCGGAGGAGGATATGACGAGAATCAGGATAATATCCCTGTGACCGCCAATGATACCAAGGGAAGGGCTGTTTATGTCATCGATGTCTTAACGGGTAGTCTGCTGTGGAGTTACTCTCGCGACCAAAATGCCAACATGAAATATTCGATCCCCAGCGATATCGCAAGGGTGGATACGAACGGAGATGGCTACGTCGACCGGCTTTATGTCGGGGATATGGGCGGACAGGTATGGCGATTCGATATCGGAGATCCGGATTCCGCCAAATGGACAGCAAAGATCATCTTCGATTCCAACCCCGGATCATCTGATAAAAGGAAGATCTTCTATCCCCCGGATGTTTCCCTTGAAAAAGGCAATTATGAGATGCTCTTTTTCGGAACGGGTGACAGGGAAGCCCCGAAATCGACGACTGCAGTGAACAGGCTCTACGCTGTTAAGGATAAAAATCCTTCAACCGTATTAACTGAAAATGATCTGGTCAATGTGACAGACGACCTTTTGCAGGATCCGAGCGCAACTTCGACCCAGAAGACCGACATCCTTAATTCGCTGAGCACGAAGAGCGGCTGGTATATCAAGCTGGATCAAAATGCCGGAGAAAAATGCCTTTCGAACTCCGTCCTATTTTACGGAGTCATCTACTACACAACGTTCACGCCTGACATTGGCGATCCTGGAGATCCCTGCTTCCTCAGCGAAGGAAAAGGAAGGCTCTATGCCCTTAACTACAAGACCGGAGAAGCGGTGTTCAACATGGATGGCATTAGCGTAGGGGGAATGGATATTACAAAAGAGGACCGGGCTAAAATCATCGGACCCTCGATCCCATCGGGAGTCATCATCACTTTTATTGGAAATGAATCCGTGGCCTATGCAGGGGTGGGAGGAGGAGTCTATAGGCCGCCCATGAAAAAGACCAAAAACATCATCCCCATCCACTGGAGGACCGTATCTAAATAATCCTTCATGATGGAGCGTTACCCTCGAATAATGAAAATAGTCCGGGGGTTTGGGTTACGGTTACGAAGCCCGTTTCGGTTATTGGTTACGGTTACGTGTAAAGAATTAAGAGACGACAAACGTAGCCATTTATTAACGATATGGGCCTCGTTACCCTTACCGTTAGACTTTATTTTCTAAGCAAGACCTTGACAAATAAGCCATTCGCCCCTAATTATCTTCCTTTCATTTTCAGAACAGTTTTGGCCAGGGCTTCGCCGTTACGGTCCATGGCATATTCTACGGTATCCTCCGACCCTGTGGAGGTGGTTCTGAGATCCGTTTCATAAACCACTTTTCCGCTCTCCTTGTCAACGAACTGGTAACGGGCCGCAAAGGCAGACGTGCCGGTGTGCTCGCCTCCCGGAATAAAGGAACGCCCGATTCGCCTCCCTACGGTTGCCTTCGAATACTCTTTGACCTCTCCTTTCAGGATGAGGACTTTCTTTCCGGAAGGAACTTCCGTAGCTCCTTTGCTTCCTTCTTTGACGATTATATCAAAGAGTTTATATTTTTCAGAGTATCTCTTGAGCTGATAGATCGCTTTTTCAGCCATCTGCATGCCTGCCGATTCCGGAGCCGGGGAACCAGGGGGAACTTCAAGGTCTTTAACAATCAAGGCATGATAATCTCTCAAATTCAACTCCTGAGCGCCTGCCCACCCGCTTACTCCAAAGACTAAACCCAGAACAAACACGATTGTCATGATCCGATTGAACTTCATCGCTCTACCTCCTTTTTTATTTGTTTATTTTTTAACCCTATCTCCCTGTCTGATAAACTCTCTTGATATATTCTACGGAAAAAGTGGAGATCCGATCCACCCCCTGATTAAGAAAAGCATATCCTTCCCTCGCGCCCAATGCTCCGCCACGGGCTCCACTGGTTGGCCGGAGATGATGTCCCAATAAAATCTTCTTTTCGTCTGCCGTGCTTATATAAGTCTTAATCTCTGCCACCGCCTTTCCGGCACCCATTCCAACCCAGAATCTTGCCGCCCCAGACCCGGGATGCATCGCAACAATATCTCCCCAGATCACCAATGTTTTTGGACCTGATGCTTTGGATTGATCGTCCGTCACCTCTTTAAAAATTCCTGCGGCAGTCAGTTTTGTCTTAAGCTGGATTCTATAAGTTTCCCTATATTCCTCCAACTTCCCCGGCCCAATGTCCGGAAGCCCCTCCGTAGAAAAATTGCCGATCACCACAGTATCATAGGCTTTCAGATCCACACCCGGCCCCAGATAAACAAATCCTGTGGCATCTTTTTGAAAGGTGACCTGCGATTTATCGGTGACAGCGCCTTCCTGAGCATCACTCAGGTGGACCATTCCGAGCATCAATAAAGCGGATACCAGCATTACCCATCGCCCTGTTCTCATAGCCAACCTCCTTTAAGCATCTTAGAAGAACCTCTTTAGATTTTATTTTAACCCAAAAGGATCGATTTTCAACCCTGTTAGCTAAAGTTTAAAACTGGACAGTTTAAGTTTTAAAGTGGAAGACCCCCTCACCCCCTGCCTACCGGCCCCGGTCCCGACCGAGGGCGGGGCAGGCAGGCCTCCCTCTCCCGCCAGCGGGAGTGGGAGGAGCTACTGATTGCAATCGTATGATGGTTCGGTCACAATTGAAGCGCGTGCCACATCCAACTTTAAACAGATTAGGTGTCCAGTTTTAATTCTTAAGGGAACCTCTAATAATTCCCAATTTGTCACTCCCGCCCCGTATCAAGTACGGGGTAAACTCCAGCGGGAGTCCAGTAATGTCAAAAGCTTATGGATTCCTGCTTTCGCAGGAATGACATTTTTAGAGGTAGCCTTAAATGACAAGTCGATTTTCAACCCTTGTCATTTTAAAAGAAATGGGATATTTTTAAATCAGAAATAAAACTTCTTGGGAGACCATCTTATGGAAAAGGATTTAGTAGCGGTATTGGGGGGAGGAAACGGAGGCCATGCGGTCGCTGCAAACCTTTCCCTGAACGGATATAAAGTCAATTTCTTCGAACTTCCTCAATTTGCCGAATCCTTTGAAAGAGTGCTCCGGACAAAGGAGATTCGTATTGAGGGAGTCTCCATCGACGGGACAGCAAAGTTGAATCTCGCTACCACCGATATCCAGCAAGCGATCAAAGATGCGGAGGTTCTCTTTGTCGTCACACCGGCCTTTGGACATAAAGCCATGGCTGAAGCCTGCGCCCCTTTTGTCCAGGATGGTCAGATCATCGTTCTGATGCCCGGTTCCGGTGGAAGCCTCGAATTTGTTAAAATCTTTAAGCAGAGAAAGGTGAACCGGGAGATCACCTTTGCCGAAACATGCACACTTCCCTACGGCGCCCGGCTCAAAAGTTCAGGCCATGTCTCTGTCTTCATCCATGCGGTCATCCTTCCCACAGGAGTTTTTCCATCGAAAAGGACGAACGAGGTCATTCCAAAATTGAAACAATTTTACCCCTCCATCTCGCCTGCAAAGGATGTCCTTGAGGCTGCTATCAATAACCCGAACCCCGTCGTCCATCCGGTGGCCACTCTGCTGAGCGCCACCCGGATCGAACATGCCAAGGGAGAATTTTACCTCTATGCGGAGGGGATGACCCCTTCGGTCGCCAGGGCTTACGAATCGCTCAATCAGGAGAGGCTTTCCATCTGCAGGGCCCTGGGATACCAACTCTATCACTGGGATAATCTCGAATTTCGAGATTACAATCTGGGCGAAACCGAAGAGGAGTGCCGTTATCGGATTCTCAACACCAGCATGGATGCCGCCTTTGGAAAGGACGGAATTTATGCCGGGATCAAGATGAAGGGACCCGAACATATGAAAGATCGGTACGTTACCGAGGATGTTCCATACGGGATGGTCCTTCTCTCCACATTGGGAAACCTCCTCGGAGTTCCTACTCCCACACACGACGCAGTGATTCAACTTTCCTCTGTGGTCAATCGGACCGATTACTGGAGAACAGGTCGGGGAATGAAGGAACTGGATCTTTCTAAATGGGATAAAAAAGGACTGAAAAAATTTCTGAAGGAAGGGAAATAGCTCTTCTTGGAGGGACCTGTTTCCGATAAATTCTTAGAATTAAAAGGGTTAGAAACAAAATTTAAAAAACTTATTTAATTTCAATCTGTTAGTTGTCTGAATCGAGACTTTTAAAATGAATAAAAAATTTATACTTCTCTGCGAATTTTTATCCCTCCCTGAAACAGACCAGAAATAATAAATTCTTAAATGATTTCAATATATTTTAAAGTGATCATAAGCTAATCTCTTTATCCAAAAATTTCCCTTGACAAAAAAATTCTATTATTTTAGTATCGCTTGCTACATTGTGATTGTTGTCACATAAAGAAATCTTCTTAAAACTTCTGCTGAGAGATATTCGAAAAAATCTTGTCGGAAAGGGGGGAAACAAAGAGTTAAGAGTTAAGAGTTAAGAGTTAAGAGTTAAGAGTTAAGAATTATAATTCAAAAAGAAAGGGGGAATACAACACATGCCTTTTAATATTCCAAAAAAGTATGTCGAAGCTGACCCAAGAAAGCTCATGGATTGGCAGGTTGCTGAAATCGCAGAAGAAAACATGCCAACCGTAGAGGAATGGCAGGGGAAATTGGGACTCAAAAAAGATGAAATTATTCCCATGGGTAAATTATGTAAACTCGATTTTATGAAGATTATCGACCGTCTGAAAGATAAACCGGATGGAAAATTTATTGAAGTGACAGCAATCACCCCTACCCCCCTCGGTGAAGGGAAGTCAACCACAAGCATGGGTTTGATTGAAGGACTCGGTAAAAGGGGAAAAAATGTAGGTGGTTGTCTCCGTCAGCCTTCAGGTGGTCCAACGATGAATGTGAAAGGAACGGCTGCAGGGGGAGGCAAATCCCTTCTCATTCCCATGACTGAGTTCTCCCTCGGTCTGACGGGCGATATTAATGACATTATCAATGCCCATAACCTGGCGATGGTCGCTTTAACATCGAGGATGCAGCACGAACGGAACTATGACGATGCAGAACTGGCCAAGCGGAAACTCAAACGGCTCGATATTGATCCCAACAATATTGAGATGGGCTGGATCATGGATTTCTGCGCCCAATCTCTACGCAACATTGTGATAGGCCTCGGGGGCAAGATGGACGGTTTTACAATGCAATCGAAATTCGGCATCGCCGTAAGCTCCGAACTGATGGCCATCCTTTCCATTGTCAGGGATTTGAAAGATCTTCGAGAAAGATTGGGCAATATTGTCGTCGCCTATGATAAGAAGGGCAATCCGGTCACCACCACTGATCTCGAAGTGGCAGGCGCCATGTGTGCATGGATGAGAAATACGATCAACCCCACTCTCATGTGCTCCACCGAATACCAACCCTGTTTGGTCCATGCGGGCCCCTTTGCCAACATCGCCGTGGGTCAATCCTCCATCATTGGCGACCGGGTTGGATTAAAGTTGTTCGATTATCATATTACGGAAAGTGGGTTTGCAGCGGATATTGGCTTTGAGAAATTCTGGAATGTGAAATCGCGTTTAAGCGGGCTGGTCCCCAATGTCTCGATTCTGACGACAACGATCAGGGCATCGAAGATGCACGGAGGTGGACCGACAGTTGTCCCCGGAAGACCTCTCCCTGAAGAATACACAAAAGAAAACCTCTCCCTCCTTGAGAAAGGGCTCTGCAACATGACCCATCTCATTGGTGTAATCCGAAAATCCGGGATCAACCCGGTCGTCTGTATCAATGCCTTCCATACCGACACCAAGGATGAAATCGCGATGGTCCGAAAGTATGCCGAGCAGGCAGGTGCCCGTTGTGCCCTGTCCGAACACTGGCTGAAAGGTGGGGATGGAGCTCTTGAGCTGGCCGACGTTGTCATGGATGCGTGCAAAGAAAAGGCCGACCTCAAATTTCTCTATCCTCTTGATATGCCGTTAAGGAAGCGAGTTGAGATGGTTGCCAAGGAGGTCTATGGCGCAGATGGGGTTTCATGGACTCCTGATGCCGAAGCCAAAGCAAAACGATTTGAGGCCGACCCCAAATATAACGATTTTATGACAATGATGGTCAAGACCCACCTGAGCCTCAGCCATGACCCGACCAAGAAGGGGGTACCCAAAGGTTGGACCCTTCCGGTGCGGGATGTCCTCGTCTTTGGCGGGGCGAAGTTCCTTTGCCCCGTAACCGGAACGATCAGCCTGATGCCCGGGACAGGTTCAGATCCAGCCTATCGAAGAGTCGATGTGGATGTGAATACGGGAAAGGTAAGCGGACTCTTCTAAGACGCCTAAGAGGCACGGCACAGCCGTGCCTCTTTCTTTTTTATAAACAGGTCCAGAACCTATCAAATTTTGCGCCACCGGGGAATAAGGGTTATAAATAGATTATCAATGCCGAAGCATCTGATTACTTTTTACCCCGGTGCAAAGAAAATCTCAGTCGATGAGGGGGAGAACCTCCTCCAGGCCGCTATGGAAGCAGGAATCCATATCAATGCATCCTGTGGCGGGAGTGGAACCTGCGGAAAATGTAAGGTCCATCTCCTGAATGGGATCCCCGATTCTCCGAAACATCCTAAGTTAACCCAGTGGGAATATGATCAGGGAGACCGGCTCGCCTGCCTCACAACCATTCGTGGAGACATCGATATCGAGATCCCTATCGAATCTCAGATCGACAAATCCGTTCTTGAAATCAAGGGAGATCGGGAGGCGCATAAATATCTTCTTTCTCCACAGGATATTTACCAGCTCGTTCAGAACTGGGAGGTGGACCCTCCCGTATTCAAGAAATCTGTCCGGCTTACTCCCCCTACTCTCAAAGACAATGTGAGCGATCTGACCCGCCTGACTAATGCTCTCGAGCGACAGCATGATATCAGTGGAATCTCCCCGGATTTCCGGGTCATCATGAAGTTAAGTCGAATCCTTCGGGAATCCGAATGGAAGGTTACAGCCACCCTTGTTCTGACGAGGAAAGGTTATAAACTGATCAATGTGGAGCCCGGAGACACCACACATCAGAACTATTCGATTGTACTGGATATCGGAACGACAACCGTCTCCGGCCAGATTCTTGATCTGAATAGCTGTGTTGTCGTCGCCTGCCCGGATGGGCAATGTGATGGGTCTACCCTCTTCGCCCTTGCTGAGGCCTCGGATTACAACGCCCAGATCAGTTACGGAGAGGATGTGATCACCCGAATCGTCTATTCGCAGAGGCCCGGAGGACTGAAAAAATTGCAGGAGGTAGTCATCTCCACAATCAATAAGATCATTCAAGAACTGCTTGAAATGAGCAAGATCGATCGTTCACTGATTTCCCACATGGTCATTGCCGGAAACACGACGATGACCCAGCTTCTCCTGGGTCTCGATCCCAAATTTATTCGGGAAGCCCCTTATGTCCCCACAGCCAACTTCATCCCGCCCGTAAGAGCCGTTCATCTCGGAATCAACGTTGACGACCACGTCCATACCTACATCTTTCCAATGGTGGCAAGCTATGTCGGAGGGGATATTGTGGCCGGAATCCTCGGTTCCGGAGTCTTCCAGAGAGAGGCGCTCACTCTCTATATGGATATCGGCACCAATGGAGAGATCGTTCTGGGAAATAAGGATTGGCTCGCCAGTGTCTCTTGCTCCGCAGGCCCTGCCTTTGAAGGCGCAGGGATTAAATTCGGAATGAGAGCCACCCGTGGCGCCATAGAAGAGGTCAATATCAATCACCGAACCTATGAACCGATGATCCTGACGATCGGAAGGGCCAAGCCCATTGGCATCTGTGGATCAGGATTAATCGACACCATTGCCGCTCTCCTCGGAACGGGGATGATTGATCCCAACGGAAAATTCCGAAGAGACCTTCCAACGGGCCGGGTCCGGATGGGTCCGGACGGTTATGAATATGTCCTTGCCAAAAAAGAGGAGACATCGATCCATGAGGATATCGTACTGACGGAGATAGACATTGAGAATTTGATACGGACCAAAGCAGCCATCTATGCGGGCTGTCAAGTTCTTCTGGATAGCGTCGGATTGAGTTTTAAAGACCTTGAACAGATGATCATTGCCGGCGGTTTTGGCCGCCATCTCGATCTGGAGAAAGCCATTGTCATCGGTCTGCTTCCTGAAATTGACATCGATAAATTTATCTTTGTGGGAAATGGATCTCTGTTGGGGACAAGGCTCCTCTCCTTCTCAAAGAACCTTCTGAAAGAGGCGGAGCGAATCGCCCTGATGATGACCAACCTCGAATTGAGCAATCATCCCACCTTTATGAATGAATTCGTTGCGGCGATGTTTCTTCCCCATACCGACTCCTCTGCCTTTCCCGTGGTGACGGAAAGGCTCCAGAAGATGAGAGGGAGTCACGAGTTAAGAGTTAAGAGTTGAAAGTGATGAATTATGAATTATGAGTTTTGAGTTATGAGTCATTGAAAATTCCAAAAGGGGGATAAAAAGATGACGGCAAAATTGATCAACGGCAATGAGGTCGCACAGCAGATTCGGGAAGAATTGAAACAGGAGGTAACCCAGATTAAAGAGAAATATAATGTCACACCGGGACTGGTGACCATCCTGGTCGGCGAAAACCCGGCCTCCCTCAGTTATGTCACAGCAAAACAAAAAACCTCTAAGGACTTAGGATTTTATTCCATTCAGGACAACCAGCCTGAGAACCTCACGGAAGAGCAGTTGCTCAACCTGATCGACAAATATAATAAGGATCCGAAGATCCACGGAATCCTGGTCCAGCTTCCACTGCCCAGACATATCAATGAGACAAAAGTTCTTTACGCGATTGATCCGAAGAAGGATGTGGACGGTTTTCATCCTGTCAATGTGGGAAAACTGATGATCGGCGAGGCCGATTTCCTTCCCTGCACCCCGGCGGGCATTCAACAACTTCTGATCCGCTCCGGCACCAAGATCGATGGCGCAGAAGTTGTTGTCGTGGGGCGGTCGAATATCGTCGGAAAGCCCATTACTAACATCCTCCTCCAGAAACAGAAAGGAGCCAACGCAACAGTCACCATCTGCCACACCGGCACAAAGGACATGGCAGCTCATACCCGCAGGGCGGACATCCTTATCGTGGCCGCGGGAAAACCGAAAGCGGTCACAGCCGATATGGTGAAGGAAGGAGTCGTTGTCATCGATGTGGGTGTGAACCGGATCGGAATGACTCCCGAAGGAAAGGCTAAACTCTGCGGCGACGTCGATTTCGACGGAGTCAAGGAGAAGGCGAGCGCCATCACTCCTGTCCCCGGCGGAGTGGGACCCATGACCATCACCATGCTGATGATGAATACGGTCAAGGCGGCAAAAATCGCCGCAGGAATAAAATAGTCGGATAGTCCAATAGTCGAATAGGAGTAGGTCAGGCGTCCCGCCTGACGAGGTAAAAAATGAAAATTGCGGTCTCCGGCAAGGGGGGGACGGGTAAGACGACCATAGCGGCTCTGATTCTCCGTTACCTCCTCCAGAAAAACTATAAACCCATTCTCGCTGTCGATGCCGACCCCAACTCCAACTTCGGCGATGCCCTTGGCGTGAAGGCGCTAAGCACGGTCGGAAAGGTATTGGACGGTTTTTTAAAAGATAAAGAAAACCTGCCAACCGGAGTGGTCAAGGAGTCCCTGATCGACTACAAACTCTCGGAGATCCTGGCCGAAGAGAAGGGTTTTGATCTCTTGAGCATGGGACAGGGAGAAGGACCGGGCTGTTACTGTTATCCCAATTCGATCATACGGAATTACATTGAAAAGCTCGCTTCCAACTATAAATATGTGGTCATCGACAACGAGGCGGGCATGGAGCACATCTCAAGGAGGACCAACGGGAGCCTCGATGTGCTCTTTCTGGTCTCGGATCCATCCATGAAGGGAATCAGGACCTGCAAGAAACTCGAAGACCTGGTCAGCGAATTGGGTTTAAACATCAAAAAGACCTACCTGCTCATCAACAGGGTCTCACACGAAACTCCACCTCAGATCTTGGAGGAGATAAAGAGATTGAATCTCAACCTTCTCGAAATCATCCCCGAAGATAGTCATATCATCGACCATGAATTGAGAGGGATCCCTATGCTCAATTTAGAAGAGTCAAGCCCCTCTGTCATCAAAATAAGGGAGGCCATGGCAAAGATATTGCCATGAGAGAAAGTGAGACAAATTCCATTGACAACTCTTTGTAAAAAGTTTTACAACTATTTGTGAAATATTTCGTAAAAGGAGGGGGATCATGATACTGATAGGCGAAAACATTCATATTTTGTCAAAAGTCGTATCGGACGCAATCAAGGCAAGAGACGAAAAACCATTACAGGAACTTGCCATCAAACAGGCCAACGCAGGGGCTGACTACATCGATCTCAATGTTGGCCCTGCAAGAAAAGATCCGGATGTGATGAAGTGGATCGCAGGGGTCATTCAGGAGGTGGTCAAAAAGCCCCTCTCGCTGGATACGACCAATCCGGTGGCCATGGAGGCAGGTCTCTCCGTGTGCAAAATCCCTCCTTTGATCAATTCCGCATCAGGCAAACAGGAGAGCAAGGAGAAGATGCTTCCCCTGGCCGCTAAGTATAATTGTGATGTTGTCCTTTCGGTGTTGATCGATGCAGGAATACCAACCGATTCCTCATCGAGAGCAGAGGCCATTATGGAGACGGTCGCTTATGCGAATGAGATTGGAATTCCCAATGAAAGGATCTGGGTCGACCCCATTATGATGCCCATCTCGGTCGATCAACCACAGGTAGTCGAACTCTTTGAGTTTATGAAGATCCTCCAGGATATCTGTCCGGAAGCCAAATCGACTCTGGGACTTTCCAACCTCTCTAACGGCACTCCGGAGCACTTAAGAGGAATATTGAACCGTATCTGCCTGGCGATGCTCGATCGATATAATTGTTTTTCTGCCATTGTGGATAGCTTTGATGAGGAACTGGTAAAGCTCGCCAAGGGGCAATTGCCGGACATCAAGAATTTGATCTACAGGGCCATGGATGAAGAGGTGGACACCTCCAATCTTCCGAAGAAAGAGGCTGATATCGTCAAGACGGTCAACGTCCTCATGGGAAGGTCGCTTTACTCTCATTCGTGGTTGGAAACCTAAATTTGAGGATTCAAGGGGTCAAGTGGTCAAGGGTTCAGGTGGTTAAATGCTTTTTACTTGAACCCCCGAACCCTCGAATCCTTGAACCCTTTTAAAATTTTTTATAAAAGGAGGAAATTATGCAGTTAAGCGATTTTTTTGAACCCTATAAGGGTGAAATTAAAGAGGTCACCATCGGACCTTCAGGTAAAGCAGTGAAACTGGGTGGCGAGCAGACCCTGCCCTTCCATGCTTTTGAAGGAAAAGAAGGAGTGCCTGTCCGATTCGCTCTGGAAGTGTTTGATACCCCTCCCGAAGGCTGGCCGGAACACCTCCGTTCTTCTTATGCGGATGTCCTCTCGGACCCTGTCGCCTGGGCGGATAAATGCATAAAACAATACGGCGCCGACCTGATCTCCCTCTATCTATCCAGCCTGGATAGCGAGAATGCTGATCCCGCAAAGATCGCCGAAAAGGTGAAAGGAATTGCAGACCACCTCTCCGTTCCTCTGATTGTCTTGGGGGTTGGCGATAAGGATAAGGATGCAAAAGCCCTCGTCGAGATAGCCAAGGTCTGCACGGGCAAAAATCTCCTACTCGGTCCCCTGGTAAAAGAAAATTATGAGGAGATTGCAAAGGCCGCCCTGGAGGGGGGGCATAGTATTATCCCCCAGAGCCCTCTCGATATCAATCTCTGCAAGGAACTCAATGTGAAATTGGCCAAGTTCTTCCCAAAGGAGAGGGTAGTCATCGACCCCTTGTCCGCAGCCATCGGGTATGGGATTGATTATTCCTTCTCGATTATGGAGCGTGTCAAACAGGTGGCGGTCATTCATAATGACGAAATGATGAAAGCTCCCATGGTTGCCAATATCGGAAAGGACTGCTGGAAGACCAAGGAGGCTAAGGAAGATAAAACTCAGGGAATACTTTGGGAAGCCCTGACGGCTTTCACCCTGATTTTAGCCGGGGCAAACCTTGTGATCATGCGGCACCCGGAGAGTTTGAAACTGGTAAAAAAATTAGTGTCTGGAAAGGAGTAACCCATGAGTAAAGGAGCTGTGAAACAAAAGGAAATCAACAAGACGATCCGGGCCGAAGATAACTGGGAACCCATTGGTCCAACACCAATGCCGGAGATGTCTGATTTAAGGCGATGGGATTTGAGGCTGATGAAGACCTACAAACCTTTCTATGCCCCCTTCTGCGACCTCTGCTGTTTCTGCACTTACGGAAAATGCGATTTGACAGAGGATAAGAAGGGCGCTTGTGGCATTAATATCTCCGGCCAGCAAGGCCGGTGGGGGCTGATCTTTTCTCTGATGGGATGTTCAGCCCACGGCGCCCATGGCCGCCATCTGATAGACTACCTCATCGAGAAGTATGGAGAGGATTACAAGATTGACCTCGGTGGCCAGGTGGATGTGGAAGCACCCCACATGAGAACAGTGATGGGTTTGAAACCCGAAACCCTGGGAGACCTGAGAAAGGGAATTGAATATGTGGAGAGAGGGATCATCCATGGTGTCTCAGCCACCCATATGGGACAGGAGGGAAGCGATATCGATTTCGAGTCTAAGTCCTTACATATCGGGATGCTCGATCATGTGGCCATGGAAGTGGCTGATATCGCTCAGACGATCGGGTTTAAATTTCCCACCTCCAAAGCAGAGACCGCTTTGTCGGGTTTGGGTTGGGGAGCAGTGGATAAAACAAAACCGGTGGTCACCTGCGTAGGCCACAATGCTGCAGTGGCCACCGTGATGATCGACCACCTCATGAAGGCGGGGATCTACGACCAGGTCGAGGTGACAGGGATCTGTTGTACCGCCCATGATAATATCCGGTATTCGGATAAGGCAAAGGTTATCGGGCCCCTTTCCAAACAGGTCTTCTTTTTGAAGACAGGGATTGCGGACCTGGTAATGAGCGATGAACAGTGCGTGCGGTGCGATATTCCCCAGCTGGCAAAAGAAAGCGGAAGCGCACTGATTGCCACGTCGGACAAGATCAGCTATGGTCTTGACGATGTCACTCATAAGGAGGTGGATGAGATCGTCAGGCTGATCACCCAGGAGGGCAAACAGGTATTGATCCGCGATGTGGATAAGGCAGGAGAAGTGGCTGCCAAAGTCCTTCCGGTGGTGGCGAAAAACAGGAAAAAAGAGCTCGTTACAAAAGAGAAGGCCCAGGAGTTGGCTCAGGCCTGTAAAAAATGCGAGCTCTGCGACAGGGTCTGTCCTAACTTCCTCAACATCTCGACCGCCGTTTCCGATGTGAAAGAAGGAAAATTTGACATGATGACCTCAGTCTTTGCAAGATGCGTGGGCTGCGGAAAATGCGAGCAGGAATGTTCGAAAGATATACCCATCATTAAGATCATGCAGGCGGCAGCCTCCTGGGACACCTATAATATCAGAGTGGGAAGAGGGCCGATCCAGGACGTAGAGATCAGAAAAGTGGGGGCGCCCATTGTCTTAGGGACCATTCCAGGCATCATCGCCATTGTCGGCTGCTCTAACTATCCTGAAGAGATTGAGGAAGTCGCGGAAATCGCCGAGGAGTTCGCCAAGCGGAAATATATCGTCGTCCTCTCCGGCTGTGCCGCCATGGCTGCTGGGATGAAGAAGGATGCCGAGGGAAAAACCATCTATGATAAGTATAAACCCGATTTTGACGCAGGGGGGGTGCTCAATGTGGGAAGCTGTGTGGCTAATGCCCATATCACCGGAGCAGCGATGAAGGTCGCCAACATCTTCGCCAAGCTGCCGCTGCGGGCTAACTACGAGGTCATTGCCGACTATATTCTAAACCGGGTAGGAGCAGTCGGTCTGGTCTGGGGCTCCTATTCCCAGAAGGCATTTGCGATTGGAACAGGATGCAACCGATTGGGCATTCCTGTGGTCCTCGGTCCCCATTCTGCGAAATACAGAAGGTTATACCTCTCGAGAAAGGAAGAGGACGACTGGACGGTCATGGACGGAAGAAAGAAAGAACTGGTCAACACTGAAGAGCCTTCCCCCGAACACCTGATGGTGGTCACAGAGAGTAAAGAGAGGGCCATCATCACCCTGGCCCGGCTATGCATCCGGAAGAACGATACGGCCCAGGGAAGGCAGATCAAACTGAATCACTACATCTCTCTCTATAAACAGTATATGGGTTCCCTTCCCGATGATCTGCAGAACTTTGTAAGGAACGACAAGGACATACCCATCGTCTATAAGAAAGAGGTGAGTGAATATCTGAAGACAGTGGGTTGGAAACCCAAACCCCTTCTCACCTTGCCCACCTTTATCGGGACATACGAGAGCAATATCCCCATCGATGCGGTGGTTAAATGAAGATACTCATCATCTATGACGGAGATTACGGCAAGCGGTTTTGGGGAAATATCAGCCAAAATGCGCCAAAGCAGTGGGAGGTTCAAGGGTATCATTATACCAATAAGATCCCTCGATTTGTGGAAGAACTTTCCGATTACCTTCCAGAAAACCTTCCCAACTGTGATCTCCTGATCTCCGTTCAGGAGCAACCGGTCCTGGCTGAGATGATCCCCCTGTTTATAAAAAAGATGGGCGCCAGGGCTGTCATCGCTCCGATTGATAGCAAGGCTTACTTGACTTCAGGTTTGGCAAGACAACTTAAGAAGAAGCTCGAAAGAGATGGGGTTGAGCTCATCCATCCGATGACGTTCTGCACGTTATCGGAGAAGATGTCTAAGAATGAGCTCATTCTGGAGTTTGTTAAATACTTTGGCAAACCGGAAGTGGAAATTGAAATAGAGAACGAAAAGGTAAAAAAGGTCACGGTCATCAAGGAAGCCCCCTGCGGGAATACGAGGTATGTCGCTGAACATCTCATTGGAACCCACATCAAGGATGCGGTGGAAAAGGCCGGCATCCTCCACCATAACCATCCCTGCATGGCCACCATGGTGATGGATGCGGAAATTGGCGATACCCTGATGCATCATGCGGGGTTACAGATCAAGCTGGCCGTGGATGAAGCC
This sequence comes from Thermodesulfobacteriota bacterium, assembly GCA_030017685.1. GTDB lineage: Bacteria > Desulfobacterota > BSN033 > BSN033 > UBA1163 > RBG-16-49-23. The sequence goes on along the minus strand of JASEHH010000009.1, from coordinate 26,301 downwards.
ATCAAAGGAAAAAAGGAATAAAAAGAGGGAGGAAAAAATGAGCTTACCATATTATCACGTCAACGTATTCACAGGGATTAAGTCATGCAGGGTCATGGAAGATCCTCAACCCCTTGCAAAGGTCCTCAAGAAGGCGGAAAGGCCTTTAATGGTCTTCGGACCGAAATGTAACGAGGTGAATCTCGATGGGAAACTCCTTATGGAATATGGGGTGGAGATTGCGAAAACCCTGGGAGCAGCGGTCTGTGCAACAGCCAATACCAAGAAGAAGCTATTGGAGCTTGGAGTCACTCCGGACTCCACGTATGACGCCGTCGAGATCGTCAATCATCTGAAGGATCCGAATTGGAAGGGCGTCAAAAAACAAGGCAATCACGATTTTGTACTATTTCTGGGGGTCAGGCCCGACTTGGGAAATCAGGGGTTGTCCACGCTGAAACATTTTGCGACACATCTCAAGACCGTTACCCTGTGCAAATATGTCTTTCCCAATGCCACCTTTTCCCTTCCCAATCTCAAAGATGACAAATGGAAAGAATATCTGGAGAATCTCATCCAGGGTTTGAAATCTTAAGTTTGAAAATAAAGAAAGAATGAAGAAAGGAGGAGCAAAATGTTTTCAGTCGACGTAGGACCTCAGTATGAAGGCGAAACCGTAAGGAAGGAAGATTTTCAAATCGAATTCGGAGGGCCGAAGCATAAGTTCAAAGCGGAGCTGGTGACCGTCAAGCCTGCCGGTGAAGTGGAAGACGAAAAGGTGGAGATCATCGGAAAGGACATCAAGGATTTTGAAGAGGGCGCCTCGGGTCCCATCTTTATCAAGATTGACGTGGCAGGGGAACAATTAGAAAAGGATATGGAGCCTGTTTTTGAGCGTCGCGTCCACATGTACATCAATTACATTGAGGGCTTCTGGCACATGGCCCAGAGGGACGAGATCTGGATGAGAATCCACAAAGACAGTTTTAAAAAGGGCCTCAACTCCCTCGATGAGATCGGAAGGATTCTCGCAATGCTCTATAAGAATGAGCTTTCGATCATTGAAAAGATCCAAATCACTTTTATCACCGATCCGGACAAGGTGGAAAAAGAAGTCCTTGAGGCAAGAAAGGTTTACAAGGCAAGGGATGACCGGTTGAAAGGGATCACGGAAGAAGAAGTCGATGAATTTTATGGGTGTTCACTCTGCCAATCCTTCGCACCCACCCATGTCTGTGTCGTCACTCCCGAGAGGGTCTCCCTTTGTGGAGCGATCAACTGGTTTGATGGAAGGGCCGCTTATAAGATGGACCCCGAAGGACCCCAGTTTGCCGTCAAGAAGGGGGACCTTCTGGATCCGGAGAAATTTATCTACTCCGGAGTCAATGAAATCGTTGCCGAGAAGTCCCTTGGCAGTAATAGCGTATTCTGCCTCCACAGCGCGCTGGAAAATCCTCACACCTCTTGCGGATGTTTCCAAGCAATCCTTTTTTATATCCCGGAGGTGGATGCTTTTGGTGTTGTCCATCGGGATTTTCTTGGAGAGACTGTGACGGGCCAGAAGTTTTCGGGCATCGCCGGAGAGGCCTCCGGTGGAAGGCAGAACGAGGGAATGCTCGGCCTGGCCATCTCCTACATGAAGTCAAAGAAATTCATAAAGACCGATGGAGGGTTAAAAAGGATCGTCTGGCTCCCCAAGGGCATTAAAGAACAGATCAAAGATGTCCTCGACGAGGCGGGCTTATACGAAAAGATTCCCACGGAAGAAAATGTGAAGAATGTGGATGAATTAACAGAATACCTGAATCGAGTCGGACATCCCTGGGTAACAGGTTAACGATAAAAGGAGGATCTCATGGCACTTAAGGCTTCGGATATTCAGAAAAAATTGCCGGATGGCGGCAAAAAGAATTGTAAAGAATGTGGGTTCCCCACCTGTTTTGCCTTTGCAATGAAACTGGCATCAGGTGCAGTGACTGTGGATAAGTGTCCCTATCTGCCAGGCGAGATTAAAACAGAACTGGAAGAGGCATTGGCTCCACCCATCAAGCTGGTCACCGTCGGTGTGGGGGAGAAAGGACTGAGTATTGGCGAGGAAGAGGTCATCTACCGGCATGAAAAAACTTTTTACAGACCTTCGGGAATCGCCATCCTCATCACCGAAAAGGAAGATGAAGGAACCATCTCCGCTAAGATTAACAAGCTGAAGACGCTCCAGTTTGACCGGGTGGGTCAGAAGCTCCGGGCCAATCTCTTTGCTTTGAAGTATGCGGGAAATGCTGAGAAGTATCTGGGTCTGGTAAAGAGGGCGGCTGCAGAAGGGTTTCCCATCGTCTTAATCTGTGAGGATCTGGATCTCCTGTTTAAAGCAAGGGATCTGATTGCAGATAAAAATCCCCTTCTCTACCCCATCACAAAAGAGAATCTGGAGGCCGCTCTTCCGAAATTAAAGGCAAAACCCACGCCCATTGGAGTGAAGACCAGCGGAATTGAAGAAATCGTTCCCATCACCAAACGGCTCAAGGAAGAAGGCATTCTGGACATCGTCCTCGATCCTTCCCCTAAATCGTTGAAAGAGATGATCAGGGATTACACCCTCATCCGGAGGGCCGCCCTCAAGAAGACTTTCCGGCCTCTGGGTTACCCCATCCTTTCGCTGCCGTGTATGCTCGCGGAAAATAAGATGGAGGAAACCCTTCTGGCATCGGCAGGAGTGATCAAGTATGCAGGCATCGTCGTCCTCTCCGATTTCGAAAAAGAGATGCTCTATCCTCTCCTCGTCTTAAGGCAGAACATTTTTACCGATCCGAGAGTTCCCCTTGCGGTGGAGCAGAAGATTTACGAAATCGGAACGGTCTCTCCCGAATCGCCGGTGCTCCTGACGACCAATTTCGCACTGACCTACTTTGCAGTGGCCAGTGAGATTGAGAACAGCAAAATCCCTGCCTATCTCTGTGTAAAAGATACGGAAGGGTTATGTGTCCTGGCAGCCTGGTCAACAGGAAAGTTTAGCGGAGACACGGCCGGGCCATTTCTTAAGAAAATAGGGGTCGGAGATAAAGTTAAGAATAAGAGGGTCATCATCCCTGGATTTGCCGCAAGGATCAAGGGAGAGCTCGAAGAGGAATTACAGGGCTGGGAAGTGATTGTGGGTCCCCGTGAGGCAAGCGATCTCCCCGCCTTTCTTCCCCAGATGATTGAAAAATGGAAGAGTCAAAGCAAATAGAGGAGATCCTCGGGAGGTTCCATCCGGAGAGAGAAAATTTACTCCCCGTGCTACAAGAGATCCAGGAGAAAGTGGGCTACCTCTCACGAGAGGTCATGGAGAGTGTAGCTCACTTTTTCCATCTTCCTCCTTCTGAAATTTTTAGTGTAGTCACCTTCTACAATCAGTTCAGAAGAAAGCCCCCTGGCCGCAACCCCATCCATGTCTGTCTGGGGACCGCCTGCTACCTCCTGGGGGGGAACTTAATCCTCGATGCCTTCTCAAGGGAACTCCAGATTAAAAAGGGGGATACTACGGAGGACGGAAATTTCGGCCTCGAGTCCACAGCCTGTTTTGGGTGCTGTAATGTCGCCCCTGTGGTCAAAATTAACAGTCAGATCTACCCTAAAATGACTCCCGGAACGGTGGAGGAAGTCATCATCAACCTCCGGGACAAGGATAAAAAGGGTTAACCGGTTCCGGGTTCTTGGGTTAAGGTGACGAAGCCCCTGCCTACCGGCAGGCAGGCGTTTCGGTTACTGGTTACGGTTACGTGAAAAGAATTAAGAGACGATAAACGTAACCTTTTATCAACGATACGGGCCTCTTTACCGTTACCATTTAACGAAATTTTTTTAGCAATATGACCTATTCACAGATCAGGCAGGAAGCCAGACAATATTATCGAGAGAAATTGAATGGCGGGACGCCCAAGATCTTTATCGGGTGTGCCACCTGTGGGATATCGGTCGGTGCGCTTGAGGTAGCGGAGGCCTTTAAAAAAGAGCTCATCAAACATCACCTCCAAGGGGAGATTATCAAGGTGGGATGCCTGGGAATTTGTTTTGCCGAGCCTCTTGTCTATATCAAGAAGGAGGGCAATCCCACGATCTGTTATAAAAACCTGAAACCGGAAGACGCTTTTAGAATCGTTTACAACTACCTGATCGAAGATGATCCCTGTTTCGATCTGGCCATTGGGACCCTGGAGATGAAGGAAGGGGATATTCCCTATATCCCGGAACTTGAAAGATTTGAAAAGGAGGAAAGAATCATCCTTCGGTATGCGGGAGTAATCGACCCTGAAGAGATCAGGGATTATATCGCCCTGAGCGGATATGAAGCGCTTGACAAAGCCCTGACCATGCTCAGAGAAGAGATCATCGAGGAGGTGAAGCGCTCGGGCTTGAGGGGACTGGGAGGCGCCGGCTTTCCGGCAGGAATGAAATGGGAGGAATGTTTCAAGACAAAGGAACATCCCAAATATATCGTGTGCAATGGAGATGAAGGCGATCCTGGCGCCTTCATGGACCGGGTCGTTCTTGAGAGCTCTCCTCATCAGGTAATCGAAGGAATGGCCATTGCCGGGTATGCCCTCGGCTCCCATCAGGGTTACATCTATATCCGTTCAGAATATCCCCTTGCCATCCAAAAGGTCAATCATGCCTTAATGCAGGCCAGAGGGCATCGCCTGCTTGGGAAAGATATTTTGGAAAAAGGGTTTGATTTCGACATAAAGGTCTATCCCGGAGCAGGAGCCTTTGTATGCGGTGAGTCGACTGCCTTGATGTATTCGATCGAGGGAAGAAGGCCCATGCCAAGGGTCAGACCGCCCCATTCTGTTGAGAAGGGCCTCTTTCGTAAACCCACCCTCTTAAATAATGTGAAGACCTTCTCCTGTATTCCCCCTATCCTGCTGAAGGGATCGGGGTGGTTTTCAAAAATCGGAACCCTCCACTCAAAGGGGACAACCGTTTTTGCCCTTGCGGGAAAGATCAAGGAATCGGGGCTCGCTGAGGTGAGAATGGGAACAATCCTTAAGGAGGTTATCTATCAAATTGGAGGGGGGATTAAAGAAGAGAAAAAAATGAAGGCTATCCAGGTCGGGGGGCCCTCAGGCGGATGTATTCCCGCTCAATATATCGATACGCCAGTTGACTTCGACTCCTTAAAATTCCTTGGTTCAATGATGGGCTCCGGCGGACTGATCGCAATGGATGAAGAGACCTGCATGGTCGATATGGCCAAATACTTTCTCGCCTTCACCCAGAGCGAGAGCTGCGGGAAGTGCACCTTCTGCCGGATAGGAACCAAACATCTCCTTCTCCTGTTAGAGGAAATCACAAAGGGAGAAGGGGCATTGGATCATCTCCGCCTTCTCAAAGAACTTTCAGAGGAGATCGTTGAGGGATCCTTGTGCGGCCTGGGGCAAACCGCTCCAAATCCCATCCTCACCACCCTGAGGTATTTCGAGAGTGAGTATATTGCCCATGTCGTTGAAAAGCGATGTCCGGCCCTGGTCTGCCGCGACCTCATCTCTTACCTCATTGTTTACAACAAATGTCAGAGGAGTTGTGAGCACTGCGTCCTCAAATGTCCGGCAGAGGCTATTCACCCGGATGAGAAGAACATCAAGATCATCGATCAAACCAAATGTGTGAAGTGTGGGATCTGCCTGGAGGTCTGCCCCAGGGAATATAGTGCTGTGATCAAGGTCTCACCAAAGATAGGTGTGGCACAGGATTAAATAATACAAACGTATAAGATAATATGACAATAACCAAACACCAAATTCCAAACACCAAACAATAACCAATAATCAATCTTCCAAACAGGCTGTTGTTTGGTTATTGGAATTTGAAATTTATTTGGTTATTGGAATTTGGTCATTGGTGATTTATTGCGAAGGAAACTTCATGCCATCCCTGGTAATTGATGGTAAAGAAATAACAGCAGACCCGGGGGAAAAAATTCTCTGGGCCGCTCTCCGTTCGGGGATCTACATCCCCAATCTCTGCGCCACTGAGGGCGCTGAACTTCCCTTCGGAGGATGCCGTTTGTGCCTTGTCGAAGTGGAAGTCGGAGGCCGCAGAGAGATGGTCACCGCCTGCTCGGAGCCGGTTCAGGAGAAGATGAAAATCTATACCTATACGGAAAAGATAGCGAGGATGAGACGGACAGCCTTTGAGCTCATCATGAGCGACCATCATATCGATTGTAAGAATTGTGCGAAGAGAAAGGACTGCCAGTTGATCAGGCTTGCCTCATCCCTTAAAATGACCCTTCAGCCCAAAACCCTGAGGAGCCTTGTCCGTGATCTTCCCGTCGATGATTCCCATCCTCTCTTCACCTACGATCCGAAAAAGTGTGTGAAATGCGGAAAATGTGTTTTCGTCTGTCAGGGCATCGGGAAATCCTTTCTTGATTTTACCTACAGAGGGTTTGAGATGGTTGTCACGACCTTTGATCATCTCCCCCTCTCTTCCCTGGGATGTGAATCCTGCCTGGAGTGCGTGAAGGTCTGTCCCACGGGCGCTCTTTTCCTCAAAGAGTCAGGAGGCACAGCAGATGGATAAGGAATTCTTAACCCTGAAGGAGATCGAAGGGGTGGTGGTTCATGACCTCTATCTCAAAAAAGAGGTGGCCAGGAGATCGGAGGCATTTGAATATCTCGACGATGTCCGGAAGATGACTCAATATATTGGAGGGGAACGAGTTGCCTCCCCTCCCATCCGTTGTGACTGGATGGTGAAGAAGGTATTCTACCCGGGAGTGGAGGCTTATTTCCTGTACCAACACAAAGATGAGGAATTCCCTCCTTCCATGCAGGTCCTTTTCTCTGGAGAGAAGGTAAGGGAGTTAAAAGGGGATGACCTATCTGTTCTGGCCATCGCCACGATCAATCACATGATTCATTACATCCGGCTCTCCAATCCTGACAGGGTGTTGCCGGAAATATGTTATGTGGTCTAGTGGCTTGGTCTATCGTGCATAAAATGGGGACAGAATTTTAATGACCGTTTGGAATCTAAATCCGAAGCACAGAATCCGAAATGGTTTAAACTCTAAACACTAAACTCTAAATCCTAAACAAGTTCAAAATCAAAAAGTTAAATTAGTTAGTTTTTGAGTTTTGTGATTTGGACATTTGAGTTTGTTTAGAGTTTAGGGTTTCGAGTTTAGGATTTAACATCTTTGTTTCGGATTGGTCCTAAAAGGACGCTTCGCCCGATATTCGGATTTCGGATTTTTAAAATCAAAAAGCTACAGGGAGTGAAAAATTGGCGCAAAAAGATATCTTAATCATCGGCGGAGGGATATCGGGAATGACGGTGGCAAAGGAGTTGGCGCAGTCAGGTGTTTCTACCCTCCTGATTGAAAGAGAGCCCTCATTGGGGGGACTTGCCGTCTCTTTCTGTTGTAAGGCTTCTGAATCCTGCAACAAATGTTTTGCCTGCGTGGTGGACAAGAGGGTTTTGGAGATCCGCAATGGGCCCTCCATTTCCATTCTCACCCATACCGAATTGACCGGCCTGAAAGGAGGGCCTGGAGCCTATAACGTCTCCTTAAAAAATGGAAAAGAGAGGATGGATGTTGATGTCTCTGCCATAGTGATTGCGGCGGGAGTCGATCCTTTTGATGCCTCTCTGAAGGCCGAATACGGGTATGGCCGCTATAAAAATGTGATCACCGCCAGGGATCTGGACGAAATGCTCCGTCTTCGAGGAAAGCTTTTCCGTCCTTCGGACGAAAGACTTCCCAATACCGTAGCCTTCTTCCAGTGTGTGGGAAGCCGGGATGAGTCCATCGGAAACCTTTACTGTTCTCAGGTCTGCTGTGCCTATGCGCTCCGCCTGATCAAGGCGATCCGTTATCAATACCCCGAAACAAAGGCCACCTTCCTCTATATGGACATTCAGCCTGCCGGAGCCTCATTTGATCATTTTCTAAACTCCTGCCGACAGGACAACGGGATCCACCTCATCCGGAGCCTTCCCTCAAAGGTCTATCACTCTCCTCTCTCCGATGGTCTGAGGGTGAGATTCGTAGATCCTTTAAAGGGTGAGGTGGTGGAAGAACCTTTCGATCTGATCGTCCTCTCCGTGGGAATGGTGTTGAGAAAAGATTCGAAATCACTCACCCGGCTTTTTAATTTGAATTTCAATGAGGAGGGTTTTTTTGCGCCTCCGCCTGCCCAAACCGGCATCTTCGTCACAGGGGCTTGCAGTGGACCGAAGGATATTGACCGCTCCATCATTCATGCAAAATCGATCGCCTGCACGGTTCAACAATATCTGAAAGGGAGGAGTTAAATGGCTCGGATCGGCATATTCATTGATGGGATGGGGGGGTCGATCCCTGCCACTTTCCGAGAGAAGATCGTCTCTGTCATCCGGGGACTCCCGGAGATTGCTTTCTCTGTTGAGGAAGAGGACCTCGCCTCTCCCGGGGCATTGCAAAGGATGGCTGAACATCTGAGGACAGGAGGGGCGGACAGGGTGGTCATCCTCGGAGGAAGCCCCAAAATCTATGAGACCTCTTTCCGTAAATTCGGATACTCCTTTTCCGTCAACCCCTATCTCTTCACCGTCGCCAATTTGAGAGAACAGACGCTCAGTGCCATGGCCGATGAAGAGGATGCAATCGAAAAAGCCCGAAAGATCCTGATCAAGGCGATTCGTATGGCCTCTTCCTCTAGACCCATTGAGGCCCGATCCCTTCCATTGAAGCCCGAAGCCCTGGTCATCGGAGGGGGAATTATTGGGATTTCCATCGCCTTGGCCTTGGCGCATTCGGGGATCCAGGTCTATCTCCTGGAGAAAGGGAAACGTCTGGGCGGTAAGGCATTGGAACTTCGAAAGTTTTATAACCGGCCTGAAGAAGTTCAGAAGTGGGTGGAGGAGAAGGTCTCCGAAGTCCGCCGGAATTCCCGTATCACCGTGCTCAGTGAGGCAGAGTTGAAACGAGTCGATGGCCATCTGGGCCGCTTCCAGGCAAAGGTCCGGAAGGCGGACGGAACGGAAATGGTTCTCGCTTTCTCAGCCATCGTCGTGGCAGCAGGATATGAAGTGGAACGAAACCGGAAGGGAATTTATGGCCACAGGAGTTTTATCTCCTTTGCTGAAATGGAGACACTTCTGGCCGAAAACGAGAGCCCTTCTCTTCTCAGGAATGGGAAAAGGGTTGAATCGGTCGCCTTCCTCCTCGATGAAGTCAACGGGGATATGAAAGTCGATTCGATCAATGCGGTCAAACAGGGTCTTCTCCTTCAGGAGGCTTTTCAATGTCAGGTGGTCATTCTCTGCAAGGACCTGAAGGTCTCTTCAGATGGGATGGAGCGGTTCTACCGGAGGGCGAGAGAGCAAGGTGTCCTCTTTATTAAATATGAGGAACTTCCGAAGCTCTCCATTGTCAACGGTCAGATTCAGGTCGATGTGAAGGACACGTCAGCCATTCACAAGGAGGATGAATGGCCTCTCTCCATCCTTTCGGACCTCATCGTCCGGAGCGATGCTTTCATCCCGAACCCTGAGACCGAAAATCTCGGCAGGATTCTCGGTCTCCATCAGGGAAATCGTGGATTCCTCATGGAGGATAATCCCCAGCTCCTCCGGGTGAGATCGAATCGAAGGGGAATCTTTGTAGCCGGGGGATGCCGGTTCCCACAGGAAGTTTCGGAAACCCTGATCGAGGCGGGAGCAGTGGCACAGGAGGTGATCGCCCTTCTTTCAGCAGGGGTCTATACTTACGATCTTTCCGTTGCAGAGGTCGATCCCGAGAAATGCGCGGTCTGCTTTACCTGTCCCAGGCTCTGCCCTCATTCCGCAATCACCGTGGAAAAATATGCGGAGAAAAATATCTATGTCACTCCGGGAATCGGAGAAGGGGTGAAGTGGGGAGCCGCCAGGGTCGATCCTGTTGCCTGTTATGGATGCGGGATCTGTGTCGGCGAGTGTCCTGCAAAAGCGATCACGCTTCGCCATCAGCCCGATGAATTGATCTATGCCCAGATGGGATTCTCTATATTATTGGGAGATAGGGAGATAAGGAGATTGGGAGAAAATAAATAACCAAGCACCAAATTCCAAGTACCAAATAAGCACCAATGTCCAAAATCCAAAATTTCAAACAAAACTGTTTAGGTCATTGTAGATTGGAATTTGGAATTTATTTGGAAATTGGAATTTGGGATTTTAAACGATGGTCAACAATGATTAAAATGTTGGATAGATGAGTGGAGAGTTTACATGGTGAACTTTGAGCCTAAGATCGTGGCGTTCTGTTGTGATCAGTCCGGATATCCTGCCGCAGATATGGCGGGAGGTTTGGAACTCAAGCTTCCCCGAAATGTCGAGATCGTCCGGGTTCCTTGTGCGGGTCGAATCGAGACCCTCTATCTCCTGAAAGCACTGGAAAGAGGTGCGGACGGCGTTCTGATCTTCGCCTGTTACGAAGAGAACTGCCAATTTCTCAGAGGGAATCTCCGGGCAAAAGGCCGTCTCTCCTATGCACATCGCCTTCTGGAGAAGATTGGACTGGAGAAAGAACGGATCGAAATTTGCCATCTGGCTACCAACTGTGGCCCTAAGTTGGCAGAGGCCCTTCAACGGAAATCGGAACAGTTAAAAAAGTTGGGACCAAACCCAGCCAAAATATAAGTTCGAGAATAATGGAATGGTGGAAAGTTGGAATATTGGGAATACAAACAAATACAAAATATGAACGAAAGTCGCCTAAAGGAAGCGAAGCTTCCTTTACCCATGATTCCAGTATTCCAATATTCCATTCTTCCATGTTCTTTTTAGGAGGCATCCATGATCAAGGCTGAACAGAAACCGCTGGAAGAGATTTTACTTTATCTTAAACCTTATGACAGAATTCTCTTGTCGGGGTGTGGGGCATGCGTTACCGTTTGCCAGGCCGGAGGCGAAAAGGAAGTGGGGCTTCTCGCTTCCGCTCTTCGGATGGCGAGAACGAGGACGGGAAAGCTCCTGGAGGTGCTGGAGGCGACCCCTGCGCGTCAGTGTGAACCCGAATTTGCCACCGAACTATCGGAGACCGTCGAGAAGGTCGAAGCGGTCCTCTCCGTCGCCTGCGGAGTGGGTGTTCAGACACTGGCGCGCCATTTTCAAAAGACTCCGGTCTTTCCGGGTGTCAATACAACCTTTCTGGGTGAAACAGTGACCCATGGAGTCTGGGAAGAACGGTGCCAGGCCTGTGGAAATTGCATTCTCGAGAGGACAGGGGGCATCTGCCCGGTTGCCCGTTGCGCCAAACAACTCTTCAACGGACCCTGCGGCGGCTCCTCAAAAGGGAAGTGCGAAATCAAAAGAGAAGCGGATTGCGCCTGGCAACTCATCTATGACCGGCTCAATGGACTGGGTCAACTTTACAGGATGGAAGAAATCATCCCGGCCAGGCGATGGGGTGTGGAATCGAGAGACAGTGGATTAAGAAGGATCGTGAGGGAGGATCTCAAAGTATGAAAGCTGGAAGCAATCTCGAAAATATTTTATCAAAAGGTCTGTTTGCGGTAACAGGTGAACTGGGTCCTCCAAAGGGAAACGAAGTAAGCGTCATCAAACGGAAGGCGGACCTCCTGAGGGGTTATGTCGATGCGGTCAATGTCACCGACAATCAGACGGCGATCGTTCGGATGTCGAGCATCGCCGCCTCAAGCCTCCTCCTCCAGATGGGGATCGAGCCTGTGATGCAGATGACGACCCGTGACCGGAATCGCATAGCCATTCAGAGCGACCTCTTGGGGGCAACCGCCTTGGGCATCAAAAACATGCTCTGCCTCACCGGAGACCATCACACCTTTGGAAATCAGGTCGACTCAAAGAATGTTCACGATCTCGACTCCATCCAGTTGATCGACTGTGTTCGAACGATGAGAGATCAAGGAACATTGCTCGGCGGGGAGGAGAAGATAGAGGGGGAGATTAAACTCTTCATCGGTGCGGCGGAGAATCCTTTTGGTGATCCATTCGAATTCCGGGCCATCCGTTTGGCCAAGAAGGTAGCCGCAGGGGTTGACTTCCTCCAGACTCAGTGTATATACGATATGAACCGTTTCAAGGAATGGATGAAGATGGTGAGGGATCGAGGGCTTCACGAAAAGGTTCATATCTTGGCCGGTGTGACTCCTCTTAAATCTGGAGGTATGGCTCGATATATGGCCAAGAATGTTTCGGGAATTATCATCCCGGATGAGATCATTGACCGAATTGTGAAAGCGAAGAAACCGGCTGAAGAAGGGATCAAGCTCTGTGTCGAGCAGATCCAGGAATTGAGAGAGATAGAAGGGGTTCACGGGGTCCACATCATGGCCATCGAATGGGAGCAGATGACGAGTCAGATCACGGAGATGGCTGGATTGTTACCCCGTCCCAAGACAGAGTAAAGGAGAAAGGCCATGCCATTAAAGGAGCAGTTGGAATCGGGAAAGTTTGTTGTCCTCGCTGAACTCCAGCCCCCAAAAGGAATCGATCTCTCCGAGGTCCATGAACATGCGGAACGATGGAGGGGCCGCGTGGACGCGGTCAATATTCCAGACCTCCAGAATGCCATCATGAGGCTGGGCTCCCTCTCGGTATGCGCCCTCCTGAAGGGAAAGGGGATCGAGGTCATCTATAACCTCTCCTGTGGCAACCGAAACCGATTGGCCCTTCAAGCCGAACTTCTCAATGCCTCTGCCCTTGGCCTGAAGAATCTCCTCCTGCTCCAGGGTGACCACCCTTCCATCGGAGATCATTTTGAAGCCCAGCCCGTCTTTGATCTCGATGTGATCGGCTTGCTCGGCGCCGCCAAACGCCTCCAGGAAGGCTATGATCTCATGGGCAATGATCTCAAAGGGAAACCCGTATTCTTTGTCGGTACCCAGGTCGATGCGGCTGCCAAAGGCCATATCCTCGACCTCGAGGTGATGGATATGGAGAAGAAGATTCGCCAGGGGGTCGATTTCTTCTTCACCGGCTCCATCTATGAACCAGGTCTTCTGGAAACCTTCGTCAAGAAGGTCGCCCATTTCAAGGTCCCCATCATCGTGGGCATCACCCTGCTCAAATCGGTCGGGATGGCCCGTTATATCAATAAGCATGTGGAAGGGGCGTCTATTCCGGATTCCATCATCGATCGCTTGCTCAAGGCTTCGGATAAACAGAAAGCGTGTATCGAAATTGCCGGAGATTTCATCAGGGCCGCGAAACCGCTCTGCCAGGGCGTTCAGATTATTCCCCTTGGATGGGAAAATCTGGTCCCTGCCCTTCTCGACCAGGTCGGGTTGTAAAAAAAGAAATGATGGCCAGGAAACTCTCTCCATCGCAGAAAAAAAGAAAGCCGACTGAACGGCTCACCCTTGTCAACAAGAGGATCGAGTCCGGAATGTTCCATGCCATCGCCGAGCTGGGGAATGATGGGATCTTCGTATTCGATGAAAACCATCGGATCGAATATGCCAATCGAATGGCCTCGGAGATTACCGGATATACGAACGAACAGTTACTCAAGATGACCATCCTCTCGCTTCTGGACAAACCCGATCAGTCCTTTATCGAAGATCTCTTCATCCATCCCGAACGATATGGGGAAAAAACCTGTACGGAAGCCCATTTGATCACCTTCACCGGTGAGGTCAAGGAGGCTGAGGTCTGCATTGCCCTGGCCGAGACCTCTCGTGGGGTTCGTAAAGGCTATGCCTATCTCAAGGACATCACGGAGCGAAAAAAATTTGAAAGGGATTTAAAGGGCTCTGAAGAAAAGCTCCGGAGGCTTTTTGAAAGGGTGAGACATGGCCTCTTCATCAGTTCGAAGGAGGGCAGGTTCCTGGATTGCAATCAGGCCCTCCTTGACATGCTCGGCTATCCCAGTAAAGAAGAATTTCTCGAAATCGATATTGTCCGGGACCTTTATGTGAACCCGGAAGATCGAAAGATTCTCAAGGAGAAGGCCGAGAGGGGGGGCTTTGTCAGAGACATGGAAGTGGAATTCAAGAAGAAGAACGGGGACAAGATCACCGTTCTGCTCACCGGCCATCCCATTAAAAATCAAGAGGGAGAAATTATCGGTTACGAAGGAATAAACCTGGATATCACAGAGAGGAAACGGATCGAAGATGAACTCCGGGAGGCAAATGAGTTTTTCATGAACCTCATCGAGAGCTCCGTCGACGGGATCATTGCCGCCGACATGAAGGGCAATATTTTTATCTTCAATAAGGGGGCGGAAGCCCTGACCGGATATAAGGCTGAAGAAGTGATCGGAAAGATTCACATTACACAGATCTATCCGCTGGGAATTGCAAAGGAGATTATGAAAAGACTCCGGAGCCCGGATTACGGAGGGGTCGGAAAATTCCTTCCTTCTCAATTCAATGTCGTCAATAAGGAAGGGATAGAGATCCCGATACAGCTTTCCGCCGCCCTGATCTACAATGGGACAGGGCAGGAGATTGCCAGCGTGGGCATCTTTACGGATTTGAGGTCCCGTCTGCTGATGGAGAAGAAGCTTCAGGAGACACACCTCCAGCTGGTCAGCTCCGAGAAGATGGCCTCCCTTGGGAAACTGGCAGCCGGCATTGCCCACGAGATCAACAATCCCCTGGGCGGTATTCTCATCTACTCCAGCCTGATGATGGAAGACCTCCCGGAGGAAGATCCCAAACGGGGGGACCTCGCCCGAATTGTCCAGGAGGCGGGGCGCTGTAAGGAGATTGTGAAAAGCCTGCTCGAATTTGCCCGCCAGACTGAACCGAAGAAGGAACCCACGGATATCAACCGGGCCATCAACGATGGCCTCTTCTTCCTGGTCAACCAGGCCCTCTTTCACAATATCCGGATCGTCAAGAACCTTGACCCCTTCTTGCCCTTTGTGCGAGGAAATTCGGGCCAACTGAAACAGGTCTTTATGAACATCATCGTCAATGCGGCAGAGGCCATGCATGGCAATGGGACCTTAACCATCGCCACATCGCCTTCTCCGGATAGGAAAACCGTGTGGATCGAATTTGCGGACACGGGTGAAGGCATCCCCGAGGAGAATCTCTCCCGCATTTTCGACCCCTTTTTTACCACAAAGGACGTGGGCAAAGGAACCGGATTGGGTTTAGCGACTTCATATGGAATTGTTCAAGACCATGGAGGAACCATTAATGTCAAGAGTAAAGCCGGTTTAGGGACGTCTTTTGTCATCGAACTTCCCGTCCAATCCCAAACACAACCCATTCTGGAGGAACCATCCCTTCAATGAGGCGAGGTCAATGATGAATTCAAATTCTCTTCTCTCAGAAGTGGCTCAGGTCAGCGGCGAAAAAGTGCAGGCCTGCTATCAGTGTCAAAAATGTTCGGCAGGCTGTCCGGTCGCCTATGCCATGGACATCCTCCCCAATCAGGTGCTTCGTCACATTCAATATGACCACAGGGAAAAAGTCCTCGGCTCAAAAACGATCTGGATCTGCGCATCCTGTTATGCCTGCAGCGTACGTTGTCCCAATAACATTGACATTGCGAAGATCATGGATACCTTAAGAGGAATCGCCTCTCGATCCGGGATCAAACCGGGGGAAAAGGATGTCCCGGTCTTTCACTCTGTCTTCCTCGATACGATCAAATCGAAAGGCCGGATCCACGAACTGAGCCTCATCCTCCAGTTTAAAATGAAAACGAGGGACTTCTTCAAGGATGCTTCCCTGGGATTGAAGATGTACCGTAAAGGGAAGATCAAACTTTTTCCGTCCAAGTTCGGAGGGGGAAAAGAGATCAAGGAGATCTTCAACTCATTTGAGAAAGGGAAGTGAAGTAATCATCAATTAGCAGTTTGCAATTATCAATGTTGATGGTCTTGTAAAAAGTCTGAAAAGGCTATTGTCTGTCATTCCTGCGCAAGCAGGAATCCAGTATTTTTATATAGTTAGAATTCTCTGGATTCCCGTTTTCACGGGAATGACGACTTTTTACGAATTCATCAATGTTCAATGATCGATGATCAATAAACATAGGAGGAGAAAGTGAAAGAGATTTCCTACTATCCAGGGTGCTCCCTCCATGGGACCGCGAGGGAATACGATGAATCGATTCGGAGCGTCTCCGAGCTTCTTGGCCTCCAGCTCCATGAGTTGGAAGATTGGACCTGCTGTGGAGCCAGCTCTGCCCACTGCACGGATGAAGAGCTGGCCATCGACCTCGCCGCCCGCAACCTTGCCATTGCAGAGAAGAGCCAACGGGAGTTGCTCGTCCCCTGCGTGGCCTGTTACAGCCGTTTTAAGGTTGCGGAAAAAGAGGTGAAGCAACACTCTGAAAAAATCCGTTTCTCTTATCAGGGAAATGTTCCTATTCGATACTCTCTGGACTTCTTCTGTGACGAACCCATCCTCGAAGAGGTCAGGAAAAAACGAGTAAAACCCCTTCAGGGGCTCAAGGTTGTCTGTTATTATGGATGTCTGACGGTTCGGCCTCCCCAGCTGACCGGAATAAAGCATTATGAGGATCCAGTGCATATGGATCGTCTCATGGAGACCCTCGGCGCAGAACCCATCCCCTGGTCCTATAAGACTGACTGTTGCGGGGCCAGCCTGGTCATGACACGGACAGACATCGTCAGGAGATTGGGTGGGAAACTCCTCTCCATGGCAAAAGAGGCTGAGGCGGACTGCCTGGTCACGGGTTGCCCCATGTGTCACTCCAATCTCGATACTCGTCAGGATGAACTGGGTAAGGAGGTCGGAGATGATTTCGACATCCCCATCCTCTATTTTTCGGAGTTAATGGGACTGGCTCTGGGCCATAAAGATGCGAAAAAGTGGTTCAGGCACCATATCACAGACCCTTTGAAGGTGCTAAATGCAAAAGGGTTGATATAGGAAAAATGATAAATTCGAAGCACGAAATACGAAATTCGAAACAAGCACAAATGTTCGAAAATAAAAATGTCCCAAACAAAAAGTTTTGTAACACTTTAGCTATTTGAAAAAATGTGGTCAATGTCGAATTCCATCGCAAGTCATTCCTGCGAAAGCAGGAATCCAGGGTTTCCTGTGAAAACAGGAATCCAGTTTTAAATGTTTCTGGTTCCCTGCCTTCGCAGGGACAAAGCCTGGATTTCCGTTTACACGGGAATGACAACATAATTCGGATTTCGGATTTTAGATGAATGATCGAAAGGAAGAATATGTCTGACAAAATCGGAGCAGTGATGGTCGTGGGCGGGGGAATCGCCGGGATTCAGGCTTCTCTCGACCTTGCCGAATCTGGCTTCTATGTCTATCTTGTGGAATCCTCACCCGCCATTGGCGGAGTGATGGCCCAGCTCGACAAGACCTTTCCGACCAACGACTGCTCGATGTGTATTCTCTCCCCTAAATTGGTCGAGGCCGGCCGTCACCTCAACATCATGCCTCTCACCTATTCCGAGGTAGCGGAGGTCAAGGGAGAACCTGGAAACTTCGAAGTGACCGTGAGGAAGAAACCCCGTTTCGTTGATCCTTCCAAATGCACGGGATGCGGAGAATGTCCCGAGGCCTGCCCGGTCCATATCAAGAGTCAATTTGACGAAGCCCTGGTTGACCGAAGAGCCATCTACCGCCCCTATGCCCAGGCCTTCCCCAATATCTTTACGATTGAAAAAGGGGAACGGGCCCCCTGCGGCCTCACCTGCCCTTCCGGCATCAATACCCAGGGGTATATCGCTCTGATCAGTGCCGGAAAATATAAGGAAGCCCTCTCTTTAATATGGGAGAACCTGCCTCTTCCCGGGGTCCTGGGTCGGATCTGTCCCCATCCCTGCGAAAAGGAGTGCAATCGCAAGGACCTGGACGAACCCGTTGCGATCTGTGAACTGAAACGATTTGTGGCCGATCAGGTTCACCCCGTTAGAAAGGGTGGAGCTTTAGATCCAAACATTTCCGAGGTGGGGAATTCTAACGGGGTCAAGACAGAACTTCCTGTGCAGAAGGAAGAGGTAAAGGACGAGAAAGTGGCTGTGGTCGGTTCCGGGCCAGCCGGGTTGACTGCGGCAGCCTATTTGACTCTGAAGGGATATCCTGTTACGATTTTTGAAGCCCTTCCTGTAACAGGCGGAATGCTTTATACGGGAATCCCCTCCTACCGCCTTCCGAGAGATATTCTGGCCGAAGAGATCAAGACCATTCAGTCCCTTGGCGTGGAGATCAAGACCAACTCCCCCATCGGCCCCAACCTCACCATCGATGACCTCTTCCGGCAGGGATACCGGTCTGTCTTTCTCGGTGTGGGCGCCCATCAGGATCAGAAGCTGAACATTCCCGGCGAGGACAATCCGAATGTCATCCCGGGCGTTGTCTTCTTACGAAAGGCCAATCTTAATGAAAAGGTTGCGGTGGGGAAAAAAGTGGCTGTGATCGGCGGCGGAAATGTGGCGATCGATGCGGCTCGCTCGGCCCTGCGTCTTGGTTCAGAGGAAGTCACGGTCATCTATCGCCGCTCGCGGGACGAGATGCCTGCCTATGAAGAAGATGTAAAAGAGGCGGATGAGGAGGGAATCAAACTCCAGCTTCTCGCCGCTCCGGCAGAGATCATTCTTAAAGATGGGAAGATCTCCTCTCTCCGATGCATCCGTATGGAATTAGGAGAACCGGATTCATCCGGGCGAAGAAGACCCATTCCGGTTCAGGGCTCGGACTTCTCTATAGAGGTCGATACGGTCATCCCTGCCATTGGCCAGATGCCCGATCTCTCTTTCTTAAAAGGGGCTGAGATTGAAACCACTCCCCAGGGAACGATCAAGACCGATCCAACCACCTTCCAGACATCGAAGCAAGGGGTTTTTGCCGGAGGTGATGCGGTCACCGGACCCTGGATTGCCATTGAGGCCGTGGCCGCAGGCAAAGAAGCAGCCATCTCCATTGACCGGTATCTCAGAGGCAAAGACCTTCAGGAGGGAAGAAAGAAACCCGATATCGAAAAAGCTCGATTTCAAGAAATCTATGCCGATCAACCCAAAGCCCCAAGAGCGCGGATGGAGACGATCCCCCTTGAGGAGAGAAGAAGAACCTTTTCAGAGGTCAAGAAGGGCTTCACTGAAGAAGAGGCAAAAAGGGAAGCCCTCCGATGCCTCAACTGCGGGCTCTGTTCCGAATGTCTCCAGTGTGTGGCCATTTGCAAAGCAGGAGCCATTAACCATCAGATGGAAGAAGAGACCGTCCGTTTCAGCGTGGGTTCGATCATTCTGAGCCCCGGCTTTGATGAATATGATGCAAACCGGCTGGCCCCTTATGGATATGGCAGGCTTCCCAATGTAATCACCAGCATTCAATTCGAACGGATCCTCAGCGCCTCAGGCCCTTTTCAAGGAAATCTGCTGAGGCCTTCGGACCAAAAAGCGCCCAAGAAGGTCGCCTGGATCCAGTGCGCAGGCTCCAGAGATATGACCGGAAATTGCGGAAACGAATACTGCAGTTCGGTCTGCTGTATGTATGCCATCAAAGAGGCGGTGATCGCTAAAGAACACCACCACGAAGTCGAGCCCACGATCTTTTATATGGATATCCGCGCCCATGGAAAGGATTTCGACGCCTACTTCGAGAGGGCGAAAAAAGAATATGGCGTCCGGTTTATACGCTCGATGGTTTCCCGGGTGGCTGAAAGACCGAAGTCAAAAAATTTGATCATCTCCTATGTGGATTCCGAAGGTAAACTAAAAGAGGAGGAATTTGATCTCGTCGTCCTTTCCGTGGGATTAACCCCTTCTCAGGGAGCAACAGAACTTGCCGCCAAACTCGGCTTGGCGCTCGATGCCTATGGGTTTTGCAAGACGGAGGAGTTTTCTCCTCTTCAGACCAGCCGGCCGGGAGTCTATGTCTGCGGCGCCTTTCAGGGACCCAAGGATATTCCGGAGACCGTTGCCCAGGCAAGCGGGGCAGTCGCCGCAGCCTCAAGCCTCCTCTCCGATGTCCGCGGCACCTTGACAAAGAAGAAGGACTATCCTGAAGAGTTGGAGGTGAGCGGCCAGAAGCCTCGTATCGGCGTTTTTGTCTGCCACTGCGGGATCAACATCGGAGGCGTAGTCAATGTTCCGGAAGTTAAGGACTACGCCCGGACGCTTGAGGGCGTGGTCTTTGTGGAGGAAAACCTCTACACCTGTTCTCAGGACACCCAGGAGAAGATCAAGAAGGCCGTCGAGGAGAACCAGCTGAACCGGGTGGTCGTGGCTTCCTGTTCGCCGAGAACGCATGAGCCCATGTTTCAGGAGACGATTCGGGAGACGGGCCTCAATAAATATCTTTTCGAGATGACCAATATCCGGGATCAGTGTTCCTGGGTCCATATGCACCAGCCAAGAGAGGCTACGGAAAAGGCAAAAGAGCTTCTCCGGATGGCGGTGGCCAAATCCCATCTCCTTCAACCCTTGAAAGAACCTCTGGTGGAGGTCATCAAAAAAGGTCTGGTCATCGGAGGCGGACTCTCCGGAATGAAGGCCGCCCTGGGCCTGGCTCAACAGGGATTTGATTGTGCACTGGTGGAGAGAGAGGCGGAACTGGGTGGAAATCTCCGGCATATCCATCACACCATCGAGGGAAATGATCCGCAGGGACTTCTCCGGAAGACCATCAACGAGGTTCTTGAAAATCCTCGAATTCAGGTCTTTACAAAATCAGAACTCAAAAGCCTCAATGGCTATATCGGGAATTTTAAATCGGTCATTTCGACGAACGGGACCGAAAAAGAGGTCGAACACGGTGTGGTCGTTGTCGCAGTTGGAGCCAAAGAGAGTTCGCCCAAGGAATACCTCTATGGCCAGGATCCGAGGGTGATCACGCAGAAAGAGCTGGAAGAGAGGATCGCCCTTCACGGGGAAAAGGTGAGCAGAAGCCGCCATATCGTCATGATTCAATGCGTGGGATCCCGAATCCCGGAACATCCCAACTGCAGTCGAATCTGTTGCTCTGTCGCCGTGAAGAATGCGTTGAAGATCAAAGAGAAGAATCCCGATGCAAAGGTAACCGTCCTCTATCGCGACATCCGGACCTACGGATTGATGGAGAAATATTACACCCAGGCAAGAAATCAGGGAGTGGAATTCGTTCAATACGATATCGACTCAAAACCCGATCTGAACATCGAAGAAGGTAAACTCCTTCTCAAAGTTAAAGATAAAATCCTTGGAGAGGAGATCCATATCCGGCCGGATCTTGTTGTTCTGGCCAGCGCCATTTTGCCTTATGAGAATGAAACTCTGGCGAAGATGCTCAAGGTGCCTTTGACTGCGGACGGATTCTTCCTCGAAGCTCATATGAAACTCCGTCCTGTCGATTTTGCGACGGATGGGATCTTCCTGGCTGGATTGGCCCATTTCCCAAAGAATATCAGCGAATCCATTTCTCAGGCCGACGCTGCTGTGGCCCGCGCCACTGCCGCCGTGGCCAAAGGATATGTGAGCGTGCTTCCGACCATCTCCGAGGTGGATCAGACGCGCTGTGTGGGCTGTGGCCTCTGTGAACTGCTCTGCCCCTTTAATGCAATTCGTGTGGTGGAAACCGAAAAAGGAAGCAAGGCCGAGACGATTGCGGCCTCGTGCAAGGGATGCGGGGTCTGTAGCGCCAGTTGCCCGCAGATGGCGGCTACGGTTTATCATTTCTCCGATAAACAGTTGATTGCCCAGATCGAGGCCCTCAGCACTGCCAAGGAGAAGGCCGCCTGAAAAAAGATCCATTGCAAAATGAGCATTGCAAAATTAACAATGCAAAATGGATCTATTATAGTTTAGTAAATGGAATTTAAATAACCATTATGAATTGCTAATTGCTAATTTTGCAATTTGCAATGATTATTGAATTAAGGTGTAAGAAATGATTTTCGAACCTAAGGTACTATCATTTCTCTGTAACTGGTGTGCCTATGCCGGGGCGGACCTGGCAGGCATCTCCCGATTTCAGTACCCGCCCAACAGCCGTGTGATCCGGGTGATGTGCTCCGGAAGGGTTGACCCCTCTTTCGTCCCAAGAGCTTTTCTTGTAGGATATGATGGCGTCATGATCCTGGGATGCCATCCCGGAGACTGCCATTACCTGACCGGAAATTATCAGGCCGAGAAAAAAATTATCCTCACCCGGAAATTGTTGGAGATGGCCGGAATCGGATCGGATAGACTTCTGCTTGACTGGGTCTCCGCCGGCGAGGGAGAACGTTTTTCTCAGGTGATCCGCCAGTTCGTCGAGAAGATTCGCGGCCTGGGCCCCTTCCCTCTCGATCAGGGGATGAGAGGGAGACTCCAGGCAGTCAAAGCCTCTCTTGAAGGGGAAAAGATCCGCTGGATGGTGGGCAAGGGACCTGAACTCATAGAAAAAGAGAACGTCTATCACGAACAACTCCCCAAAGAGAGATTGGATGCGGCGATTGAGACTACCATTCGTGATGAGTTGATAAAAAATAGAATTATCGCATTGGTCGAATCGAAAACATTGGCCGCCGCAGAGATCAGTCAAACATTAAACCTGAAATTAAAAGAGACCCTCGACTATTTAGTCTCATTAATCGGAGAAGGAAAGATCGGTTTTGATCCGTCGGAGGAAGGAAAGATTCCGAAATATATACGAAATATCTAAGGTTAAGGCTAAGGTTAAGGTTGAGATTTAAATGATAAAGTTCTAAACCTTAGCCTTGACCTAAACCTGATTAGGACAGGAGTTATGGAAGCAGCAAGAGATCTGAAAAAAGATATAGATAAACAACCCATTGGCGCTGTCTTGGTTATTGGAGGCGGTATTGGAGGGATGCAGGCATCTCTCGATCTCGCCGATTCGGGCTTTTATGTCTACCTGGTCGACAACTCCCCCACCATCGGCGGAGTGATGGCCCAGCTCGACAAAACCTTCCCCACCAATGATTGCTCCATGTGCATCATGTCCCCGAAACTGGTGGAGTGCGGGAGGCATCTCAACATCCGGGTCATCACGAATGCCGATGTAGAAGGCCTTGAGGGTGAGCCCGGCCGGTTCAGCGTCACTCTGACGAGAAGGCCGAGATATATTCACCTCGACCGGTGTACCGGCTGCGGTGAATGCGCCAAACACTGCCCGGTCACTGCCATTGATGCCTACAATGAAAAGTTGAGCAAGAGGGCCGCCATCTATATCAAATATGCTCAGGCCATCCCGAAGATCTATCTTATCGACCGCGAGCAGTGTATCGGATGCGGACTTTGCGAAAGGGTCTGCCTTGCGAAAGCAGTCAATTACGAAGAGAGCCAGATTGTTGAAAAGATCGATGTGGGATCGGTTATCCTGTCGCCTGGCTATGAGGTCTTTGATGCCCATCTCAGGCCTGAATTCGGTTATGGAGTTTATCCCAATGTCGTGACGAGCATCGAATTCGAAAGGCTATTAAGCGCTACCGGCCCGCACAGGGGCCATCTCCTGAGGCCCTCCGATGGGACGGTCCCTGAACGGATCGCCTTCATCCAGTGTGTCGGCTCCAGAGATTCCAATTGCGGAAATGATTACTGCTCATCCATCTGCTGTATGTACGCCACCAAGGAGGCCATCATTGCCAAAGAGCATGTCCACTTTGTGAAGCCCACCATCTTCTACATGGATGTGAGGGCCTACGGCAAAGGGTTCGATGCTTACTATGAGAGGGCAAAGTCCGAATATGGGGTCCGTTTCATTAAGTGCATGGTCTCCAGAATCAGGGAACAGTATAAAACAAAGAACCTCCTTCTCACCTATCTCAATGAGGAAGGGAATCTCGTGGAGGAGGAGTTTGAATTGGTGGTTCTTTCTGTGGGCATGGTCCCCTCAAAAACGACCATGGAGATGGCGAAACGGCTGGGCGTGGATTTGGATGGGTATGGATACTGTAAAACCAAACCGTTCGAACCCACCTCAACCTCAAGGCCCGGAATCTATGTCTGCGGCGCCTTCGAGGCGCCCAAGGACATCCCTGAAACCGTCACTCAAGCAAGCGGCGCAGTGGCCGATGCCACCGGCACCCTCTCTCAGGCGAGGGGAACCCTGGCTACGAAGAAAGAGTATCCGATAGAAGCGGATGTGGCAAGCGAAGAACCCCGGATAGGTGTCTTCGTCTGCCACTGTGGGATCAATATCGGAGGCTTTGTCAATGTCCCTGGGGTCAAGGAGTATGCCCGCACCTTAAAGAATGTGGCCTATGTGGATGAAAACCTTTACACCTGCTCGACCGATACCCAGGAGAAGATTAAGAATGCCGTTAAGGAGCATCATCTGAACCGTGTCATTGTCGCCTCCTGCTCTCCGAGAACGCATGAGCCCATGTTCAGGGAAACCATCCGCGATGCAGGATTGAATAAATACCTCTTTGAGATGGCCAATATTCGGGATCAATGCTCCTGGGTTCACATGTCTCAGAAGAAGGAAGCCACAGAAAAGGCGAAAAATCTTGTCAGGATGGCGGTGGCCAATGCCAGGTTGATTCAACCGCTGGGCGAGATCGCCCTCTCCGTTACCCAGAAAGGATTGGTCATCGGAGGCGGTGTCGCAGGAATGACAGCCGCCCTCAAGCTGGCCGAACAGGGATACGAGGTCTTTCTTATCGAAAAAGAGGCTCAGTTAGGCGGGAATTTGAGGAATCTTCACTACACGCTTGAAGGTGAAGATATCCAGGCCTTTCTGAAAGGCCTGATCGCCCGGGTGACAGGTCATCCATCCATCCAGGTGATTACGAACGCACTGGTCGTTGACTTCAGCGGTTCCAAAGGCAATTTCTCAACAGGAATCATGGTCGCGCCTACGATGTATTACCGGAAGATCGAACACGGAGTCACCATCCTGGCCACCGGCGCCGATGAATGGAAACCAAACGAATATCTCTATGGCGAGGATCCCCGCATCCTCACACAAATAGAACTGGAAAACCAGATTGCCAATCAGCCGGATGAAGTGGCCCAGGCCAATCAGATCGTCATGATTCAGTGCGTGGGATCAAGAAATGAGGAACGACCTTACTGCAGCCGGACCTGCTGTGCCACAGCTATTAAAAACGCCCTCAAGATGAAGGAACTAAATCCCAGGGCTGACATCACCATTCTTTACCGGGATATGAGGACCTACGGTCTGATGGAATCGTACTATGCAAAAGCCAGAGACCAAGGAATTCTGTTCGTCAGATATGAACCTGATAAAAAACCGGTGGTCAGTAAAAATGGACAGGACCTCTCTATTACCTTTGTCGATCCAATTTTAAAGGAGGGGATAGAGATTAAACCTGACTTCCTGGTCCTCTCTTCGGCTACCGTTTCAAGAGAGAACGAAGAGTTGGCAACCATGTTAAAGGTCCCTCGAACAGCAGAGGGATTCTTCCTCGAAGCCCATATGAAATTGAGGCCGGTCGATTTTGCAACCGATGGCCTCTACCTGGCGGGTTCAGGACATGGTCCCAAATTCATCAGCGAAAGCATCTCTCAGGCAAGCGCAACAGTCTCCCGGGCCTGTACCATTCTTTCGAAGGAGAAGATATTAGTCGGCGGCGTGGTGGCGATAGTGGAGGGAGAGCGGTGTGCAGCCTGTTTGACCTGTGTGAGGATCTGTCCCTACAATGTGCCAGTGATCAATGCCAAGGGTGAGGCGGAGATTGATCTGGCCAAATGCAAGGGGTGTGGAAGCTGCGTGGCCGAATGTCCGGCCAGAGCCATAGAGCTGATGCACTTCAGAGATGGTCAGCTCTGGGCCAAGAGCCAGGCCCTTATTTTAGAGAGTGGAGCGTTGAGAGTGGAGAGTGGTTAAAACCCAATGCTGTTCATTTAAGCCGTTCGTCCTGAGGCTCTCGAAGGATGAACGGCTTAGCGACGCACCCTTCGACAAGCTCAGGGTGAACGGTGACAGCCTAACTAACCAGTATTAGGTTAAAACGACCTTCCACCCTCCACTTTCCACATTCGGGAGGAGCGATGGAAGCAATTCAAGAGAGTGTGCGACAAACGACGGACGACAAACGACTGACGTCGTTTGAGCCTGAGATACTGGCTTACTGTTGTGAGCATTGAGCCTACAGTGCAGCGGACCTGGCAGGTTCGATGAGGCTATCCTATCCGACCAATGTGAAGATTGTGAAGGTACCCTGTACGGGCAGGGTGGATATCCTGTTGATTCTCAAAGCCTTTGAATCAGGGGTGGACGGGGTCTATCTGGCGGGGTGTTTGGAGGGGGAGTGTCACTTCCTGAGGGGCAACCTGAGGGCCAAAAAGAGGGTTCAATATGTGAAGACGTTACTTGATGAAGTGGGATTGGGTTCTGGCCGTGTGGAGATATACAACATGAGTTCAGCCCAGGGTCAGCGATTTGCGGAGGTGGCCCGTGAGATGACGGAGAAGATAAGGGGGTTGGGACCGAG
>JASEHH010000065.1 GCA_030017685.1 Thermodesulfobacteriota bacterium | reverse complement strand
CATGGATGCTATGGGAGAAGGGAGGGACTCTAAAAGAGATCGCCCAAAAGCGGGGTCTTACCCCATCGACGATTGCCGAACATCTTGTGCAGCTTATTGGCGAAAGCCGGTCAATCGACCTTAACCGCATTCTTTCAAAAGAGCGAATCGCCCTCATTAAGGAAGCGATTGTCCGTGCCGGAAGCGAACGATTGGCTCCGATCAGGGCCCTGCTTCCCCAGGATGTCACCTATGATGAAATCCGTCTGGTCTTGGGGCAATATATTCAGAAAGCAAAAGGCGAAAATAAAAAGAGATAGAAAAGGAAGGGATCCATATTGTAAAAAAGTTTATTGAAGGAGGGCTCATATGGTGAATGACGAATTAAGAAAAAAGACTCAAGAGACAGCCAATCAGCTGTTCGGTAAAGGGATCAAGATGGGTCCCCCTTATCTGACCTGGAAGGAATTTGACAGAGACCTTGCCAACGATTTATCCCTGTTTATCACCGGCAATCTTTATTCCAGAACGGTTTTGAGTCTGCCCGAAAGGCAGATGGCTGCGTGTGCTATGCTGGCAGCACTCCGCGCCACAGATGAATTGAAACTCCACGTAAATGCAGCGTTGAATGTTGGTTGTGACCCAAGAAAAATTGCTGAGATCTTTTTCCAATTGGCCACCTATGCGGGAATGCCTGCTGTTAATGAGGCGCTTCATGTTTACCGGGATGTCCTGAGGGAAAGAGGGGAGTGGCCTATAAAATAGAAGATGCTCACAGCAAATGTTGGTTGGGGTCTGATCTCAACAGGTTGTTGCCCAAACCAACCATTTGCCTTTCGACAGGCTCAGGGCGAGCGGTGATATGTTGAAATCATGTAACTTTTCCGGTCATACTGAGCCCTTCCTTCGACTTCGCTCAGGACATTCGGAAAAAACCGTTCATCCTGAGCTTGTCGAAGGGGAGCGGCGGCTCAGGACAGGCTTGTCGAAGCATGAAATCGATTTGGGCAACCGCCCCTCAACTTTTGACAAAGTTTCGTTGATTGTTGAGATCTGCCCCTCTGCCCTTCTACGGAAGTTGGGATACCCCAGGGCGTCATTGGTGCGGTTTCCGGGGATGACGATGTCCTCGGTGAACCGAATGGCTAGATTTGGAGAGATGACGGAGTTGGATGCGTTGGACAACTAATTTGCATTTCCCCCTACTTCCCTCTTATCTTCTGATACTTTTCTGAAATAATACCTTTCCATCCAAAAGGGGCTACCCCGCCTGCCGGTAACCAGCCCCCCCTCCCCGTCAGATGGGGAAGGGGGGGGCTGGTAAAAAATTTCAGGCCTTGGCACTCCACGGAGGGATCGGAAAAACAGGTTTTGCGTCCGAGAACTCATCAGGCAAAATCGCCTTGATCTCTCGTTTCTGTACCTGTTGCAAGGTAGCCATGGCATTCTTATTCTGCCCCGTGGTATCAAATTCAATAGGTCCTCCTGGAGCTATGTGGTCTTTAAAAGAGGTCCTCGCAATCGCGTCCCGGAGCTTGCCAGGATCAGATGTCCCTGCCCTTTCTAAGGCGTCGATTACGACTAAGGTGGCATTATAGGCGTGAACGGCGTGGGACTGGAATATTACCCTGGTATATTTTTTATTGTATTCCTCAATGACACTCCTAGCAAAAGCACTTCGGGGGTTATGCCAGTAGTTCCCATCCATAAGAAATTCGGCCAACCTTCCCATCTCCTTGACCATGCTAGGATTACTGAAGGCACCATTGGCGCACCCTATGATTCCTCCCTTAGGTTCAACCTTGAGATCGTTGTAGGTACGGATTTTCAGAATTCCATCTGAAAGATAGCCAACATCCACGATGACATCCCCATTCATACCTTTGATCTTGGAGATCTCCGTCGTAATATCTGGAGTACCAATGCCATAAGAGACGCTACCGATTATTTCAAATCCATATCTGGAAGCAAACTTGGCCAGCTTACTGTTGACCACAGCGCCAAAACCACTTATATGTAAAACTGCTATGGTTTTGAGAGCAATGTTAAACTTATCGGACAGTTGACGGAGGTATTTGCAGGTCAACTCAGCCATATTTGAAGCGTCGGGCTGGGTGCGAAAGGTATATTTAAACCCGCGCTCCAGGAGTTCATCTGCTACTCCGACTGTTATTAGGTGGGGAACTCCATGTCTTTCAGCCACCGCTGTCGTGACCATGGCGACCGGGCTTTGGTAGCAGCCGAGAAGGGCAACACAACCATCACGAATCAGTTTTTCAGCCGCTGCCTCGCCGACCTTCGGCTTCCCCTCAGAATCCATAAGGGCGACTTTTATCTTTGCCCCCCCCATGGATTTGATTCCCCCAGCAGCATTCTTCTGATCCACGGCGAGGTGAACAGCCTGATCGAGTGAAGTGCCATCGTAGGCTACCGGGCCGGTAATCGGATGGATGGAACCAATGAGAATTTCCTTGGGGGCCGCACCCCGAAGGACTGCCGGGAAGGCGATAGGGGAGGCCGCCAGACCTGTGACTCCGGCCATTTTTAAAAAGGTTCTCCGATTAATTTCATACCCCTTCCTGCTTTTTTTCTTACTTTCCATTTTCATTTCCTCCTTTCATGGTTAAATGTTAGGCGTTTTGTACATTCACATCAACTATCTTTTGTTGACGCGAATGACCCGAAACCTTTGTAGGGGGCTTCCTCAATAAACGCACTATTAGGAAGTAATCTGAATATTGTGCCTATGTTATGTAAGGTATATCCTATCTTGGAGGAGTTTAAGTTAGAAAAAGTTTAAATTCCAAGATAAGACTCCTTAATATATTCATTGCCCAGAAGATCATGCGCTTCCCCCTGAAGGACGATCTTACCGTTCTCCAAAACATAACCTCTATGAGCCATATCAAGGGCATTGAAGACATTTTGTTCGACCAACAGGAGGGTGGTACCCTGATGGTTGACCTCACGAATCGTCCGGAAGATCTCCCGAACAAGAAGGGGAGCAATTCCCAGGGATGGCTCGTCGAGCATCAAAAGGCGAGGAAGGGTCATAAGCCCTCTCCCAATGGCAAGCATCTGCTGTTCTCCCCCAGAAAGGGTACCCGCCAATTGCCGGGTCCGCTCTCTGAGCCTTGGGAAGAGATCAAAGACCTTGCCCATGCTTTCAGACCGCAAAGCCTTTGCTTTTGGGAGATATGAGCCCAATTCTAAATTTTCAAGGACAGACATGGTGGGGAAAATCTTTCTTCCCTCCGGTATCCGGATCAGACCCCTATCCACGATGTGGTGAGGGGATAGATGATCAATCCGTTCCCCTTCAAACCATATCTGCCCTTTGCTAGACCTGTGGATGCTTGTAATAGTCTTAAGGAGCGTCGTCTTGCCAGCTCCATTTGCCCCCACGATAGTGACGATCTCTGTTGCACGTACCTCCATCGTCACCCCATGGAGAACCTGCACATCATCGTAGTGGACGTCAAGATCTTTGATGCTTAGCAAGGATATATTCCTCTCCGAGGTAGGCCTCGATCACTTTTGGATCTTTTGAAACCTCCTCTGGTTTTCCCTCTGATATCTTCTGGCCATAATGAATCACAACAATCCGATTGGAGAGGGACATAATGGCCTTCATCACATGTTCAATCAGCAGGATGGTGATGCCCTGTTTCTGAATATGGTGGATGTAGGCAATCATATCATTCGCCTCTCTCGAGTTTAGACCAGCAACCACTTCGTCCAAGAGGATCACCTCAGGCCGGGTGGCCATAGCCTTCGCTAGTTCCAGTTTTTTTCGATGACCGATCGAAAGGGAAGTTGCACGTTCATTCCTCTTCTCAATGAGCCCAACCGCCTCCAGAATCCGCAAGGCCTCATCAGTGGCCTCTCGACTTGAAGGGATATGGTTGTAAGCTCCAATTTTAACATTCTCGAGCACTGTCAGATTAGCAAAGGGTTGCGTTATCTGAAACGTCCGGGCGAGCCCCTTCCTGCATATCTGATAGGGACGAAGCTCCGTAATATCCTCCCCTTTAAAGAAAATCTTTCCGGTCTCTGGTCGATGAAAAGATGTGATCACATTAAACAGTGTCGTCTTCCCAGCTCCGTTTGGCCCAATGATGCCCAGAATCTCCCCTTGCCTTAATTTAAAGGATAGGTCCTTAAGTGCCACCAACCCACCAAACCGTTTTGTAATCTCTTTTACTTCCAGAATGATCATCCAGATTTCCCTCTATGTCTTGGTCTGGCCTTTCGTGATTTTACGAAAAGTCTCCTGTAATCCTCCCATAATCCCATGGGGGAGGAAGATGATGACAAAGACAAGTACAGCACCGTAAATCATCAGGTGAACCCCGCTATAGCCACCGAGGAAATTCCGTGTTGTTTCTGATAGGAATTCTAATATGCCTGCTCCAAGCAGTGGACCAAATACTGTCCCCGCGCCCCCGATAATCGGCCCCATTAATATCTCTATTGAGATACCTGCCCCAAAGGCCGACTCCTCTTCGATGTTCAGATAGTACTGAGAATAAAATGTTCCTCCCACGGCGGTCAGGAATGCGCTGATCGCCATGGCGATGAGTTTGTACCTGAAGACATTAATGCCTAGAGCCTCGGCAGCACTCTCGTTTTCACGGATTGCCTTGAAATAGGATCCGATCTTCCTAACTTCAATAAAGCGTGTAAGGAAAAGAGCTCCCGCCATCATTAAAAAGCTGATGTAATAGTAAGGGACCTTATCTCTGAACTGGAAATACAGGAGGGAATCGCCCCTGAGAGGGATGGTGATTCCCAAGGGATACCGACTGGTCATCCACTCGATTGCGATCAGTTTGAGCATCTCGGCCAGGGCAAGCATGGCCAGTGCAAAATAGGGTCCCCGAAGGCCGTATCGGAAACTCAGGAAACCGATGAATAATCCCAATCCCATTCCTGCTATTCCTGCCAGCAACATTCCAATCCAAGGGTTCACACCAGCATGAATCTGGAGAAGGGTCGAGGTAAAAACCCCTGTCCCGAAGAATGCCGCATGGCCGAAGGAGAACTGGCCGGCATAGCCCCCTAATATATTCCACGCCGAGCCGAGGAATGCAAAAAAGAAGATCATTATAAAGAAATGAAGATAGTATTTCCCTAAAAAGAGTGGAAGCCCAAGAATGAGGCCCCCTAACACCACGATCAGGAGGATGTTCCATGTCTTTTGATGGATATTACTCACTGCGTCTCCCAAAAATTCCTTCTGGCTTAAAGAGAAGGATCAGGATGAAGATAAAGTAAATGATGAATTTCTTCAGCTGGCCTGGAAAGAAAGCGGCGCCGACAGATTCGGCCACCCCGATGATCAGTCCTCCAACGAGGGCACCGATAAAGTTGCCCATCCCCCCAAAGACCACGACCACATAGGCTGTGATTACGAAGATACCTCCTACACTTGGATTGACATAGAAGAAGGGCGCACTTAAAGTTCCAGCCGCACCGACACAGGCTGTTCCAATTCCAAAGGCCAGACAATAGACCCATCTTAGATTGATCCCCACTGTCAGCGCTCCCTCCCTTTCCATAGAGGCAGCCCGAATCGCCTTGCCCAGATCTGTATTCTTAAGGAAATAATAAAGAAAGGCCGTAAGCAATAGGGCGAAAAAGAAGGCTACCAACTTGGGAAAACTGATCATCACAGTCCCCACAGTTACAGCCGTTTGAAGATATGGGATATCTAATGTCCTGAAGTTTGGACTCCAGAGGAACAAAGCGAGGTTTTCAATAAAGAGAGATAATCCAAGTGTGAGAAGTAGCTGATTATGTGCCGGAGCATCCAGCACCGGTGTAATAAGAAAACGTTCGATCAGAAGTCCCAAAACGAAACAGATGGGGATTGAGAAGAGAAGGGAGAGATAGGGATCTACGCCCATGAGGACATAAAGCCAGTAGGTGGTAAACATGCCAAGCATCATCAGCGAACCATGAGCAAAATTGATGATCTGCATGACCCCGAAGATCAGGGTCAGGCCTATGGCGACAAGGCTATACACGCCTCCCATGAGGATGCCACTGACAATTGATTGCAGGAGAAGGGGCAGTCCGGGAAAGTTCAAGGATTCATCCTCCTTGATATGATAAGAAGTCGAAGATCTTTAATCACAGTTTCTCCCCACTTGTCAAAAATGAAATTCTTCAAAAGACAATCTCCTCCGTTTCACAGACCACATAAAATCTGAAATTTGTCCTCCCATCGGGACCTCTTTCTTGCGGGATTGGGTTCTCTTCACGCCATCTCTTCGCCTCCTCAAAATTTTCCATATTATCATAATGGAGCTCGGCAATCCGGTAGAAAACTGTATCCCCTCTGACAATCCCTTTTACCGTATTCAGAACAACCTTTCTTAATCCCGGAATCCTCTTCAGATCCGGTAAGTGAATCTCTCTGAGCCATTTCTCATACTCGTCAACTGTCATCCCAGGTGCTATATCATATCCCAGAATAGCCTTTACCATTTTTTTGCCTTTCTGTCGCTGACATCATAAATTAGTTTATTTTACTCACCTTCTCAATAGAAGAAGATGACTATAGGGTCAATTCCTCCCGGTAGTGATACATTACAGGTCGTTTAATAAACTGGCCATCACCTGGTCTGCCGACAATTTGGTCTTTCTCAAAGATCACTTTCCCTCTCAATATGGTGCATATTGGCCACCCTTTATACTGAATCCCTTCAAAAGGCGTAAAATCCTGGGCCGAGTGCAGTGTTTCTACGGACACCTTTTTCTCCTTGTTAAGGTCAATGATGGCTAGGTCCGCATCCGAACCCAGAGCAATGGTTCCCTTTTTTGGGTAAAGCGCGTGGTATATCGCTGAATTGTAAGAAGTAATCTCTGCGATACGGTGTAGTGGCAACCCCCTTTTTTGATACCCTTCTGTTAAAAGCAGAGGGAATATGAGCTCTGTTCCACCAAAACCTGCCAGAGATGTCCAGATATCCCCTTCCTTGATCTTCTTTGTGGAACAAGCGTGATCACTCACCACTGTCTTAATATCATCATTGATCACTGCCTTCCATAATGCCTCAACATGCTCTTTTTCACGAATCGGCGGGTTAACCTTTCCCAGTCTTCCGTATGGGATGTCATTCGATAAACCAAGATGGTGCAAAGTGGCTTCCAGCAGAATAGAAAGTTCGGGGTTCCTCTGGGCTGCCTCATCGCCAGACTCAATGGCGTCTATGCTTGATAGATGGAGGATGTTTACGGGACAATTCGTCTGAGCAGCGATTGTCTCCGCCTCTTTGATGGCCAATTTCTCCGCGAATGTCGGCCTGGCATCGCTATAATCCTTAAGGGGATTTCCTGACATATGGCTTTTCATATACTCAGTGGCAGGATGAATGATCTCAGGGTTCTCACAATGGATGCTCAGGCTGATCCTACCATAGTTTTTGAAGATCTTGTTCACCCTTGCCACCTCCCGCATGTATCCATACAGAAATCCCAGATCGTACGAGGTGTTAATCATCAAATACTGACCACTTCCGGGTGCACCAGTCAAATCAAGCATTTTGTAAAACATGAAGTATTTGAAGGTTGAAACACCAAATTTCTTCACCAGCATTTCAATTTCATTTACCTGTTCAGGTGTCATGATAGAGATGTGATAGACGTAATCGGTGTAAAAGGATTCTCTTGAGTTCTCTAACACCTCAGGGAAAATCTCTTTATAGGGTCCGGATTTGTTCAGGTAGTTTTTGCCCGTTCGAAAGTAACTCCCGATGGTTGTCACACCTCCCCAGGCCGCTGAAGCCGATTCGCTTATCGCATCTTCATCCATTGGGCGGAAGATCCCGATATGAAAGTGGGAATCCACGGCCCCTGGAAACACATATTTCTCTGAGGCATCGATCATTTTTATAGCCTCTTTTTCATCAATCTCTCTGGAGATCGCTGCAATCTTTTCTTGAACGATTCCGATATCTGCTCTGATGACCCCTAATTTTGGAATAACAACGTTTCCATTTTTCACCACTAGATCAAATCGGCTCATCCTCATTCCTCCTTAAAGGCCGTCTGTATAATCCTGTATGTTGTTGAATGCCTCAATCCTTTTCGTCTTCTCGACAATTGCCTTCGCTTTCTCCATTCCGTAAATAGGAGAAGTAATATCTAAAAATTTCTCTTCGATTTCTTCTGTCGAATAAGGATCCTCAATATCCCCTCTGGTGATGAAAACGGTCTCAGTAAAAGCTTCTCCATTTCTAAATCGAATTGTGACTGTAGAGGGACGTTGTGAGGGCATCAACTGTGTAAACTCCGGCTTCTCCACCACCTTGACTCTGGCCGCCAATTCCCTGATCTTCGGTTGGCTCACCTGATCTGGCAAGAAACACTCAACCCCGGAATTTCCATGTATAATGGTGGTCGCAATGGCAAATGGGATGGAGAACTTCGCAGCCAACATATTACCCGGATTCTGATCGCCGAGTTGAGCAGCCAGCGAATAGGTCTCTATCGTGATGTGCTCAACCAATTCTGGACGTATCTTTCTTTCCTTCTGTTTTCCCATTATCTTATAAAGGGCATCCAAGCTCGAATGGTTGTAACGGCAGCAGGCATACTTCTTAAAGTAATTCCGGGTGATTTCGTATCGTGAGCCTATCCCTTCAACCATCATCGCTGGATCGAAAGAATCGGAGACCACACCGCCATAAACTGAGCGGATACCATCGGCTTCACCCGTAAATCCGCTCATCAGGAGATGATAGGCCAAAATTCCCATGTACCCGCTGACACCGGCATAGAGATTTCGAACTGTTCCCCCTTCGAGCATGGTCTTCCTGGAGGTCGCCAGAGTCATCGATGAAGAGATGTTGATTAATGCCTTCATCTGTCCGACATCAATGCCCATCAATTTCCCGACTGTCACCGCAGCGCCGATTGTTCCCCAAGTACCATGGGGGTGCATAGTCATCCTTATTTTTGAAGCAATGCCAATCCGGCAGGCGATTTCATAACCGAGGATGATCGCTGTTAAAAGTTCTTTTCCAGAGGCACCCCTCTCCTCACCAATCGCCAGGGCCGCTGGAACCACATGAACCCCCGCATGCCCACGGGCAAACTGGTTCCCCTCATCAAGTTCCAGCCATGTTCCAGCCGTTCCGTTGATGAGGACTGCATTCAACGGATCCATCTTTTTCTTCTGACCGACCACTGTCGAAGTTGAATGTCCGCCATAAGCCATCAACCTGTTTGCCATTTCGGTGGGTTCATTCTGCTGGGCCCCAGCCGCTATGGCTCCAATCGTATCATAGAGGACCTTTTTGGCCTGTTCCACGACCGTTGCATTAAAATCCTTAAAGTCCGTCTTCACCACGAAATCACAGATTCGATCAAGATATTCAGGCATGTTAATCTCCGTTTTCTTTTTCTGGTCAGGAGACCAGAAACTACCCTCTTTATGAATTTACCCTTTAATTGAGGCGGCAGCCTCCTCTCCTGCGATCTTGCCCAGAACGGTTGCCGCAAGGAGGCCGTTTGCAGAGCTGTAGCCTTTGACGTTCGACCCTGAAACGCCAACGGCAACACCCCCGCCTGCATATAGGTTAGGAATTGTACTGCCATCTGGTTTAAGAACTTGGGTCCTCTTATTCACTTTCAGACCGCCCTGTGTATGAAACAGGGCTCCCGTGACCCTTACCCCATAATAAGGGGATTTTAACGGACCTTGAAAATTTTGGCGACCCATTGGATCTTCCCCTTTACCTTCGGTGGCTCTATTGTAAGATTCGAGGGTTTTTCGGAGTTCTTTGGGAGGAAGCTGAAATAGGTCGGCCAACTCTTCAATCGTTTCTCCCCTTTTCATAGCCCCTATCTCAATACACTGATTAAAATCTTCAAAGCCAAGCACCGATTGATAAATCCTTTCATCAAAAATCTCGATAGCTATTTTATCTTCCTGGTTAAGGACCTCAATCGCATGTTCGGAATAGCCCGTATACTCATTTGAAAACCGCTTCCCTTGCTTATTTACTTGAAAACCACCATTGACAATGACCACCCAGGTAAGGAGTATTGCATGAGGATAAGCCACAGAGCCATGTGCTTGATAGGCCCCCATGTGCTGGGTAGCAGTCCCTAACTCTATACCCCATAGTATCCCCTCTCCCGTATTTCCCTCGTGTCCGAAATAGAATGCATCCGCCATCTCAGGGATATATTTTCTCAACATCTCTTTGTTATTTCCGAAACCATTACAAGCGAGGATCACTTTTTGAGCTCGCACTCTGTTGATCCCCTGTCCAAAAATCTCCACCTCGAGCCCGATCACACTCCCATCCTCTTTCGCAATCAGATCCCTTACCGGTGATTGCTGAACAAGAAGGATATCTTTCCTGTTAGAAATAACCGTTCGCAATTCGTTCACGATCTGCGTTCCCTTGCGCGTGGAAGGAGCGTGAATACGATGTCTGGAATGACCGGGATAGATGAAATCAGTGACAATATCCAGATGAATTCCTACAGAGTCCACCAGCCACTCGACGAGGTTTTTGGATTCTCTGCATAAGTGGAGGGTGATTTCTGGATCGCTTTCATAGTTGTTCTTCTTGAAGATATCCTCGGCCATGAGTTCGGCGGAATCGTCAATTCCAGCTGCTTTCTGGAAACGAGTCCCTGCCGCAGGAATCATCCCCTGGCTGAGCGAGGTGTTTCCGCCCAATTTCTTTTCTTTTTCAAGAAGGAGTACTTCCACGCCCTTCTCCGCAGCTGACAGGGAGGCAATCAAACCACAGGCTCCTCCTCCGACAACGGCAATGTCAGTTTCAATATCCCACAGGACCTCTCTTTCGTCCTTAATCCGCTTGACCATTCAACGTCTCTCCGTTCCTTTTAATCCAGAAGGAATGTAGTCTCATCTACTATTTTCTGCTATTGAAGATGTAATAGGGTTCCAGTTCAACCGTTCTATAGCCGTTTTCGATCGGGCTTCGATCATACGCAGGAATAACATATTTCCCCTTAACCACCTGCATCTTTTTCATTTGGGTCTCTTTTTCATCATGCCATGGGATTGGAAATTCATTTGTCGAATTCTTTGACCAGATCAGAGAAACTCTGTCAACCGATCCAAGGCAAAGTCCTCCAAATTCATGATCGTATTTCCAAGTGTTTTGACATCCCCCTCTGGAAGGACCAGTGATGCATTCGTAAAAAATTTCTGATAGACTTCATTCCAGGCCGCTGGGTTCTCCGGCTCCCCCCTGGCCAGGTCCACTTCGGCAGACCACTCTCTGTTCTTCTTGTCAATAATGCGAACCGTTGCCCCCCGCTTATCCGGATAAAGCTTCTCCCATTTTTCACTGACCGACAAGGTAACCTTCCTGCACAACCGCTGGATTGTTTCATCCCGAATATTTTCATCAGAATACTTGTCCGCCCCTGCATCTTTTTTTATCAGGGCTAAAGCAACAGAGAAAGGAATGCTAAAGCGAGCAGCTGATGGGGTCGTTACATGAGTGATCCCAGCGAGTCGAATGGCAGCCGGGAAAGTCTCGATGGAAATTTTGTTGATTTCCGTAATGTCTATTTGGCTCTGATGAAAAGCTTCCAAAGCAGCGTCAATGCAAGCGTGGGCATGACGACAAGCTGCATACAGCTTGGTGTATGTGTTACAGATCTCAAATTCTTTGCCTAGGTCACGGGTTAAAAGGTCTTTCTTCACCTCATCCGTGAAGGCTTTCAAAAAGCCGTCTTCTCCTTCAAAAATGTCTAATGGTCCCTTCGCTCCTTTCTGAGCGAGGATACACGACAAGAGACCTGACTGAGCAGCTTTTGCCGGATTGATGGGTTTAACCTTTGATCCCTCATTATCGTGGTTTACCTGCAAAAGACCGGATCCCTGAAGGCCAGCCAACCCCAAGGCTCCGATTGTCTCTTCTCGACTTAGCCTCATGATCTTGGCGGCTGCTGCCCCGGCTCCGAACGCTCCCGTGATTCCCGTGGTATGAAAGCCGCGATTGAGGCTCGAGGGGTTGATGGCCATTCCGATACGGATCATCACCTCGTAGCCAAGGACGATCCCCGTTATGAGGTCTTTCGTACTCGCCTTTGACAACTCTGCGGCACCCAATGCGGCTGGAACGATAACGGTGCCAGGGTGAAGCGCACCAAAGCGATGCCCGTCATCCATGTCTAAGGCATGAGCACAGGAGGCATTGGCGAACACAGCATTCAACGCAGGAAACTTCCTCTTAGTCTGGATCATGGTCGCCTCAGGTATCCCCCCGAGGCTTTTCATATAAGTTACGACAAGACGAGGAAACTCCATCAACTTGTAACCGGCTAAAGAAACGCCCACTAAATCTAAGATGAGTTTCTTGGACTGGAGAATGACTTCTGGTTTAAGTTGATCATAGCGAGTACTAAGAATAAAATCGGCATAAGATGTTGAAAGTCCGTTCATCTCACACTCCCACTATTGGTTCTTTCTCTTCTCCCTCTCCGATATCTTTTCAGCGATGGATATGAGATTGAGTGCTCTCCGATAAGAACCATAATCGATCATCCTTCCACCCAGAGAGGTTGCTCCTAATCCTTTTGCTTTCGCTTCTTCATAGGCTTTTATGACTCGTCTGGCAAAATCAATTTCATCTTTAGACGGCGAAAACACCTGATTGACAGAATCGACATGTCGGGGATGGACAAGGAGTTTTCCTGTAAACCCTATTAACTTAACCTTTCGTGATTCTTTAATGAGACCTTCGATATCGATTACCAACCCAAAAAAAGG
This sequence comes from Thermodesulfobacteriota bacterium, assembly GCA_030017685.1. Taxonomy (GTDB): domain Bacteria; phylum Desulfobacterota; class BSN033; order BSN033; family UBA1163; genus RBG-16-49-23. The sequence continues at coordinate 6,430 of JASEHH010000065.1, read as the reverse complement.
AGAATCAATGGCCAAAATGCCAGCAGCCCTTGCTGCTAGGGCAATACAGGAACGTGGATGGGAAGCCATTAGAAAATATTCCTCCGGAGATAGACTGGTCACTCCCATACCTGCACCGATCTCCCTTGAGTAATCGCCGGCACCAAAACTGACACCGATGACCCGTTGACTTCCAGAGATAATTTCGGAAACGGCGGAAATCCCTTTGGGACTTTCTAAAAGAGGAAGGATAGCGATTGTATTTGATAGGATCCCTTTTTTCTCCTCTTCGACCTTCAAGAGTTGATCCAGGTTAAGGATATCTTCTTTTGACTCAGCCTTGGGAAGCATGACGCCATCCAGCCCAGAGACAACGACATAACTAATATCCTCTTCCGTTAATTCCGTATCAAATGAATTAACCCGAACGAAAACATCCATCCCTTTCTCTTTCAGCATCGGAATGGAATCCCTTGCAAAAATTCTGCCCGTCTCTTTCTCTGCGATTGGGCAAGCATCCTCCAGGTCCAAGATCACCGCATCTCCACCCTCTGTGGTAGCAGTTGTAATCATTCTCCAACTGTTTGCCGGAACAAAAAGCATGGTTCTCAGAATACGCTCCACGCCAACCTCCTCCTTAATTCTTGAACACCTTTTGCAGGGTGGGACCAATGTCTTCCGGCCTGTCCACCACATAAGCACCCACATCTCTCAGGGCTTTGATCTTCCCCTCTGCCGAACCTCTTCCTCCTTCGACGATCGCACTGGCATGGGAAAAACGCAATCCCGATGGGAGGCCTTTTCCCGCAATGTAAGCTACCAGGGGTTTCCGGTAATCGCCCTTTTGAATAATCTCGGCGGCCTCTTCTTCCATAACGGTTCCGATCTCCCCGAAGTAGACCGCTCCGTCTGTTCCCTCATCGTTCTGGAAGAACGGGAGCAGTTCTGCAAAAGTAGTTCCCAAAACTGGTTCAGAACCCAAGTGAACGGCCGTGCTCACGCCAAAGCCGGCTCTGCAAACCGCCCAACCCAAGGTACTCGTCTGTCCACCGCTTCTCGAGATAACCCCGATTCGTCCCGGCTTAAAGGCGATCTTCGGAAGATCCGAGGACCCCATAAATCCACCTAGCCCTCCCAGAGAGGCCCTACCGGGGCTGACAATCCCGGCTGACCCCGGACCGATCAGCCGAATGCCTGCTCTTTTCGCATGGGCGATGATCTCGAGGGTATCGTGGAGGGGAACCCGCTCAACGCGCATCAACACGGTCTTGATCCCTGCATTGAACACCTCGATCACCGCAGCCTTGGCTTCCGGCCCGGGAACCACCACGACCGAGGCATCAATCCGGCCAACTTCCTGAATGGCTTCTTTGACTGTATTGTAAACAGGCACTCCCCAAACCGTTTCTCCTCCTCGTCCCGGGGTGACTCCGGCCACCACCCTTGACCCTACCTCAATCATGCGTCTGGCCACGTTCTGGCCAAAACGTCCGGTGATCCCCTGAATAAGCATCCTCGTTGTCTCATCCACAATAATCGCCATTTCTATCCTCCCAACACGTCCTGCCTGTATTCCTCCAATCCTAGCAAGGGAATGTCAATGTGGATGCAATCCGTTCCGCGGGCCCAGCAATGATATTCGCAGCTGACGCATTCATTATCAAGCCGTTTGATTTCCTCCGGGTTTGTCACGGCCAGAACGGGTTTGTTCCCTTCAATCTTCAAGATATTCCGGCCATAGAGTCGACAGGCTTTGACGCAGGCAAATCCGCACGCAGGGTTCGCCGTATTCTTTATTGCCGGTTCACAGCGGTTATAGTCGATGGTGATGTTGATTTTTTTTGCCTGAAAGACTAATTGGTTTGTTCCCATACCCCTTTACTCCTTTATCTGGGCGTATTTCTCTTCTTGATACTGTTTGACGAGGGCTTCTACCCGGTCGGCGATGAAGTTGGTATCATAGATATAATCCCGGCCGTACAATTCCCACCGAAGGGGAACGTCCTCGAGACCCTTCCGAATGATCTCATGCGCCTCCTGCTCCTTATTCCCTGCCAGAAGGATGACCACGGGAAAGCCCTGCCGGTTTTTAGCCTCCTCTCTCAATGCCTTTACAATGGCGTGGGCATGATGCCACTGTTCCTGATTCGCCAAGCAGGCTCCCATCAGGACGTATCCGTCAATGGGCTGGGAAAAGATGCTCTTGATAACCAGGTAAACCTTGCTCGCAGTAGGATCGCCGCTCGTATCCGCATAGTTTGCAATCTTGAAACCACGGGCAATAAAGGCGCTGGCTCCGAGCATGGCCCCGCCGCCTCCGATCCCGTGGAAACCGAGCCACCCTCTCCCTTCAATCTCAGGAAGCATCTGTGTGAAATATCCGGTTCCTCGATAATCATCTTCTTCGATCGTCCACGCAATCTCTTCCAATTTCGTCGGCGGTCGTTCCATGTCCCGGGGAACTTTGATCTGAAACTCGGGGTGTCGGAAAACCGAATTGTCATCAAGGGTAAAACGGCAATCGGCTGCGTAGATCTTTTGGTCCTGAGTCAAGACCAGGGGGTTGATCTCGGCCGCACGGGCATCATATTCTTTGAAGGCCCGGTAAAGGTTACAGACAATCTCCTTCAACCCGCTCAGCAGCTCGGGAGAAAGATCTCCATCTCGGAAGAGAGTCGAGAGTAACTGATTTGCCTCAGCAGGTCCGACACCCGCCAGGTAATCCACATTCAACGTGGCAACCTTTTCAGGTTGAGTCGCCGCAATCTCTTCGATCCCTGTTCCTCCCACCGTGCTGAAAATCAGCACTGGCCCTTTCACCTTATAAGAGTTGTTTACGATGATGCCCACATAGAACTCACGCGAAATATTCAGTTGTTCTTCGATGAGCACCTTTGTCACGGGGAGATCTTTAATTGTGCCTCCGATTAATTCCAAACAGGCCTTTTCCGTCTCATCCGGGGTTGAGGCAAACTTGATACCTCCTGCCTTAAACCGGCCTGTCGCCCAGACCTGAGCTTTAATTACGACAGGCTTCCCCATGGTCTCCGCAATCCTCTTGGCCTCGCTGACAGTGGCGGCGCATTCCCCTTTTGGAACGGGTACGCCCGCCTTTTTCAAGATATCCTTCCCCTGAAACTCATAGATTCTTGCCATATCTCACCCCAAAGGTTTCGCTTCAAGCATTCGTATTCCAGGATTCTTGGAAGACCAACAACCGATTTAGCTCTCCGATATCGTCAAGCCAATCCAATGCGAACACCGTGTCAATGACTTCCCGGATTTGTTCAGCTTTCATGTATTTCGACGCCATGCTCTTAAATTTTTCAATGATCTCTTCATCCATCATCGGATTTCGTGCATGCCCTCTCGGGTAGTCGACCCGGCAGCAATACGTCTGCCCTTGCTTGGTAACGATTTCTGAGATCCCTGCAGGCCTTGCTTTGTCTAGATCAGGGTCTCCCCTCAGGATCACTTTATCGATCAACGCCAGAACCCTCGGATCTTGGTATTTTTCTGGCGTGAACTGGTCCGGTCCGATCTGGCGGTCGATGATCCCAACTGCTGTCAGATAATAGGAACTGTGGTCGGCTGTCTCCTTGTTCTTAGGGTACTTCTTCACAGGATCTCCCGTATGTTCGGCGCACCTTTTACTGGTCGTGATCCTCACTTCGGCAACGTCATCGGGCTTGATGTCATGTTCCTTAATCAGAGTCAGCGTAGCCGTTAAATGGCCATGGGAAGAAAAATCCGCAATGATGGACTTAATGCATGTATCACGAATCGCAAACTTGCCTTTGAGATTTGTCAGTTTGATTAGGTCATACTCCCCGTTCATGATGACTTGGACAAAACCATCATGCCCTTCAAGGATGGTCGTTGGGCCCGTAAATCCCTTCTGGGCCAACAGGGCAGCCCATATCCCTGCATAGGCCATGGTCGGAAATCGGATATTCTTGGTCATGGTATATTCTTCGGCAGGAGTATCCAGGATACCGAGGATTGCGTGACAACTTCCTGAAATGCCCAGGGCATTCTCCATTTGCGCCTCATTCAGTCCGAGCATCTTACCGGCGATCAGAGGCATGATATAGGCGCCTCTCGTATCTCCGTTCCATCCCTTCTTTTCCATTCCCGGACCCGTCACCCCTTCCAAGAACGAAAGGGACAGGTTATAACCCAACACAATTGCGGTGATCACGTCTTTTCCGGAGAGATGGTGCCGCTCTCCTAAGGCTAGGATCGGGGGAATGACTTCGCTGGGATGGTAACCCGTCCGGTAGACCTCTCCCTGAAGAATAAATGCCGTGTCGTTATAATCCAGATAACGAACCATCGCGCCGTTCGCGAAGGCTGCATTGAAGCAGGAGGTCTTGAACCCACTTCCAAAAACAGTTGCTTCTCCTGGATGATTCAGGTCTTTGATGACTTCTTGAATGGCGTAACTGGCATCGCTGGAGTATCCGCCGATGGCACAGCCCAAGGTGTCCAGGAAGACCCTTTTCGTCTGATGGATGACGTCTTGAGGCAGGTCCTGATAGTGAAAATCGATCACCTGTTTGGCTAGTTCCCGAGCCACACCCATACGGATAACCCTGTTCCCAAGATATAGACTTTTTAGCAATTGTAAATGTTTTGTATTATTATAATAACAAAATAACTTTGTCAAGAAAAAAATTGACAAAAAATTAAAATCAGATTATGTGTTATTATAACCATCCAAAGAGCGGTCATAGAGGACCGCTTCTACGGATTTTTGGTTTTCCGCATCGATTATTTTTTGTCTCGTGGGTTAGTAAGGTGTTTATCAAATACGAGGGAGGAGGTAAAAAAGGTGATGATCGGCTTTAAGAATCGGCCTATTCCTCTCTATTACCAGATGGAAACGATTTTGAGGGAAAAAATAAGTTCAGGGGAATACCAACCCGGAGATCCCTTCCCAACGGAGGACCAGCTCGTCCAATCCTATCAGGTCAGCCGTGTCACGGTTCGGCAGGCTCTATCCTCTATAGAAAAGGATGGGTTAATCTCCAGGAAGCGGGGGAAAGGGAGTGTGGTCATGCAAGAAAAGCTCCATCTTGAACCGATGAAACTGACGGGAATGATCGAAGACATCATTGCCATGGGGATTAAGACTAAGACAAAAATTATCAATTTCGGTTTTGTATTCCCTCCCAAAAAGGTGACAGAAAGCCTTAAATTAAATGAAAACGACAAAGTCCTTCGGGTTGAACGAATCCGGCTGATCAAAGAATCACCAGTCTCCTATACGCTCAGTTACATCCCTCCGGATTTAGGGAAGAAGATCAGCATAAAGGACCTCACCGTCCAGCCCATGCTCAATGTATTAGAAAAAAAGTGCAAGGTGGAGATTGCACGGGGGTTTCAGATCATTGAAGCCACGGTGGCCGATAGCCGGGTCGCCTCTTTATTGGATGTCATGACCGGTTCTCCCTTACTGAAGATTGAGAGAACGGTATTTGATATAAATGAGAGGCCTGTGGAACATATTTCCATCCTTTACCGGTCTGACCGCTACCATTATTCCGTTGACCTGATGATAAAAAAAGTCAAATCCAAATCGAGGTGGACTCATATGAATCACTGAATGAATCCCATAATCGTTTTTGGGCTTCGCCTGTAATGACGAATCAAGGGGACGTTGTTGAATTCGTTCACTTTTGTCTCCACCTTCTTGAAAGGTTTACATGCATTGAGTAACTTTCAAATCCAATATCCCTGATAAGGCTGACTCTCACGGAGTTAGTTTTCGAGCCCGATCTTGAAATCTCTTCCTGTTTCAATCACCCTTGGAAGTTGACCTATTTATACCAAAAATTTAATTTTATGGCAATTTTCTGCGGAATCAGTGAGCAAGAACAGCGAATTTGGGGTTCTACAGCTTTGAGACGTCTACCAAAGCAAGATCCAGAAAAAAGCGGCTAAATGCTTTTGTGCCCTTGCAAATAAAGAGGAAAAAATTTTAGACTATGTTTACCCTGTTAGAAATAATGCCCCGCTGGAATTTCTAACGGGATAAACATTGAATTCCTGGGACAAAAGATAGAACGAGTTATTTTAGATGAGGGTAAGAAAGGAGCCTTTAGGAATTGATTAACATTTACATTGCGAGGCATGGGGAGACGACGTGGAATGCGGAGGGAAGGATTCAGGGCTGGAGCGATCCGGGGCTGAGCCCCTTAGGCCATGCCCAGAGTTTGGCTCTGTTCGAACATCTCAAAGACCGACCCCTCAGAGCTATATACAGCAGTGATCTCCAGCGATCCTATCTGACCGCTCAGCCCATTGCAAAGCACCTTGGCTTTCCCATTCTAAGACAGACCGAACTCAAGGAGATAGGCTTCGGGATACTGGAGGGGAAGAACCTCTTTCAATTTGATGAGGAACTGAAGAATCAATGGAATCGGTTTAAGGATGATCGTTTTTCCTA
>JASEHH010000186.1 GCA_030017685.1 Thermodesulfobacteriota bacterium | reverse complement strand
CCGGAGGTTCCCTCATCACAAAGATCTGGAAAGGGTTCAAAGAGCTGGAACTGATTGGCCTGCTCGATGGAGTCGATAGCAGAATCTATGGGGCTCAGGCTTCAGGGTCGAATCCCATAGTGGCTGCTTTTAAAGAAGGAATCGATTGGATTAGGCCCCAGCGGCCTAAGACCATTGCCAAGTCTCTGGCCATAGGAAACCCTGCGGATGGTTTCTATGCGCTGAAAACGATCCGGGAGTCCGGAGGGTCGGCCGAAGATGTGTCGGATGAGGAGATTGTGGAAGCCATGAAACTCCTGGCCCGGACCGAAGGGATCTTTACAGAGACCGCTGGTGGAGTGACGGTCGGAGTGACGAAGAAGTTGATCGATAAAGGAATCATTCCGAGAGATGAATCGATTCTCATCTCCATTACAGGGAATGGTTTGAAAACACAGGAGGCGATTCAGGACAGGGTCGGTCGGCCCCTGATTATTGAGGCGAAGTTCTCGGAGTTTGAGAAGATCGTAACGCCAAAGCAGAAGAGGTATAGAGAAGTCCCGCTTCAGGCAACTATTTAAGATTTTAAAAGGAGAGGGAGATGGAAATTCGTGTTCGAATACCCACGCCGCTGAAAAAGCTGGCCGGAGAACAGGATATCGTTTTAGCAAATGGGAATACGGTTGGAGAAGTGATCCAATGGTTGACAGAAACCTATCCGGGGCTCAAGGAAAGGCTCAGGGATGAACAGGGCGAGGTGAGGCGGTTTATCAATATCTATGTGAACGATGAGGATATCCGATTCATTCAGAACCTTGAAACCCCTGTGAAAGATGGAGATCAGATTTCCATCATTCCAGCCATTGCCGGAGGTTCATCGCTGAAGAGGAGAGTGACCCTTACCTTTCCTCCGGAGAAGGTCAAAGAACCGGTGATCTATAATATCGGTCACCGCTTTAAGATCATCACCAGCATTCGAAGCGCCAATGTCACGGAGAATGTGGGCTGGGTGACCCTGGAAATCGATGGAGAAGAGGGAGAATACCTGAAGGCCCTACATTATTTAAAGGAGATTGGGGTAAAGGTTGAACCAGTGGAGAAAGATGTGATTGAGTAAATTGCGGATTAGGAAGTTGCTGAAAAACACTAAAAATGTCCAATATGTCATGCCGAACTTGTTTCGGCATCTCAATAAAATCTATTAAAAGCGAGACCCTGAACCAACCCGTGAAACAAGTTCAGGGCATGGTTCAGGGTGACAAGTAGTGACTTTTTCAGCAACATGTTAATTCTCAGTTCTGGTATAAAGATACAGGAGAATGAGATGGGTGAAAAGGTAAAAGAGTTATTCTGGAAAGTTGCAGGCCCTCTGCTAAGAAGAGCTTTAAAAGGGAAACACAGGGACGTCTCTGAAATCTCCATTCAGGAGGTAAACCGCCTTCTTAAAAGAGGGGAGAAGATGGTTCTTCTCGATGTCCGTGAGAAGGAGGAATTAGCCCTGGGATACCTTAAGGACTCTATTTTCGTTCCCCGAGCGAGCCTGCCGGAGAAAGCAGAGACCCTGCTCCCTGATAAAAATATTCCCATTGTCGTCTACTGTGCGGCAGGGGTGCGTTCGCTCCTGGCGGCCAAAACCTTGAAGGAGATGGGCTACAGCGAGGTTTCTTCAATGAGGGAAGGCATTGAGGGATGGAAAAAAGCAGGGTATGAAGTGGCAAGCGATACCGGGCTGACTTCCGAACAGCTCACCCGTTACAGCCGCCATATCCTCCTGCAAGAGGTTGGAGCAAAGGGGCAGGCCCAGCTCCTGAAAGCAAAAGTCCTTCTGGTCGGTGCAGGAGGATTAGGCTGTCCGGCTGCGCTCTATTTAGCGGCGGCAGGAGTGGGAACAATAGGGATCATTGATGATGACCTCGTGGATCTAACCAATCTCCAGCGGCAAATCCTTCATCGCACTTCTGATGTGGGAAGGCCAAAGACCGAATCGGCTAAAGAGGCCATCGCAAGGATCAATCCCGATGTAAAGGTTGTCACCTATCCGGAGCGCCTCACATCTGAAAATGCGATTAAGATATTTGAGGATTACGACATCATTGTGGACGGGTCGGATAACTTCCCGACGAAATACCTGGTCAACGATGCCACCTTCTTTACGGGAAAACCCTTTGTTTTTGGGGGTGTGTTTCAATTTGAAGGACAGGCGAGCGTCTTCTCTCCCGGCAATGGAGGCCCTTGTTTGCGTTGCCTCTTTCCTGAACCTCCTCCACCCGGGCTTGTCCCCAGCTGAGACGAGGCAGGCGTCCTGGGAGTTGTGCCCGGGCAAGTCGGTCTGATCCAGGCAACAGAGGCAATCAAACTCATTTTAAAGAAAGGAAAATCTCTGATCGGGCAGTTCCTGATCTATAACTCGCTGGAGATGGAATTCAAACTCTTTCCAATTAAGAAGAGTCCATCCTGTCCCCTCTGCAATGAGGAGCCGAAGATTAAGGAACTGGCTGATTATCATGAGGCGTGCGGTCTGGACAGCAGAAGTCAGGCCACGGTTTAGATTTTTTTGACTGTTGCATCAAGTCGGAAGCCGGTTGGAATTATGATTGTGCAGGGGGAGTAAGGAAAAAGAGAGAGAAAGATGGTAGGGGTCGATCATAAGTCAAAAAGATTGATTGAGGGTTTCTTCTTAACCCTCATCTCAGTTTTTGTTCTTCTCATATCAGGCCAACCGGTCCTGGCGATACCCAATGGAGGGTATATGCGGAGCGAACTTCTAATTCAACCTGAAGACCTGAAAGCCCTGATCGACCGGAAAGATCCCGATATCCGGGTCATCGATGTCCGGGAAAAGATCAAATATCTTGCCGGTCATGTTCCGGGAGCCGTGAATATCTGGCGGCCCGATATCGTGGATAAGGATCATCCCATTCCAGGGATGATGGCCCCTCAGCCCCAGGTCGAAGAGCTGATGGGAAGACTCGGAATCAGCCATCGAAATACGCTCATCATCTATTCCGACGGCCCTGATGGCGCGAGACTCTGGTGGATATTGGCTTACTATGGCCTTCCCATCCAGCAGATGAAGCTTCTTGACGGCAGCCTCGATGGCTGGAAGTTAAAGGGCTACCCGACCGAGATGATTCCTCCGCAGATCAGCCCGGCTCAATTCAAGTTGCCGGGAAAGACGAAAGCCACGGAACCTCTACTCTGCACTTTACCGGAAGTCAGCGGAGCCTTAAAAGAACCTAAAAAGATCGTCCTCGATGTTCGGGCGCTAAAAGAATATACAGGAGAGGAGATGCTAAGGGATGCGGTCAGACCAGGACGCATTCCCGGAGTGAAATGGATTGAGTGGAGAGAAGTTCTAATAAAGGATGGACCCAATAAGGGATACTGGAAATCCGCCGAGGAGATAAGGAAACTCTTTGCTGATATAGGGGTGACTCCGGACAAGGAGATCTATATCTACTGACAGTCCGGGGTGCGCTCGGCTCACAGTTTGGTGAGTCTCTATCTGATCGGTTTTCCCCTTGAGAAGTTGAGAAATTATGATGGTTCCTGGATCGAATGGAGCAGGAGCAACGAGCCTATTGAGACAGGACCTCCGAAGAAGTAGATGCTAAGATGATAAGAATTCCAAAACCCATCTACATCGCCATCGTTGAACATGCCAGGAAGGAGTCGCCCCTGGAGTGCTGCGGAATCTTAAGCGGAAAGGATGGAGCGGTACAAAGGGCCTTCGAATTGAGGAATGAAGAGCAGAGCCCGGTTCGATATTCGATGTTGCCTCAGGAGCAGTTGAAGGTCTTTGAAGAGATGGAGAGGGAATCGCTGGATATGGTGGCCATCTACCATTCTCATCCGCACACCCTCCCTTTTCCTTCGGAGACCGATGTGGAGATGGCCTTCTATCCCGAGGTCTTCTCAGTCATCATCTCGCTGAAGGAGGAGAATCCTGTGGTTAAAGCCTTCCGGATCGGAAAATATGCGATCTATCTTGAAGAGATTGAAGTGATCTAACCTCCCTC
>JASEHH010000185.1 GCA_030017685.1 Thermodesulfobacteriota bacterium | reverse complement strand
GAGCGTCCCCTCCAATGCATCCAGTGTGCATGCCCCCACGATGTCAGCCAGCTTGGAGAGCCGCTCTGCCCTGAGAAGGGAGAGAATTCCAACAGCGGTCATGACCTGAGTGCCATTGATCAACGAAAGACCTTCTTTGGCCTTCAGGGTGAGGATGGGAATACCGGCCTTCTCCATCGCCTTTCTCCCTGACATCGCCTTTCCGTGAAATAGAGCTTCTCCTTCACCCATCAGAACTGATGCCAGATGAGCAAGTGGGGCGAGGTCTCCACTGGCTCCCACTGAACCCTGTTCCGGAATACGGGGATGAACTCCCCTGTTGATCATTTCAACGAGCGTCTTCAGGACTTCCATCCGGGTTCCGGAATAGCCCATGGCGAGGACATTGGCTCTCAGCAGCATGATCGCCCGTGTCGTCTTCTCATCGAAATAAGGGCCCACACCCACACAATGGCTCCGGATGAGGTTTCTCTGGAGGGCCTCGATCTGAGAGAGGTTTATTAACTGATCACTTAAAAGTCCAAACCCTGTGGTCACTCCATAAATCTTCTCCCCCTGCTCAAGGGCCTCCTCCACGAAATCCCTTGAGCGTTTTATCTTTTTGTTAACCGAAGGGGAAATCTTTACCTTGGCCTTGCCTTCAGCCACTTCCAATACTTGTTCTAAGATAAGATGTTCACCATCCAGAACAACCGTTTTCATTCAATCCCCACTATTCCAGCATTCCAATATTCCATTGTATTTTACCGTTGATAGATGGTGACACCTGGTATCTTGATCCCCTTCCCTTTTGCAGTTTCAATCGCCTCTTCATATCCGGCGTCCGTATGTCGCATCACACCTGTGCCGGGATCAGTCGTCAATACCCTTGCCAGCCTCCTCTCTGCGTCCTTCGTCCCATCGACCACAACCACCATGCCCGCATGGATCGAATAGCCAATTCCCACTCCCCCTCCATGATGGACCGAGACCCAGGTGGCCCCTGCCGCCACATTGAGAAGGGCATTCAGAATAGGCCAGTCGGCAATGGCATCGCTTCCGTCCCTCATCCCCTCTGTTTCGCGGTATGGAGAAGCGACCGAACCGCTATCGAGATGGTCCCTTCCGATCACAATGGGCGCCTTCAATTCCCCTCTGGCTACCATATCATTAAAAACCTTTCCAATACGGGCCCTCTGACCGTAACCCAGCCAGCAGATCCTTGCCGGAAGCCCCTGAAATTTCACCTTCTCCCTTGCCAGCCGGATCCACCGTGCCAGAGAGAGGTCATCAGGAAACTCCTTTAAGATGGCTTCATCGGTCTTATAGATATCTTCGGGTTCTCCGGACAAAGCTGCCCAACGGAAAGGCCCCTTCCCTTCACAGAAGAGAGGCCGGATAAAGGCCGGAACAAATCCAGGATAGTTGAAGGCATCTTTTACGCCGGCCTGAAATGCCTGTGCCCGGATATTATTGCCGTAGTCGAAGACAATCGATCCCATTTTCTGAAACTCCAGCATCGCCCGGACATGAACAGCCATCGACTCCATCGACCGGCGGATATATTCCTTCGAATCCTTCCTTCGGAGTTCAATCGCTTCATCGAGGCTGATCCCTGCAGGCACATATCCATTCAAGGCATCGTGGGCTGAGGTCTGATCAGTCACAAGGTCCGGGACAATCCCCCTTTTTACGATCTCAGGAAGAATTTCTGCGGCATTTCCTAAAAGGCCAATGGATTTTGGAATTCCCTTTTCTTTTGCACCGAGAACCAGGATGAGCGCATCTTCCAGATGATCAGCCATCACATCGAGGTATCCTGTTTCGAGACGCCGTTTGATTCTATCGGGGTCAACTTCCACACCCAGGAAAACCCCGTCATTCATCGTGGCAGCCAACGGCTGTGCTCCTCCCATCCCTCCAAGGCCTGCGGAAAGGATGAGCCTTCCCTTGAGAGACCCGCCAAAATGTTTCTTTGCGGCAGAGGCAAAGGTCTCATAAGTCCCCTGAAGAATCCCCTGGGTGCCGATATAGATCCAGCTTCCTGCTGTCATCTGTCCGTACATCGTCAGCCCAAGTTCCTCCAGCTCCCTGAACTTCTCCCAGTTGGCCCAGTTGGGGACAAGCATTGAGTTGGAGATCAACACTCGAGGTCCATCCTCATGGGTTTTAAAAATTCCAACAGGCTTTCCCGATTGGACGAGAAGGGTTTCATCGTTTTCCAGATTTTGTAAACATTTTACAAGAAGATGGTAGGCCTCCCAGTTCCGGGCGGCCTTTCCGGATCCCCCATAGACAATCAGTTCTGCGGGTTTCTCAGCCACCTCCGGGTCGAGGTTATTCATCAGCATCCTCATGGCGGCTTCGGTCTGCCAGCTCTTACAGGTGATCTTTGACCCTCTGGGAGCTTTGATCCCCACCTGAACGCCAGTCAGGGTTTCGACCTTTTCTTTCACTTCAACTTTTTTCTTCTCCATGTTTTTACCTCGGACAGGGTACTCTTCTTTAGGTTCCGCCAAGATAGGCCTTTTTGACCTGGGGGTTATGGGCGAGTATTTCACTGGAATCGCTCAGGACCACTTCCCCTGTTTCGAGAACGTAGCCCCGGTCGGCCACAGAAAGCGCTTTGCGGGCGTTTTGTTCCACGAGCAGGATGGTCACCCCCTGCCGGTGAAGATTCTTGATCACTTTGAATGTCTCTTCCACATAGATGGGCATTAAACCCAGAGAAATTTCGTCCATCAGGATCAGCCGGGGTCGCGACATCAATGCCCTACCGATGGCCAGCATCTGCTGCTCACCCCCGCTCAGCGTCTTGCTCACCTGATTCTGTCTTTCTTTGAGCACGGGGAAAAGGTCAAACGCCTCTTCCATCCGGGACTGAACCTCCCTGCGATTCTTTTCGAGGTAGGCGCCCATAAGAAGATTTTCCATGACCGTTAGGTCCGGAAAAGATTTCCGGCCTTCGGGGACCATGCTCACACCCAGGCGTGCACGATGGTGGGGAGGACTTTCTGTAATCTCCTCTCCCTGAAAGAGGATTTCGCCTTTTCGGCACTTCACCAGACCCATCACCGCTCGGAGAATGGTGCTTTTCCCGGCTCCATTGGCTCCGATGATGGTGACCAGTTCGCCCTCTTTGACTGTGAAGCTCACCCCTTTCAGGGCTAAAAACTCGCCATAAGAAACCTCTATCCCCCGCACTTCAAGCATATCAGGATTCCTTTCCTAAGTAGGCCTGGATCACCTGGGGGTTTGAACGAATCTCCTCAGGAGAACCTTCCGCAATCTTTGAGCCATGATCCAGAACGACAATCCGTTTGCAGAGGTCCATGATGACCTGCATGTTATGCTCGATGAGAAGAACCCCGATTCCCTGTTCCCGGATCTGGCGGATCAGTTCCATGAGCTGAACCGATTCTTCAAAGCGCAGGCCGCCGGAGGGTTCATCCAGAAGGAGGAGGTGGGGCTTAAGGGCAAGCGCACGGGCGATCTCCAGTCGCTTTTTAATGCCAAGTGGAAGGTTTTTCGCTATCTGTCTGGCATAGAGGCGAAGTCCGGTCCGATCAATGAGCTTTTGAACCTCTCCAAGGATTTCAGGTTTCCGAAAAGGCGCGAAGGATTTTCGAAAGGAAGGATAGTATGGGTGTCCGGAGGCGACCAGAATATTGGTCTCCACATCCAGATTCTGAAAGGGGCGAACAAGTTGAAACGTCCTGCCTATCCCCAAACGACTGATCTGATGGGTTTTGAGACGGTGGATCATCTTCCCCTGAAAGCTTATCTTTCCATTCGACGGAGGAAAGATGCCGGAGATGATGTTGAAGAGCGTGGTTTTTCCTGCTCCATTTGGACCGATGACACCCAGTATCTCTGCTTGATCGGCCGAAAAGCTCACTCCGTCCAGGGCTCGCAGGCCATCGAATTCTTTGCTCAGGCCGGACACTTCAAGAAGGGGCATCGGTTCACTCCTGACCGGAACGTGCCCCTTGACCCCGCCTTGTAGGCGGGGTCAAGGGGCACAATATATAA
>JASEHH010000064.1 GCA_030017685.1 Thermodesulfobacteriota bacterium | reverse complement strand
TATAGGCCAAATAAAAAGAATTGTCAAATCTACCCATATTTTTGTCGCAGACCCTTTTCCGATTTCTACGTTGATTTTTTCACAATTTTAAGGTATACTTAATTGTTCGCTCAAGGGAAAAGATGAAATCAAACGCAACAAAATCCTATCTTTCTGTTTTTCTCTTACTTTTCACCTTCTTCCTTCTTTTCGCCTGTTCCACCCCTTCCTGGTTCCCGATTAAAAAGGGGCCACCTCATAAGGCGAAGATGAAGGGATTGGTGGATAAAGAGGTCATCATCATCGACAGGCATGAATATGTGAAGGTCCTCAATCCCCGGGGCTCTGAAGGAGGGAATCAACCTAAATATCTCTATATTCCTGTGGAGGAATACCTGGCGAAAAAAGAAGCTTTTGCCGCACCGTCCCTGCGAGGTGAGCAAGAGAGAAGAACCTCCCCTGCTGCCACAACTCTCTCCCCTTCTTCCGGGCCGGAAAAAGAGGCTCTTTCAACCTCTGTTTCAGTCTCCCCCGTTGCCCACTTAAAGAAGAAGGTGGTGATCACCCACTTTGATGATCGGACCACTTCTGCCGAAGAGACCTTCGGCGACTGGTTGGCCGAAAGGCTGATGAAAGAAATGAATCAAAGGTCCTTTCAGGTTCTCTTTGTTGACTATCAGATGGTAAAAGAATTTCTTGAAAAAAGGGGGGTCTCCCCATCGGATCTGGAATCCCCGAAAACCTCAAGAATGCTCAGTGAGGTCTTCGGCATCCATGCCATCGTTCTGGGAGAGCTCTCGGGTCCCTATGTCTTCACCACAAAAGGAGCAAAGGATCAGGATGGGACGTCTACGGCCATTATTAAAATAGAGATGAAAATTGTCGATACCTTCTCCGGTAAAATACTCAAAACCCTTTCCGCCCAGAACTCCATCGTTCCCACAAAAGAGAGGGGGGTCTTTTCCGACGAGAAGGCAAAAGGAAGGGCGTTTGACCTGACGATTTCGGATCTCGGTCGATCCCTTTCAAGGGAATTGGACCGTCTGGACTGGTTCTGCCGGGTTGCCAAAGTGGATGGGGAAGAGGTCTACATCAATGCAGGCAAATTAAGCGGCCTCAGGGTGGGAGATGTGATGGAGGTGCTTCGGCCTGGAAAGCCGGGAGAAAGAGGAGAGGTAAAGGGGAAGATTCAGATCTCAACCATCTTTGGAATGGATGCTTCTATCGGAAGGCTGATTCAGGGAAAGAAGCCTGATGAAGAGGACATATTGAAACTTGCCGGACGCGAAGGATCCTAAGGCCTTACTAAACTGCCCGTTCTCACTTTACCAGCCAGGCTGATATGCGGGAGAAAAAATAACCTCTTTGAATGCTGAATAATGAGGAAGGGGGTAAATGTTATGTTTCACATTGGTGATAAAGCAGTGTACCCGGGTCATGGGGTAGGAGTAATCGAAGCCATTGAGACCAAGCGTATTTCGGGCAAGGAGCAAAGCTTCTATATCCTCCGCTTCGTCGATAACGGGATGACCATCATGGTCCCCGAAGATAATGTAGAATCCGCCGGCCTGAGAACAGTGATCCGGAAGATCGAAGTCCGGAAGGTGATAGGGATATTGAAAGACAGGGAGGGCACCCTTGATAATCAGACCTGGAATCGGAGATACCGGGAGTATATGGAAAAGATCAATAAGGGATCGATCTACGAAATTGCAGAAGTGCTTCGGGACCTTCACCTCCTGAGGGCTGAAAAAGAGCTCTCCTTCGGTGAGAAAAAAATTATGGACATGGCCAAGACGCTCCTGGTCAAGGAACTGGCAATCGCCAAGGATGTGAAAGAGTCGAACATCCTGAAAGAGATCCACACGATCTTTGGCGCATAGTCATCTATCTCCCCCGTCTCTTCTTTAAATCAATCAAAATTTCATCGAAAGGAGGTGAATGATTTGGACACTTGGATTCTTCGTCTTTTTCTGTTTCTCATCTGCGGTGCAAGCGGATACTTTCTGACAAAGGGAATTTCGCCCCGGATGGGGTTATGGGGACTCTTCGGGGGTCTACTTCTCTCCGCCCTGACTCTCCTCATGGAGGGTCGGCTAAGAAAAGCCTCTTTAAAAAATCTTTTAGGAAGTTTTATCGGACTGATCCTTGGAGTCATTTTAGCCAATCTTATTTCCAATATCTTTTCCCCCTTTCTCTTTAATGAACAACAGACCGCCTTGTCTTTATATGGCTTACTCTATGGGGTGTGCGGATATACCGGTCTCCGGATTGGCTTAAAAAAAGGAGCCGAATTCCATCTAGCGGGTTGGGGCCCCATGGGGAAAAGCCTTCCCCGGGATGGAATCGCCAAGATTCTCGATACAAGTGTCATCATCGATGGCCGCATTGCCGATATCTCTGAAACGGGTTTTATAGAAGGCCCCCTTCTCATCCCTCAATTCGTCCTCGGTGAACTCCAGCACATTGCCGACTCCCATGATCCCATCAAACGAACCAGGGGAAAAAGAGGGCTTGAAATTCTCCACCACATCCAGAAGCAGGTCAATGTGGATGTCCGGATTGTCGACACGGACTACCCCTCGGTCAAAGAGGTCGATGCCAAGCTGATCGAGCTCGCCAAAGAGGTCAGTGGAAAGATCATCACCAACGACTCCAACCTCAATAAGGTGGCCGGGCTTCAGGGGATAGAAGTGCTCAACATCAATGCCCTGGCTAACTCTTTGAAACCTGTCGTCCTTCCTGGAGAGGACATGAATGCCAAAATCGTTAAAGAGGGCAAGGAGATGGGGCAGGGAGTAGCCTATCTCGATGACGGCACCATGATCGTGGTGGATAATGGAAGGCGGCAGATAGGAAAAAATGTTGATGTCATTGTGACCAGTGTCCTTCAGACGCCCGCCGGAAGAATGATCTTCGCCCGTCTAAAGGAGGAGGTAAACCGGGAAAACAGGGGGAAGGATTACTATTACCCCCTGGACAGCGAATTCTAATACATTGGTCTTTGGTGGAAAGGCGAAGGACAGGAAGCCGGTTTGGTTTAGAGTGAAAGGGTAAAGGCTCTATGTCTTATAACAAGAGACCTGGCCCATCATCTAAACTGGCTTCTTTACCTTTCCCCTTACCTTTAAATAAAATGATGAAAGCCGATGCTGTCATCGTCTCTGCTGGCAAGGGTCAGCGATTCATGGAGGGAAGAAAGAAACAGTTCTTCTCCCTGGGGGAAAAACCGATCCTCGCCCATACTCTTGATCAATTCGACACCTGTCCCCTTATTCGGTCCATCCTCCTTGTGGTTGGCCAGGAAGATCAGGATTATTGCCTCAAAGAAATTATCGAAAAATTTCAGTACAGAAAGATCTCCCAGATTATCCCGGGTGGAAAACGGAGACAGGACTCTGTCAAAAATGGACTGGATGCCCTTTCCGTGGATTCGGAGATCATCGTCATCCATGATGGAGTCCGGCCCTTTGTCACGAAAGAGATGATCGAAGAATCGATCCGGTCCGCCATTCGTTTCGGAGCGGTTATCATCGCCATGCCAGTGAAGGACACCATCAAAATAGCCCATCCTGACGGAACGGTTCTCAAAACTCTGGAGAGGGAATCCCTCTGGCAGGCCCAAACCCCTCAGACATTTCAGACCCCTCTCATCAGAGAGGCATATCTCAAGGCCACGGAGGACGGCTTTATCGGCACGGACGATGCCTCCCTTGTGGAGCGACTGGGGAAGAAGATCCACATCCTTCCGGGGTCTTACACCAATATTAAAATTACCACGCTGGAAGATCTCATGCTGGCAAATCTCATCCTCAAGATGAGGACCCATACGAAGGGAGAAGAGTGATGAGGGTGGGTTTCGGTTATGATGTCCATTCCCTCGTGCCCAACCGGCCTTTAATCCTCGGAGGGGTCCGTATTCCTTACCTCTACGGGCTTCAGGGTCATTCGGACGCCGATGTCCTTCTCCATGCCCTCTGCGATGCCTTACTTGGAGCCATTGCAGAGGGGGATATCGGAAGACACTTTCCGGACACCGATCCCCAATACAGAGACATTAAGAGCACCCTTCTTTTAGGGAGGGTGATAACCAAGGTGAAGGAGAAGGGATTTCACCTCCTCAATATTGACGCAACGATCGTCGCCCAGAAACCGAAACTCTTGGACTTCATCCCCAGGATGGTGAACGAAATCGCTCAGGTCCTCGAAATCGACACGGCAAGGGTCAATGTGAAGGCCACCACTACGGAAGGACTGGGTTTTACAGGCAGAGGAGAAGGAATCGCGGCCTACGCTGTAGCCCTGGTGGAGGAAAACTAAGCTTTTTCTTTCACCGTTATTGAAAGAAGTAAATTCGAAGCACGAAGTTCGAATTTCGAAACAAGCACTAATGTTCTAAATACAAATGACCCAAACAAAAATAAACGTTTGGGAAATTAGAAAATTCGAATTTGGGATTTGTTTCGGATTGATCCCTTCGGGAAGCTTCGCCCGATATTCGGATTTCGGATTTAGTCACATCTGTATGATTGAAGGGTCCCAATGATTACACCAGTTCGTGTCCGTTTTGCCCCTGCTCCCACCGGGCTCCTCCATATCGGAAATGGACGCACTGCCCTCTTCAACTATCTCTTCGCCCGAAAGGAGAGAGGTACATTCATTCTGCGGATCGAAGATACCGATGCGGAGCGATCGACCGATGCTTCCATCGAGGCGATCCTCCAGGACCTCAGATGGTTGGGAATCTTCTGGGAGGAAGGGCCTGATGGAAAAGGGCAGAACGGTCCCTATCGTCAATCCCAGCGCCTCTCTCTCTATCGTGACGATGCGGAAAAACTGCTCGGTAAAGGAAAAGTCTATAAATGTTTCTGCTCTCCCGAAAGGCTCGAATCCCTTCGCAAGGAGCATCTCTCCAGGGGCATGATGCCAAAGTATGATGGAAGATGCCGTTCCCTCTCCGAAGGGGAGATCTCGAAATTGGAGGCAGGAGGTCTCCGGCCCGTTCTCAGGTTTCGGGTGGATAAGGGAATGATTGTCTTCGAAGATCTCATCCACGGAAGGATGAATTTCGATTCGGACGGGATCGGTGATTTCATCATCGTTCGTTCGGATGGGATGGCGGCTTACAATTTTGCCTGTGTCATCGACGACCATTCGATGCATATCTCCCATGTCATACGGGGAGATGACCACCTCTCCAACACTCCCCGGCAGATCCTGGTCTATCGCGCTCTGGGATGGGAACCTCCGGTTTTTGCTCATCATCCTCTCATCCTCGGTCCGGACCGGTCCCCTTTGAGCAAACGCCATGGCGCCACAGCGGTCTCCCAGTACCGGGAGGAAGGCTTTCTACCTGACGCCCTTCTCAACTACCTTGTCCTCCTGGGATGGGCCTCTCCCTCCGGAGAGGAGATCCTCTCTATGGAGGAGATCGTCGAAGCTTTCTCCCTCTCCGGCCTTTCAAGAAATGCTCCTATCCATTCCCGCAAGAAATTGGAATGGATCAACACTCAATACATCCGAAAAACGGACAAAGATCGGCTCACCCAATACCTCCTTCCATATCTTGAGAAGGGTGGCATTGCGGTCAATCAATTGGATGGAAAATATCTCACCCAAATCTGCGGTCTTCTGAAGGAGAACCTCTTCATCCTCTCTCAGGTTGAGGAATATCTGGGTATTTTTTTCGATGAAAAATTCTTTTTAGAGGAAGAGGCGAAGGCCGTCTTGGTCGCCCCCCAGAACAGGGAAGCCCTTCAAACGGTTCTAAGAGTGTTAGAAGGTCTGGCTGAAATGGAAGGGGATTCCGGACCATCCCTGCTCACCCAGCTCGAAGAGAAGACAGGGCTGAAGGGGAAATCCCTTTATGGTCTCCTTCGGGCAGGGATCACCGGAAAGATGAAAGGCCCCGAACTGGTCAGGATACTGCCTCTGCTTGGGAAAGAGAGGATGATTAAGCGTCTAAAAATGGCGCTTGAACTTTCTCAGTTGAAAAAAGATGAAAGTTCTAAATTCGAGAGTTAATGCAAATTCAAATGACCGTAACAATTTTAATTTCAGATTTTTTATTCCGCATTCCGCAATCCGAAATCCGCAATCGATGAAGGTAGGCTTATGTCTCTCCGCATCTACAACACCCCGACTGGCAAAAAAGAAGATTTTCTTCCCCTCCGGGGGAAACAGGTGGGAATGTATGCCTGCGGGGTAACGGTTTATGACCTCTGTCACATTGGCCATGCCCGTTCGGCAATTGTCTTTGACACGATCTACCGATATCTTCACTACCGGGGATATGATGTCACCTTTGTCAGGAATTTTACCGATATCGACGATAAGATCATTAAGCGGGCCAATGAGGAGGGGGTGGACTATAGGGCGATCGCCGAGAAATACATCGAAGAGTTTAACATCGATATGGAAGGGCTCGGCCTGGAGAAACCCTCTTTTGAGCCTAAAGCCACGGATCATATCTCCGGGATGATCGACCTCATTTCAATCCTCATCGAGAAAGGATTTGCCTACCGGAGGGATGGCGATGTCTTCTTCTCGGTGGAGAGGTTTAAGGAGTACGGAAAACTCTCAGGAACGAACCTCGAGGAGATGCAGGCCGGCGCCCGGGTCGAGATCGACGAAAAAAAAGAGAACCCTCTTGACTTTGCCCTCTGGAAATCGAGCAAACCCGGAGAGCCTTTCTGGAAAAGTCCATGGGGAGAAGGAAGGCCGGGCTGGCATATCGAGTGCTCGGTGATGAGCCAGAAATATCTCGGAGAAACACTCGATATCCATGGCGGCGGGAAAGACCTCATCTTTCCCCACCACGAGAATGAGATTGCCCAATCCGAAGCCGCAACCGGAAAGCCCTTTGCCCGCTACTGGATCCATAATGGGTTTGTGAATATTAACAAAGAGAAGATGTCAAAATCGCTCGGAAACTTCTTAACGATTAAAGAGATCCTCAGACAGTGGCATCCCGAAGTCCTCCGGCTCTTCTTCCTCTCCCATCACTACCGGAGCCCTGTGGACTACTCGGAGGATAGCCTCCTGGACGCTAAAACAGGATTGGATCGGTTCTATACAACTCTCAAAGCCATTCAGGAAGAGTTTAAAAAGCTCACTATATCATCGCAGAAGAAAGTAGATTCTAATGCTATGGATCACTCCCGAAAAGTCATCGAAACCTTTCAGGTCCGATTCGAAGAAGCAATGGATGACGACTTTAATACAGCCCAGGCTTTAGGATATTTTTACGACCTTCAAACTGCCTTAAATAGTCTGCTCGATCTTTCAAGAGGGCAACCCACAGATCAAATTCGTTCACTATTCAATCAAGGGTACGAACAGTTTAGGAAAATTGGATGGATTTTCGGACTCTTTCGGGAAGAGCCTGAGGCTTATATGGACAGGCAGAAAAAAGAAGGATTGAAAAAATTGGGCCTCTCAGAAGAAGAGATCTTAAAACTCGTTGAGGAAAGAAATGTGGCGAGAAAAAATAGGAACTGGAAGAAAGCCGATGATATCCGAAACGATCTTCTCTCAAAAGGAATCGTTTTGGAAGATGCTCCCTCAGGCACCCTCTGGAAAATCAAATAAAACCTTACGCAATTATTTTTTCTCTCGAAACCCAATATTCCATCATTCCATTATTCCATTATTCCAATTTTAAGGCCGTATACGCCGCGCCCAACATTCCTGCATCATCACCGCATTCGGCATGGACGATCTCAACCTTCTCCCTCTGGCCTTTCATCGCTCTTTGATGAAGGACCTCTGTTGTGCTTCCAATAAAATAGTCCCATGCCCTTGAAACCTTGCCGCCGATCACAATCTTCTCGGGGTTGAAGAGGTTGACAAGGTTCACCAGTCCCAGCCCCAAATAGCTGCCCATATCATTAAAAACCTTCAGGGCTATCTCGTCTCCTTTTTGAGCGGCTTCAAAAACCTCTTCGGATGTGATCTTCCGGAGATCTTCTTTGCTCTTATGAACAATTCCCTTCCCACCACTCTTTTCGATGGCTTCCAATGTCATTCTTCTGATCCCATTTCCAGAAGCATAGACCTCGAGGCACCCTTTTCCTCCGCAACCGCATAACGGCCCCTCCGGGTTTAGCACCATGTGGCCTACCTCTCCTCCCAACCCCTCTGCACCGTGGAGGATCTTACCCGCGACCACAATGCCTCCTCCCACTCCTGTACCCAGAGTAATGCCGCAATAGTTTAGGGCCCCTCTTGCCGCTCCCTTCCAGCCCTCCCCCAGGGTAAAGGCATTCGCATCATTCTCAATGGCAGTGGGAAGAGAAATCTTTTCCTGAAGAAACTCTCTCAACGGAAATCCATGAAGATCCGGAAGATTGGGCGGGGCGATCAGGACACCTCTTCTCATATCGATGGGCCCTGCAACACCGATCCCGATCCTGATCTCTGAATGAACCCCTCGAGTCCCCTCCCGAACAAAATCTTTAATCTTTGAGACCAGCCCCTCCATCATGGCCATGCCGCCCAGGGACATATCCGTTGGGTATTGAATCTTCTTAAGGACATGCCCCTCTGGAGTAACAATCCCCATCCGGATGTTCGTCCCTCCCACATCCACTCCAACAAGATACTGCTCCATTGTTACACTCTCGTGCCTTATATTATTTTTAGGTTTTTAAATCTTCTTTCTGCCTTCTGTCCTTCCTATTCCCTTCTTAACCACTGGATCAGCCCGTTCACCTGAGTGATGAGATACGAAACCATGATGATCAGAATCACCAGCAAAAACGTATTCGTATTAAAGATCCATAAAATATTCATGCCCTCCTCCTTTTATCAGTTGACGAATGCTAATTGACCTTTGCTTATCTGTCTGTTGCACAAAGCCACTTTCCGTGCTTCAACAAGCCTGTCCTGAGCGAACCGTTCCCCCTTCGAGGGCCTCAGGGCGAACGGTTTTTTCCGAATGTCCTGAGCGAAGTCGAAGGAAGGGCTCATGCTTCGGCAGGCTCAGCAGAACGTAAAAAGTCAATGATTTCAATATAAACTCCGTTCACCCTGAGCCTGTCGAAGGGTGTTTTTAGCATTTGCCAACAGGCTCTTATCTGTCTGTTATCGTTTGCCTTCTGTTTCATTGTTAGTATGAAGAGGAGTTTTTTCTTTGTCAAGCCTTAAAAATCAACCCTCAACTATCCGCAATCCGCTATCACCCATGAACCGATATTTTCCCTTGTCTGAATGTGGCATTTCTGATATAAGTGGGGTCAATCATGTTAGCGAAGGTTCTGAGCAGTGCGGTTTTTGGAATCGATGCCTACGTCGTAGAGGTGGAGGTGGATATTGCCCAGGGCCTTCCCGCCTTTGCCACCGTCGGCCTTCCCGAAGGCGCAGTCAAAGAGTCAAAGGACAGGGTCAAAGCCGCAACCAAGAATTGTGGCTATGACTTTCCTTCAAGACGAATCACCGTAAACCTCGCTCCGGCCGATATAAAAAAAGAAGGGGCCGCCTTCGATCTTCCCATGGCCATTGGCATCCTGGCGGCCACAGAGGTGGTTCAGAAAGGGAGGCTCGACCGTTATTTCATCCTGGGTGAACTCTCCCTGGACGGCCAGGTCAAACCCATCAAGGGAACCCTTCCCATTGCTGTGGCTGCAAGGGACGCAGGGCTTCGAGGAATCTTGCTCCCCAGGGATAATTCAAAAGAAGCCGCCGTCGTCAAAGGAATTGAGATTTTTCCTCTCGATACCCTCTCCGATTGCGTTGAATTCTTAAATGGGTCCCTCCATATCGATCCCGTTGTTTTAAATCTCGACGAAGTCTTTAAGCAGGAAATGAACTATCCCGTCGATTTCAATGAAGTGAAGGGCCAGGAACATGTGAAACGATGTCTCGAAGTGGCCGCCGCAGGAGGACATAATGTGATCATGGTCGGTCCGCCCGGTTCAGGGAAGACGATGCTCGCAAAACGCCTTCCCACGATCCTGCCGGATATGAATTTTGAGGAGAGTATCGAGACGACGAAGATTCACAGTGTGCTTGGGCTGATCCCATCAGACAGGGCCCTCATCGTCACACGGCCTTTTCGGAATCCCCATCATACCGTCTCCGATGCAGGCCTGATCGGAGGAGGACAGATCCCCAAACCAGGAGAGGTCAGCCTCTCCCACAACGGTGTGCTTTTCCTCGACGAACTCCCAGAATTTAAGAAGAATGTCCTGGAGGTGATGCGCCAGCCTCTGGAGGAGGAGAAGGTGACGATCTCCCGGGCAGCCACCTCTCTCACCTACCCTGCCCGATTTATGCTCGTTGCCGCTATGAACCCCTGCCCCTGCGGTTATTACAGCGATCCTAACAACGAATGCACCTGCACCATTCCCCAGATCCAGCGCTACCGGTCAAAAATCTCCGGCCCGCTAATGGATCGCATCGATATTCATGCCGAAGTTCCGGCGGTGAAGTACCGGGACCTGGCCAGCCGTGACCCAGGAGAGCCTTCCCGTGAGATCAAAAGACGAGTCGATCAGGCCCGGAATGTCCAACTCGATCGATTCAAAGGGATGAAGATTTACTGCAATGCTCAGATGACGAACCGGCATATTAAGAAATACTGCCAGATCGATGAGGCAAGTCAGAAGCTGTTGGAAGTGGCGATTGATAAATTTGGACTGAGCGCCAGGGCCTACACGCGGATTCTGAAGGTGGCTCGAACCATTGCCGATCTTGAAGGGCAGGAAAATATCCAGCCCGCTCATCTCTCCGAAGCCATCCAGTACCGCACCTTAGATAGAAATTTGATTTCTTGAATTTAGCAATAAAATGGATACGGTTGAGTTTTTTTACGATTTTTTAAGAAAGATTGGGGCGCCCAATTTTTTGGCGATTGGCATTGCCATTATTGTCCTGTGGCTTTTAGTCTCCGGGGTCAGAAGAGGATTAAAAAAAGGAGGCCGTAACAGCCAGTCCGAAGACGATAACGACCCGGACGGTGAAGAATGATTGGAGCATCGGCGTTTCGAAATCGGAGTTTATCTTTTCTGAATCTTCCAGGAAAGCAGGAAGGAGATAGTCAGAGCCACCAGCATGGCGGACATCGAGAATAAGAAAAAGAGCAGGATAAGCCGTTCTTTCATCACAGCGTATTTGCTCTCCATCATCCCCACATAAAGCATCCCCACGATTTTATCTTGTATATCGACAATGGGTTCATAAGCAGTGATATACCAGTCATCCACGACGAAGGCTCTATGGATCCACGGTTTCCCTTTCCCGAGAACCTGTTCCTGCACCTCCCTCATCACCCGTGTTCCAATGGCCCTGTTCCCTTCCTTATCCATCACATTCGTTGATATTCTCAGGTCACCCAAAAAGATAGTGGCAGTACCGATCTCTTTTCCCCTGTATTTGGCATCCTGGAAGACAATGTTCTTAATGCGATCAACAATCTCATAATTGCGGTTGAGGAGTACTCCTCCGATTAATGCGCCCAACACTTCGCCATTAAAATCAAGTATGGGATAAGCCGATTTTAATATCATCCCGGAAGTCTCCTCTGCTATTTTTCTCTCCTTCTCCTTTGGAGTCGGTACAGATGGGATGGCGGCTCTCTTTCCTAATACCTCTCCCTCTTTTAGCAGTTGGCCGACAGAGAGGACCTGGGTCCCTGAAATCGCCTTTTTCGCCAGGGCCCCTTTCACAAAAGGATCATCAATCAGACTATCGCCTGAAAATTTTATGTTGTGAAATCGGTACAGGACTTTCCCATTTATATCAACCAGGGTCAACAAGTCGAGTCCCTCCTCTGTCATCAATCCGAACAGTTCCTCTCGAATCGGATCGATATTCCTATCTTTCAATCCTTTTTTCAGGACATGTCTGATGGAGGTCCATCGGATGGTGCGATCAATCTCTCTGATTTTTGAAGTATAGACATACCTGGCCGTATTGAGGTTCTCTTTAACCCGCTCCTGGGCCTCGCTAATAATCTGGTTTGTGATGAGGGAGTTGACAATGAGACTGGTCATCACGCCCATGAAACAGGCAAGGGCTAAAAAAATTAGAGCCAGCTTGGTTTTAGTTGAGATTTTCATAGGTTATAAGCTATCAGAAAGAGCCAAAAAAGTAAAGAAAAAAATTTCTTGCCATTAGAAAGTATTTCTGCTAAATATATTGTGAAATATTTCATTAAATAAAGGGACAGGAGGGATGCTTCATGAAACCATATTTTGAGAAGATGAGCGATTTGGGTAAGCCTTTAACTGAGCAGCAGATCAAAAAGGCGGAAGAAAATGTCAAACAGATCAAAGAAGTTGAAAAAACCGTTGCAGAAGCAGTGGAAAAGGTGAAAAAAGCGGGTCTGACAACAGAGGAAATTAATAAAAGAGGAGAGATGACCGTATACCAGAGGCTTGAATATTTGTTGGATCCTGGCACATGGTGTCCTTTACACACCCTCTTCGACCCGATGGAGGAAGAATCAGGAACAACTGGCGTGGTTGATGGACTGGGTAAAATCAGTGGGAAATGGGCTGTTGTCATCGGCTTCGACAATAAAGTCATGGCTGGAGCCTGGATTGCCGGTCAGTCAGAAAATATCTTGAGAGTCACCGACATGGCAAAGCGCCTCCATCTCCCTCTCGTCTGGTTAGTTAATTGTAGTGGTGTGAAACTTCCTGAACAGGAAAAGGTGTACGCCAACCGGAGAGGAAGCGGAACCACTTTCTTTAGACACGCTGAACTTGAAAAATTGGGCATTCCCGTTCTATCAGGGATCTACGGAACCAATCCTGCGGGCGGAGGATACCAGGGGATCAGTCCAACCATCCTTCTGGCACATAAGAATTGCAACATTGCTGTCGGTGGAGGTGGTATTGTCAGTGGGATGAGTCCAAAAGGTCTTTTTGATGAAGAAGGGGCAGAGCTTGTTATTGAGGCAACGAGAAAGTTTAAGTCTGTTCCTCCTGGGCGTGTGGAGATCCATTACGACTCCACTGGTTTCTTCAAGGCGGTCTTCGAAAAAGAAGAAGGGGTATTGGATGCTTTAAAAGAATATATGAAGTATATCCCAGCCTACAATCCAAAATTTTTCAGGGTGGCCGAGCCAAAAGAACCCAAGTTTTCACCCAAGGAGATCGATTCTCTGGTCGCCTTCAATCAAAAGTCGGCCTACAATTTTGATGAAGTCCTTGCCAGGCTGACAGATAACAGTGAGCATATGGAGTTTAGGCCTGGTTATGGTCCGGAGGTCTATACGGGTCTGGTGAAAATCGATGGTTTCTTGACCGGCATCATTGGTAATCGGCAGGGATTCTTACCCAAGGGCTATCCTGAATATGCCCCTTATCCAGGGATCGGCGGAAAGCTCTATCGGCAGGGGCTCATCAAGATGAATGAGTTTGTGACTCAATGTGGAAGAGACAGGGTGCCTATCGTCTGGTTTCAGGATACGAGCGGCATTGATGTGGGAGACATCGCAGAGAAAGCCGAGCTCCTTGGTTTGGGGCAATCCTTGATTTACTCCATTGAACAAACCGAAATCCCCATGATGTGTATTGTCGTAAGAAAGGGGACAGCCGCTGCCCACTACATCATGGGAGGACCCCAAGCAAACAATAATAATGTGTTTACATTGGGCACACCTACCACAGAGATTTATGTCATGCACGGTGAAACCGCAGCAGTCGCCTCATTTGCAAGAAGACTGGTAAAAGAAAAAGATTCAGGCCGTCCGCTGAAGCCCACCATTGACAAGATGAATGCCTTGGCACGAGAATACTATGAGAAGTCAAGGCCCGCTTATTGTGCCAAAAAGGGGCTGGTCGATGAGGTTGTCTCTTTTGCAGATATGAGAAAATATATGGTCGCTTTTGCAGGGTCCGCCTATCAAAATCCCATCTCACTCTGCCCTCACCATCATTTGATGCTCCCCAGACTGATCAAGGGCTAAAAGCTCATCTCCCTGACGAGATATTGTTGAAAAGGCCCCGCCACCAAGCGGGCTTTTTCATTGGTGCATTCGGTTACGGAGGAATCTATTGAATTTCCTATAAGGATGATTTAAAATTTTTTAAAGGGAGAAGAAAATGATAAACCGACCCCATATCCTCTTGCTTCTTTTTCCGGTTCTCTTAATGATGGGCTGTGCCCATGTCATTTCAAAGGATCTGAGAGCCAAAACAGATATCTCCCTCGCTTTTAATCAAGTCTATCAAAACCCCGATATATACAAGGGGAAATGGGTTGTATGGGGTGGAGAGATCATTGAGACGGTTAACCAGAAAGATGGGACCACACAGATTGAGGTCTTCCAAAAACCTCTGGGATGGAGGGGAGAACCTTATGAAACGGCTGCTTCAGAAGGAAGATTTTTAGTCCTCGCCGATAAATATTTAGATTCTTATCTCTTCCGGAGAGGGAGAAAGATCACCGTGGCCGGTGAGGTCCTGGGAGAAAGGGTCAAACCCATCGGCGAAATGGATTATCGGTATCCATTTCTTTCGGGCAAACAGATCTATCTCTGGCCGGATTACTATTATCGCCCCTATCCCTCCTATTATTATGACCTGTGGTGGGATTATCCTTATGGGTGGTGGGGATTTGGCATTTATCATCACCGCCATCGCCACCGTTAGTCTTTTCACCAAGGCAGGTTGACAGATTTACCTGGGTTAGTTATATTTTTTTCCTATAAAGGAGTTTTCATGGCACGAATTCCAATCACGCGTAACGGATATAACAATCTCGCAAAAGAATTTGAGAACCTGAAGAAGGTCGTCCGTCCTCAGGTGATCAAGGCGATCGAAGAAGCTCGTGCCCATGGAGATTTGAGTGAAAATGCGGAATATGTGGCGGCCAAAGAGCGGCAGTCCTTCGTTGAAACGAAGATTCGAGAGATTGAACAGAAACTGGCCAATGCGGAGATTATGGATAATCTCCTGTCCACCGATGGCAAGGTGGGCTTTGGCTCAACAGTGACCTTAAAAAATTGTGACAATGGGGATAAGGTCACCTATCAGATCGTGGGGCCTGATGAATCGGATATTCCTTCCGGTAAGATTTCGATCGTCTCTCCCCTGGGCAAGGCCCTCATCAGCAAAGAAGTGGATGACGAAGTGCTGGTGAAGACTCCAGGCGGCACTAAAAGATATACCATCTTGAAAATCACCTGATCAAAATCCTTTCCAACTTTCCCCTTTCCTTACAACGTGGATGGCAGTCGCCTTAAAAGAGGCCCTCACTTCTTTTCCTTCTGTCAAAGATAACTCTTCCAAAGAATGGTTCGTCACATAGGCCACAAGAGGAAATCCACAACCGAGCTGGACTTTCTGATAAGGGCCCAAAGGAGCGATCTTCAAAATTCTTCCAGTAAAGACATTCCTCGCGCTCGTTGCCTCCCGGTGGAATTGCGTTGAGAGAGTGACGTTTTCAGGCCGGATGCACAAAAAAACGGTCTCCCCTAAATGGGCATCCCCCGCGGCCTCAATTTCTTGGCCTTCAATGGAAGCGAAAAAAGTTCCAGCATTCTTTTTAATCACTTTCCCGGTTAGAATCGTTTCCACTCCCACAAAAGAAGCCACAAATTCGTCTATAGGATGGTTCATCACCTCCTCAGGAGAACCGATCTGCTGGATCATACCGTTATTCATCACAGCGATCCGATCCGAGAAACTTAAGGCTTCCAGCCGATCATGGGTGGCAAAGATCGCGGTCGTTCTGGTCCGATAGAGAATGGGCTCCAGGTCTTCTATGAGAGATTCACGTGTAGGTGGATCAAGGGAGGCAAAGGGCTCGTCGAGAAGTAGAATTTCAGGCTGAATGGCAAAAGCCCGTGCAAGGCTCGCCCTTTGTGCCTCTCCTCCTGAAAGCGTTTTTGCAGAACGGTGGCTGAGATGGCTCATTCCAAATCGGTCCAACTGCTCGATTACCCTGGCTTCCATTTCTTTTTTCTTCATTCCACGAATTTTTAAACCCGAGGCGACATTGTTAAAAACAGTCGTATCAAAGAGGAGAGGGTCCTGGAAGACCATGGCCAGTTTTCTTCGGTATTCCAAAACAGAGATATGTGTTTCGACTTTCTTTCCTCTAAAGAAAATTTCACCCTGAAAGGGTTGCAATAAATAAGATAGAGTTTGCAGGAAGGTCGTCTTCCCCGCCCCATTCGGCCCGATCAAAGCCAGAATTTCACCCTTTCCAATTGATAGAGAGGGAATGTTCAATAGAATCGTCCCTCCCCTTTTAACTTCAAGATTTTTTGCTTCTAAAATGGGTACATGCTCGACCATATTCATTCTTCTTTATCCCACAAGATAGAAAGGTTCAAATCTTTCTGTCTTTTTATCATTCACTGATCACTGATTACTCTTTCTTATTCTGCCTTCTGCTTACTGATCACTGATGACTGTCTCCTGCAGTTTACCTCGGTCTTTCCCTCTGCTGTATCTGGGTGATGATAAAATTGATGGAGAAGGCAAGCACGAGAAGGATGATTCCCAGGGCAATGGCAATGTCAAAATTTCCGCGACTCGTCTCCATGACGGTAGCTGTGGTGAGCACCCTGGAATACCCCTTGATATTGCCTCCGACCATAATGGAGGCGCCCACCTCGGAGATCACCCCTCCAAATCCAGCCATCACACCTGCCAGGAGAGGAAGTTTAGCTTCCTTGACCAGAATCCAGACCATCTGGAAGCGGGTAGCCCCAAGGGCTAAAATCTGGAGTCGCAATTTCTGGGGAAGGTGTTGAATCGCAGCCAGGGTAATCCCCATCACGATGGGGGTGGCAATAACCGCCTGGGCAAGAATCATAGCTGTTGGCGTATAAAGGATTCCCAAAAACCCAAGGGGCCCGTTCCTCCACAAAAAGATGGTCACGAAAAGACCCACCACCACAGGCGGGAGGCCCATCCCTGTATTGACGAGACTCGCCACAATTTTCTTCCCCGGAAACATGGAAAGGGCGATGAGTGTTCCTGTGGAGACTCCGATCAGGAGGCTAATCAATGTGGCCGTCCCTGAAATCTGAAGCGAGAGGAAGGTAATCTCCATCACCTCCGGGTCCAAGGTGATGAGAAGCCAAAAAGCCTTTTTTATGCCTTCAAGGATGAGATCCATCTAACCTCCCATAAAATTCCAATAACCAAATTACAAATCCCAAATAATAACCAATCACCAAACTCCAATGACCTAAAATATTTTTAAAGCCGATATTGGGACCTTGGAATTTGGAAATTATTTGGATTTTGGTGCTTGGAATTTGGTGATTATCATCTGCCAAGCTCTTCTTCTTTCTTCCCTGCATCCGGGAAGAAGAGAGGAGACCCGAATTTATCCACACCAAAGGTTTTAATGAGGTCCTGGGTTTCTTTAGAAACCACGAAGTCAGCAAAGGCTTTTGCCCCAGCGCTATTGACTTTGGGCCATTTGGCAGGATTCACCTCGATGACATGATAGATATTGAGGAGAATAGCATCCCCTTCGACCAGAATATCAAGCCCGAAATTTTTCTTTAAAGCCAAATAGGTCCCCCGGTCAGCAAGGGTATATCCTTTCTTCTCTGCCGCAACATTTAAAGTCTGACCCATTCCAAGACCAGTCTGTTGGTACCATTTTCCTTCTTCCGGATTGACCCCCGTGGTCTTCCAAATTGATTTTTCCTTTGCATGTGTCCCTGAATTGTCGCCTCTCGATAAAAATAGAGCGTTGGCTAAGGCTAATTTTTTAAATGCCTCTGAAGCCAATTTTATTCCTTTAATCTTGGCCCGATCCTCTTTCGGTCCCGCAATAATATAATCATTATGCATAACGATCCTTCGATTGATTCCGTAACCTTCGGCAACGATCTTCTTTTCCGCATCTGGAGAATGAACCAGAAGCACATCCGCCTCCCCTCTTTGTCCCATAGCCATAGACTGCCCCGAACCCACAGCGATCGTCTTGACGAAATAACCTGTCTTCTTTGCAAAGGAAGGAATGAGGACATCGAGGAGTCCCGAGTCCTGAGTGCTGGTGGTGGTAGCAAGAATAATATTTTTCTGTTGTGCCGAAACAGGAAATGACAGAGAAGGCAAGATGGAAAACAGACAGAATAATCCGATGTAACTCCACTTCTTCATGGATTTTCTCCTCCGGTTAATTTTTTGAATAAAGGATTTTTCCTGAATTGCTGAAATCGTAGTTTCCCACCTTCTCGACCCGCTTTCGAAAGGCCGGAGAATTGAGAACTTCGATGAAGGCTTGAATCCCTTTATTAAAAAAGGTGGATTGGTCAAGGAGCATATCAAAGCTTTCCCGAACAATCGGAATAAAGGGAAGGCCCAAAAGTTTAGAAACGGCAATGGTGGCAATCCCTACATCCGCCTCCTTTGTGAGGATGGAAAGGCCCACCTCAAAATGGGTGAAGACCTCTTTCTCATAGCCATCGATTATTAAAGGAGAAATCCGCAATCTCTTCAAGTGATGGTCCAAAAGAACCCTCGTTCCTGAGCCTTGTTGCCGGTTAATGAACTTAACACCTTTACCGGCCAGGTCCCCGAACCCACGGATGTCGAATGGATTTTTCGGGGCACTGACAAAGCCAAGGTCCCGACCAAAAAGGTTCACCACCACCGGCTTCACATCGGGAAGATAGGTTGAAAGGAAAGGAATGTTATATTCTCCGCTTTTTGGATCGAAAAGATGAGACCAGGCAATGTCCGTATGGCCCATATTCAGGGCCTTAAGTCCCTCAGTGCTCCCCGTGTTGGCAGAAAAGATATAGAATTCCGGATATGATTTTCTCATATAGGTATGAAGCATATCGAGGACGGGATCACTGCTGCCAGATGCCAGCAGTCCCCCTTCGATTCGCTTGCTCTTCTTTCGGGCTTGTTCAAGTCCTGTTTTAGCATTCGATTCGATCCACTCGTCGATCAATCTCTTCGGGAAGACCCATTTTCCGGTGACCCGGGTGGACGGAATTCTTTTGGATTTGATCAAGGCATAAACCTGTTTCTCATGAATGCCAAGATATTTTGCGAGCTCTTTGGTGTTCATCATCTCCTCAGGCATGGCTTTCCTCCAATGGATGGATAGATGATAAAGGATGGGCTTCAAATTGTCAAGGATAAATATTACAAATAATTACTTTTTATTACATAAAATCCTTCCATCGTCCGCACCTTAAGAAGGGTAACCATGTCGAAAGCCGGCCTTCCTCTTTTTTGTCCCCTGCGACGTTAACCGTTTTACCTACAGAGGGTGAAGGACGGCTCAAATCACAATTTGTTCATTTCCTATGGAAAGAGAGCATAACGATTGGGTCGACATAGGGTGGATCAATTCTTTTCTTGACATGATAAAATAAAAGTGATATTTTGTTTGTCATGTATAAACGAATTATCCATATTGCGCTGCCGGAGAGGTCGAGTTGTTTTCTTTGGGGACCGCGCCAGACGGGAAAGAGCACCTTGCTCCAGGAGCGTTATCCTACCTCCAAACGCTATGACCTGCTCCTTTCCGACGAGTATCGGCGTCTTATGCATC
>JASEHH010000184.1 GCA_030017685.1 Thermodesulfobacteriota bacterium | reverse complement strand
TTAGGACTTAAGTTTATGATCATTTTGGCAACAATCCTATTTATAAGAGACTAATTAGACATTGCGCATCCACTATTCCATTATTCCAATTGGACGTTCTCCTGGATGTACTTAATGATGTCTTCAGTAGAGGCCCCTGGAAGGAAAATCTCCCTGATTCCCGCCTTTTTAAGTGCTGGAATATCATCGACAGGGATGATGCCGCCTCCAAAAACAAGAATATCATCCGCTTTCTTCTCTTTGAGGATATGGACAACCTTTGGAAAGAGGCCATTATGAGCGCCGGACAGACTTGAGAGGCCGACGATATCGACACTCTCCTGAATTGCGGCATTGGCGATCTGATCAGGGGTCTGCCGGATACCGGTATAGATGACTTCCATTCCGGCATCCCTCAAGGCACGGGCAATGACCTTAGCGCCCCTATCGTGACCATCCAGGCCGGGTTTTGCAATGAGCACTCGAATCTTCCGAGCCATGTCTCTCCTCCGTCGAGAGTTCGGAGTAATGAGTTCGTAGTTCGGAGTATCCAAAGCAAACGCACTAATCAAAGCGTCATCGCGAGGAGTGAAACGACAAAGCAATCTCCAAATCATTCGGCGAGATTGCCGCGCTCCCGTTGGTCGCTCGCAAAGACCATCCAAAAGTATTTAATGCTTTTGTATCAATGTTTAACTCCGAACTCCCAACTCCGAACTCCCAACTCCCAACTCCGAACTCCGAACTGTTTTATCTTTCTCTGTATTCCCCAAAGACTTCCCTCAGGGTGTCTGAGATTTCTCCGAGGGTGGCATAAGCCTTGACCGCTCCCAAGATGTGCGGAACGATGTTCTCACTGCCCTGAGCTGCCTTCTTCAAGGCAGCCAGAGTTTCCTTGACTATTTTGTTGTCTCTCTCTTTTTTGACCTTTGCGAGTTTCTCTTTTTGATACTGCTCCACCTCAGGCCGGATCCTAAGGATTTCTTTCAGAGGGCCCTCCTCGATCTGAAATTGGTTGAGTCCCACAATAATCCTTTTTTTCCTCTCAATCTCTTTCTGATATTGGTAAGCGCTTTCGCCAATCTCTCCCTGGATATAGCCCGATTCAATGGCTTTGATGGCTCCTCCCATGGCCTCAATCTTTTCGATATAGTCGACGGCCTTCTTCTCTATCTCATTGGTGAGGGTCTCCACAGCATATGACCCACATAGAGGATCGATCATATCCGCCACTCCGGTTTCGTAGGCGATGATCTGCTGAGTTCTTAAGGCAATCCTTACGGAATCCTCTGTCGGCAGGGCATAGGCTTCATCTCTGGAATTGGTATGAAGCGACTGTGTTCCTCCTAACACGGCTGCCAGGGCCTGGAAGGCAACCCTCACCACATTGTTGTCGGGCTGCTGGGCTGTGAGAGAACATCCGGCTGTCTGGGTGTGAAACCGCAACATGCACGAATCATCCTTTTTCGCGTTAAATCGCTCCCTCATGATTTTTGCCCACAGCCTCCGGGCGGCCCTGAATTTGGCAACCTCTTCGATGAAGGTGTTATGGCAGCAAAAAAAGAAAGCGAGTCTGGAGGCAAAGGAGTCGACATCGAGACCTGCATGGATAGCCGCCTCCACATAGGCAATACCGTCTGCAAGGGTGAAAGCGACCTCCTGAACAGCGGTGCAACCTGCCTCGCGCATATGGTAGCCGCTGATGCTGATTGTATTCCATCGCTGGACATGGTTCTTGCAGAAGGCGAATATGTCGGTCACGATTCGCATCGATTCGAGAGGAGGAAAGATGTAAGTTCCCCTTGCGGCGTACTCCTTCAGAATATCATTCTGGATCGTTCCCTGAAGTAGATTGGATTTTACACCCTGCTTTTCCGCCACAGCAATATACATCGCCAGAAGGGTGGCGGCCGTCGAATTGATCGTCATCGAAGTGGAAACCTTATCCAGTGGAATCCCGTCGAAGAGAATCTCCATATCCCTTAAGGTGTCAATGGCCACGCCGACTTTTCCCACCTCACCATCTGCCAATGCATGATCGGAGTCGTAGCCAATCTGGGTGGGAAGATCGAAGGCGACACTTAATCCGGTCTGCCCCTGCTCAAGGAGAAATTTATAGCGCTTATTTGTCTCTTCGGCTGTAGCAAATCCGGCGTACTGCCGCATGGTCCAAAATCGGCCTCGATACATGGTGGGTTGAACTCCCCGGGCAAATGGGAATTCTCCGGGAAATCCCAACTCGCCACAATAATCCAATTCAGCGAGATCCAGGGGGGTATAGAGACGTTTCAGTTCAATATGGGAGGTGGTTTTAAAAGAAGGTTCCCGTTCAGGGGATTTTGAGATGACTTTGTTCAGAGTGGTTTTTTCCCATCGTTCAAATTCTTCACGAACATTTTTAGCCATGCTTGACTCCGTTCTGATGGAATAGGGTTCAAGGATTCGAGGGTTCATGGGTTCGAGTGTCTTTTTTTGAAGGATTTAACTTGACCCCTTGAATCCTTGACCACTTGAATCCTTTTTTCAAAGTGGAATATTTCCGTGTTTCCGCCAGGGGTTGGTATCGACTTTGGTCTTTAAAATATCCAGAGCCTGTATGATTTTGGGGCGGGTTTCCTCGGGCTCAATGATCTCATCCACATACCCCAACTCTGCCGCCTTATAAGGGCTGGCAAATTTCTCCTGGTATTCAGCGACCAGTTGTTGGCGGGTCTCCTTGAGATCTTTCGCCTCTTTGATTTCGTTTCGGAAGATAATGTTGACCGCACCCTCTGCGCCCATGACGGCAATTTCGGCTGTGGGATAGCAGTAATTGATATCTCCCCTGATGTGTTTGGATGACATCACATCGTAGGCCCCACCATAGCCCTTGCGGGTGATGATCGTAATCTTCGGGACCGTAGCCTCGCAGAAAGCATAAAGGAGTTTGGCTCCGTGCCGGATGATGCCTCTTGCCTCCATGTCAATCCCTGGAAGAAACCCGGGGACATCGACAAAGGTGATCAGGGGAAGGTTGAAGCAATCGCAGAAGCGAACGAATCGGCCCGCTTTTACCGAAGAATCCGGATCAAGAGAACCCGCCAACCAGTTGGGTTGGTTGGCAATAATGCCCACGGGCATTCCATTGTACCGGGCGAAGCCGACAACGATATTCTTTGCCCAATCCTTCTGCACCTCAAGAAAATAGCCATTGTCAACAGTGCCCAGGATGATCTTTTTCATATCGTAGGCTTTTTTAGAATCCTCCGGGACAACCGTCTTTAGAAATTCATCCATTCGATTCGGATCATCGGTACAGGGGATCTCAGGGGGCTTCTCACGGTTATTTTGAGGGAAGAAGGCAAGGAGTTCTTTGATGAGGCGAATGGTATCCTGATCATTCTCTCCGGCAAAGTGAGCCACCCCACTCTTTTCCATATGGACCTTGGCTCCGCCCAAGAGATCGGAAGTGATGGGCCTTCCGTCCGGGGTCTCTGTTTTGCCTATGGCCGCCTTGATCACATCAGGGCCGGTGATATGCAGGTAGCTTGTGCCTTTGGTCATGAGGATGAAGTCAGTAATGGCGGGAGAGTAGACCGCACCTCCGGCGCAGGGTCCCATGATTGCCGAGATCTGAGGGATGACACCAGAGGCGAGGGTATTTCTTAAAAAGATGTAGGCATACCCCGCAAGGCTTTCGACCCCCTCTTGAATTCTTGCCCCTCCGGAGTCATTAAGACCAATGACAGGCGCTCCGGTCTTCATGGCGTGATCCATCACCTTGCAAATCTTCTCTGCAAAAGCCATTCCCAGGGCTCCGCCAAAAACCGTAAAATCCTGAGAAAAGACGTAGACCAGGCGTCCGTTCACTTTCCCGTAACCGGTCACGACCCCATCGCCCCAGAACTTCTTGTTTTCCATTCCGAAATCATGGCAGCGATGGGTGACAAACCTGTCCAGTTCCACAAACGTTCCTGGATCGAGGAGAAGATCGATTCGTTCTCGGGCAGTCAGTTTTCCGTCTTTATGCTGTTTGTCGATTCTTTCCTGACCACCCCCGAGTGAGGCCTCCACTCTCCTCTTCTCCAGTTCTTTCCGTATGGCTTCGATCGATCTCATGGATGGATTC
>JASEHH010000183.1 GCA_030017685.1 Thermodesulfobacteriota bacterium | reverse complement strand
AGTTGATGGCAAAGAAGGGCCTCTACTGCCGACTTTATCAACTCCAATATGGAAGGTCCTAATATAGTTCGGAGTGTGGAGTTCGGAGAAACAATGAACCAACCCGAAACTCCTAATCCGAATTTGACAAAGGAAATGTGAAGTGCTTAAATAGGTATAGTAATCCATCTTTGTCCTTTGTCACTTGATTTCCGGAGGCGCATAAAAATGCTTGGGTCAAAAAAGATAGAAAAAGAAGTGATCGCCATTCCCGCAAGGATAGCCAGAAGGCTTTCGCTAAAAGACGGTATGATCGTTGAGGCCAAAGTCGAAAAAGGCAAATTGGTGATTTTAAGAAAAAAGGAAGTCATCAGGAATGTCATGAAGTATGCAGGGATATGGAAAAATGAAAATGTGGATAAAGTCTTCGGAGAAATACGCAGGGATTGGGAAAAATGGGAGAAGAACTTGTCTGTATAGATACGGATGTCTGCATTGATTTTCTTAGAGAGAGAAACCCTGGGCATGATCTTTTTGTAAGGGTCATCCGGAAATATGAGCCATGTATTGCGGCTGTAACCGCATTTGAGCTCTATCTCGGGCACATGAAAATGAAACGCAAAGATCGAATAGATGATTTTATCTACCAATTCTCGATTCTCCCCTTTGATTTAAAGGCCGCAGAAATATCAGCAAACATAGAGTCTTCTCTTGAAGGAAAAGGCAAAGGCATTGGATTTCCTGACACCCTTATTGCAGGTATTTGCATCTCAAACAGTGTCCCTCTTCTGACTTTGAATACAAAACATTTTTCAAGAGTCACTGGATTAGAACTTATCCCCATTGATTAACTCTTTTACCCGCCTGTCCATTGTTAGTTTCAAGTTGCGTAGCGTCGGCATTTATTGCCGACGAAAGTTTCAAGTTAAGTGAACTAAAGTGCCTAAAGTTAAAAAAGAAAATTCCTAAACAATCAAGTTGCCAGTTTCAGGTTTCAAAGTTTTAGATCAAAAATCCAAAATCCAAATTATGGGTTGGTAGATCCGCATTCCGCAATCGTCCCTCGTCCCTCGTCCATCGTCTCTCGTTTTACTGCTTACTGCCACCTGCCTCCTGTATCCTGTATCGTCTCTCTTCCCTCTTCCCTCTTGTCTCCCTATCTCCCCATCACCGCATCACCGTATCCCTGGATTCCTCACTCTGAACTCCGAACTCATTACTCCGAACTTATTTTATATCCCTTGTCTCCGAACTCCGAACTCCCAACTCCGAACTAAGTTTTATCCAGCACCTCCCGGACTTTTCTCAACAACCCCTCCAGGTTAAAGGGCTTTTGAAGAAAAGACAGACCCTTTTCCAGAACACCATGATAGACAATGGCATTGTCCGTATAGCCTGACATATAGAGCACCTTCGCCTCTGGATAGCGGGATACGAGAGATTCAGCCAACTGGCGACCATTCATCCCCGGCAATACCACATCCGTCACAATCAGATGAATCGGTCCCCCATGCTGCTCACAAATCTGTTTGGCCTCATCCCCTTGAGACGCCTCCAGGACCGTGTACCCATTTTTAGTGAGGATTTGAACGGTCACCTGCCGGACCTTCTCCTCATCCTCCACCACCAATATCGTCTCACCCCCACCGGGAAGCTCCTTTTGAACCACCTTCTCACCCGCTTCCTCTGGAAGCTCATCCACACGGGGAAGATAAATCTTAAAAGTGGTCCCCTGTCCTGGCTCACTGTATACCCAGATATTTCCGCCACTCTGCTTCACAATTCCATAAACGGTTGATAAACCCAATCCTGTTCCTTTGTCCTTCTCCTTCGTCGTAAAGAAAGGCTCAAATATCCGCTCTTTAACCTCAGGGGGCATCCCCACTCCTGTATCGCTCATTGAGAGCATCACATAACGGCCCGGTGTCACTGCTACATGGTTGCGAGCATAATTCTGATCCAGTTCCACATTGGTCGTCTCAATCGTCAGCTTCCCTCCTGAAGGCATCGCATCCCTCGCATTGACCGCAAGATTCATCACCACCTGTTCGATCTGCCCGGCGTCCACTTTTACTCTCCCCAGATCTTCGGTCAACTGCGTCACCAGTTCCACATCCTCACGAATCATCCGACGCAACATTTTATCCAGATCTCTTAAGATGGTATTCAGATCAACAACCTTCACCTCCAGGACCTGACGACGGCTAAAGGCCAGAAGTTGACGGGTGAGTCCTGCGGCCCTCTCCGCAGCTTTCTGAATCTCATCGATGTTTCCTTTCAGGGGGCCCCCTTCTTTCAGCTCCATCATTGAGAGCTGGCTATAACCTTTTATGATAGTGAGAAGGTTGTTAAAGTCATGGGCAACGCCACCGGCTAGACTGCCAATGGCTTCCATCTTCTGAGACTGGCGAAGCTGCTCTTGAATGGCTGCCCTTTCTTTCTCGGCCTGGATACGTTCTGTGTAGAGTTGTGCATTTGCAATGGCGCCGGCCACCTGATTGGCAATACCCTCGGCAACCCTCATATCCTGATCTGTATAAGCTTTAGGCTTGAGGGATCGTAAAGAGAAGGCTCCTATGAACTGATCTTTTGAGATTAAAGGGATAAACATGATTGATCGAAGTCCGGCCTGAAAAGAGGGCAAAAGTGCTGGGAACCGGGCTAAGCATTCTTCTATATCATCGGGTTGGATGAGCATGCCCGACCGGGTGCGCATGCATTCAAAAGTAGCAGTGCCCCTAAGGGGGGTGATATCTCCAACCCGGCGGTCCGGCACATCAATCCCTGCGATGTAGGAAAAGCTGGTAGCGTTTTTTTCGGGATTGATCATGTTGATCATAATCCGGTCGAAAGGAATGAGTTTAGCCACTGCTTTGGCGAAGCGCTCATATACCTCTTCGATATCAAGTGTTGAACTGATTATT
Organism: Thermodesulfobacteriota bacterium; assembly: GCA_030017685.1. GTDB lineage: Bacteria > Desulfobacterota > BSN033 > BSN033 > UBA1163 > RBG-16-49-23. Next base: position 1,192 of record JASEHH010000183.1, on the reverse strand, counting down.
CGTCCAATCTCTGCCATGACCGCATTTTCCTGAGCTAACTGCCTCGCCTTCTCTTCGCTTTGCTTGAGGCTCTCCTCCGCCCGCTTGCGCTCGATCTCCCGACTCTCAAGTGAATCAGCCATCTGATCAAAGGATCGTGCAAGTTGCCCGATTTCTCCTGGAGGGTAGGAAGACCCTGTGCGGACGGTCAGGTCCCCATCCGCCAGCCGTTTTGTCGTGTTCAGCAGCCTGTTCACCGGGCCCATGATAAAGAAGCCGCCAAACAACCAAGTGGCTACGAGCGCCAGAATACTCGCCAGGGTCAGTAAGGCAAGGTTACGAAACAGGATTCGGTTTACCTCCGCAAAGGCCACTTTAGAAGGAATACCTACAGCCACATAAGCGCCCACCTCTTTCCTGTCGCTCAGCGGTGTAAAGGCATGCAAACGCAGGACACCATCAATGCCTGCAATCTCAACCGTACCCTCTCCTTGGCGGGTCAAGATGGTTTTTACAATTGGGGTATCTGACATGCTTCGGCCGACCCATTTCTCCGGATCGGGATAGCTGGCCAGGATTGTTCCCTTGGGGTCAAACACCCTAACCACTGACCCTGGAGGTATTTTCGCTTTTGCAACGATCTGGTTTAACCAGGTCAAGTCCAGGCTTGCAAAGACCACAGCCTTCAGGTGGTCTGTCCCGGTGAAGATCGGGTAAGACAAAACGATGCTCGGTTTTCCCGTGATTCGCCCAATCAAGTATTCGCTTACCGTAAATTTACGGGCGCGAAGGATACGAGTGAACCACTCCCGATCGGCCAAATTTACAGGCTGCTTCATTGGAAGAGCGCTGCAAATGACTTGGCCATCCGGTCCTGTCACACCGAAGTTCGTATAGAATGGGTATTCTTTCAGCAAGCCTGCCAGGAATGGAGAATACCCGGACGACTGGCATTGGATCGCCTGGTCCATTTTGGCCAGGGCAACGAGCAGTTGATGGGTTTTCTCAATTAATTGTTCTTTTTCATCGGAGGCTTTCTTGGCAAGATCCAATGCGTCATCAAGGGCATCTATGCGGGCCTGACGGCGCAGCTCTAAACCTGTATAGAATGTTAGGATCAAAGCCGGAATGACAGCGATCAGGACGAGAAAGATTAATTTAGCCCGTAAACTGCCAAAAGAAAAACGAGCCATAAAATCCTCCTTTCGATCAA
>JASEHH010000182.1 GCA_030017685.1 Thermodesulfobacteriota bacterium | reverse complement strand
TCACTCCCGCGAAAGCGGGAGTCCAGAAAAGCTTGGAAAGACTGGATTCCTGCTTACACAGGAATGACAACATGGAAATAGGGTTTGAATTTTAATGCCCCGCAGCTCTGCTGCGGGGTTCTTTACTGATCATTGTTAATTTTGCATTGTTAATTTTGCAATAGTATTTACAATTCCCCTTCGCTATCCGGGTATTCGATGATCTCACCCAGATAATTACGCAGAAAGAAAGTTTTCCCCTGCCTCCTCACATCGTCGGGGAGGACGGCAACCTTTCCTTTTCCTCCCGGCAGATCGATGACATAGGAAGGAGTTGCCATGCCCGTGGTGTGCCCCCTTAATCCCGCCATAATGGTTAATCCTTTCTGGACAGAAGTGCGAAAATGGCCTGTTCCTTTTACCAGATCCATCTGGTGGATGTAATAAGGACGGACCCTGATGGTGAGGAGTTTCTGCATCAGTTGTTTCATCACTTCCGGATCATCATTGACCCCTCTGAGCAGGACGGTCTGATTTCCGAGCGGGATGCCCGCATCCGCTAACATAGCACAGGATTTTGTCGACTCAGGCGTAATTTCCAGGGGATGATTGAATTGGGTATTGACGTAGAGGGGGTGATATCGTTTCAATATCTGGCAGAGCCGAAAGGTGATGCGGTCCGGTAGTGTGACAGGGGCACGGGTGTGGAGCCTGAGGATCTCAAGATGAGGGAGTTTCCGAAGCCTGATGAGGATCTTTTCCAGTTCATCATCGGTCAGCAATAGGGGGTCTCCACCTGAGAGTATGACATCCCGGATGGCAGGCCTTCTTTTGATATACTCCAGAGCGGCTTCCAATGAGTTCTGATTGATGAAACTTCCTTCTCCTCCCGCCCTGTTTTTTCTCGTGCAGAACCGGCACAGGGTCGGACAGACGGAAGAGACCAGCAGGACGGCCCGGTCGGGGTAACGGTGGATGATTCCTGGCACAGGGGTGAGCCCTCCTTCATTGAGAGGATCGATGGAAAGGTCATCCTGTTCCAATTCATACCGGTCAGGTATGCACTGCCGCCCAATCGGATCGTCCCTCTCCCGGATGAGGCTTAAATAGTAACGGGTGATCCGGAGGGGATAGCGGGCCACAACAGGCCCGAGTAATTTAGGGTCTATTGGAATATAACGGGCCAGTTCATCCAGAGAAGTGATGCTTTCGGAGAGCGCTCTTTGCCAGCGTTCCATTCTTTTTCCCTCAAGGAATATTTTACCTCTTCCCAAGACAGAACGCAAAAAGGGGAGGCAATGAAGTAGAGAATATGCTATCATATCACCAAATCTTAAACGGGCCAGCCGGAGCCAAACAAGGTTTTGAATTTAAAATCCGAAACAAAGGAACTAAACTCTAAACTCAAAACCCTAAACTCTAAATAAACTCCAATGACCAAAGTATAAAACTCAAAACTGTATGAATTTGAAACAAGAGAAGTCCAGATAAGCCTTTTTGAACATTTGAATTTTGAGTTTTGTGTTTATTTAGGATTTAGTGTTTAGGGTTTGGAGTTTAATTTCGTGAACTATTAGGGGTTTATGAATATCTGGAAAACAAAGAGCAGAATCGTCATCACCTGCGCCAAGGGCATCGTCCCTTTTTTAGAGGAAGAGCTCCGTTTACTCGAATTTCCGATCCTCTCAGAAGGTATTGCCAGCGTTGAAACAGAGGGGAGCATGGATGATGCCATGAGATTGAACCTTTTTGTCAGGACAGGGCATCGCGTCCTTTTCTTCCTGGAGCGATTTAAAGCAAGAAATCCTGATGAGCTTTATAGAGAGGTGTCTGCGATGAAATGGGAGGATTTGATCCAGGAAGAGGGTTACCTCTGTGTGACTTCGACCGTGGATAACCCGACCATTAAGGATACACGGTTTGCCAATGTGAAAATCAAGGACGCCATTGTGGACCGGATAAAAAGAGTGCGCGGGCGACGACCGGATTCCGGGTCGGAAAGAGATCGAACGGTCGTTCATCTCTTCTGGAAGAATGAGACGGGTTCGCTGTTTGTCGATACCTCCGGCGAGCCCCTTTCGAGAAGGGGGTATCGGAAGATTCCACTGAAGGCGCCCATGCAGGAAACGCTGGCCGCAGGGGTGGTCCTGGCGACCGGCTGGAAGGGAAGCGGCAGCTTTATCAACCCCATGTGCGGGAGCGGGACGCTTGCAATCGAGGCGGCGTTGATTGGCCTGGGGAGGCCGCCGGGACTGTTGAGAAGTAATTTTGGTTTTATGCACCTGAAGGGATTTGATGAACCATCCTGGAGGGAGATACGGCGCAAGGCAAGAGCCACAGCAAGGGATACGATCGATGGAAAGATTATTGCCACGGATATGAGCGGAGAGGCCGTCCAGGGAGCCAAGAAGAATGCGCAGACCGCCGGGGTGGAACGGTGGATTGACTTCGGGATCTGTCAATATGGAGAGACCCCTGTCCCTAATGGAGAGGGTGTCGTGATCCTCAATCCCGAATACGGGGAACGGATGGGTGAGAGGGAGGCCTTGAGAGAGATCTACAAGGGGATCGGAGATTTTTTAAAGAAGCGATGCCAGGGATACCGTGGATATATCTTTACCGGCAATCTCGACCTTCCCAAACGGGTGGGACTCAGGACAAAGAGGAGGATCCCCTTTTACAACTCCAATATCGAATGCAGGCTATTGGAGTATGATCTCTATGAAGGAAGCCAGAAAAAGAACATTGCATAATTAGCATTGCAAAGTTAGCATTATGGAATCTCCTCTTTTGTCATTCCGGGCTTGACCCGGAATCCAGTTTTTGGATTTCTGGATTCCTGCCTTCGCAGAAGGAATGACACCATATAAAATGAACGAATTTAATTTGAAATGATAAATGCTAACTTTGCAATTTGCAATGGTTTTTGAGAGGAAATGAAACCTCGATCCGATATCTACCCAATCTATTTCCTATACGGTCCTGAGGACTATCTCATCGAAGAGGAGATTCAGAGATTGATGAACCAGACCCTTTCCCTGAAGGAGAGGGGACTCAATCTCCATCTCTTCAACGGGGAGGAGCACAGCGGACAGGAAGTGGTTCAGACAGCCCAGACCCTTCCGATGTTTTCTTCATATCGGTTTGTTCTCATCCGGGGAGTGGACCAGTTTGATGAGGAGAATGTGGAGGCGTTCCTTCCCTATATCCGGAACCCTTCTCCCACCACCTGTTTAACAATGTGCGGCCAGACTCTGGGACAATGGAAGAAAGTCCAGAAAGAGATTGAGAAGGTCGGAAAGGTGATCGAATATCCCCGGTTGAAAGGGAGATTGCTTATATCCTGGGTCAGAAAGAGGATGGAGGAGAAGGGAAAATCGATCTCTGAAGAGTCAGTTAGCTATCTCGTCGAGGTTGTGGGAGATCACCTACAGGATCTCGATAATGGACTGGAGAAGGTCTTTTTAAGCGTCGGCGAAAAGAAAAAGATTGAACTTTCTGATATAGAAGGGATGACTTCGGAAGTAAAAGTCAGCACTGTTTTTGATTTAACCGATGCCATCGGCCAGCAGAACCTGGAGAAGGCATTGACCATCCTGGAGAAAGCATTGGAATTGAAAGCCATTCCCTTTAAAAAAGAAGAACCGCTCCCGAAGAGGAAGGACGACCCTGTTCCTCTTCTCTTGGGCATGATGGCAAAGCATTACTGGAATATCTGGAGGGTGAAGGAGATGATCTCCGGTCGGAAAGCTTTTGAAGAGATGGGAAAAGCACTCCGGATGCAGGCCTGGAACGTGAAGAAGCTGATGGAGCAGGGGAGGAGCTTTTCAGAGGCCTCTTTGCGAGAAGGTATACTGAAATGTCATCAGACTGATTTAGCCATTAAAACGGGGCGAGGGCCGAAGAATCTTCTAATGGAGAAACTGGTCATCGACCTCTGCCGGCCCAAAACGAAACGCCTGCCTGCCCCGCCCTCGGTCGGGACCGGGGCCGGTAGGCAGGGGCTTCTTTAACTTAACCTATTGTATTACCCATTGACTTTGATTACTTAGAAAATGTGGAGTTCGTTCAACGGTAACGGCAACGAGGCCCGCCCCGTACCATGCTAGGTTCAGGGCCCGTATCGTTAATAAAAGGCTACGTTTATCGTCTTTTAATTCTTTTTTACGTAACCGTTACCGAATGACGAAACG
>JASEHH010000181.1 GCA_030017685.1 Thermodesulfobacteriota bacterium | reverse complement strand
GCCTGTGTGATTTCGTAGAGGACTCCCAATCGATCCTCACCGGTGATTTCGATAATCGTATAAAAATCGGAATCTTGATTATTCACTTTCGCTTCCCCGGGAACTTTCGGAATCACTTTCTTTTGAATCCAGCCTGGCTCTTCCCTCTGAGAGAGAAGGAGTTTCAAGGAAATCTTCCCACTTAAGACCTCCTTCAAATCTTTCTTAAATTGTTGTAGTCTCCGTTCAATTTCTCCCGTCGGGTCTTCCACATAAAAGGTATCGAGGGCAACACCGTTTCCCCATGTGTGGACCTGTGCCTCAAGAATGTTCAAACGGTTTAAGAACATCGAACCGGCGATTTTGGAGAAGAGTCCGTAACGGTCTTTCGTGCAAATCGTCACCCTGACTCTAACCTCTTCCTCGGGACTCCATCCTACAAGCAAAACCTCCTTGTCGAGGCTCTGGGCCATTCCGATATGGCAGGAGATTTCCCCTGGGGAGTAAGTGGATAGATAGCGATCAGGAAGATGCTCTGCATAATGAGAAAGGGTCTCTCGGGGAAGGGACTGCCACAACTGAGCGATCGTTTCCCCCCTTTTGAGAAAGGCTTGAGGTTCTTCTCCCGTTTCGAAGAAATGGGAGGTTTTGAGGAAGAGTTCCATGAGGAGAGAGTTCTTCCAGGACGTCCAGGCTTCGGGGCCAACGGCTTTGATGTCGGCAAAGGTTAAAAGGGTGAGCATCTTTAAACGAACCGGGTCTCCAATCTCATTGGCAAAACGCAAGATGGCCTGCTCGTCGTGGAGGTCCCTGCGGAACGCTGTTTCAAGCATCAAAAGGTGGTGGCGCACCAGGAAATCCATCAACCCCCTGTCTTCCGAAGGGAGTCCCATCCGAATCCCGATATGATTGATCATTTCCGCACCGACAGAAGAATGGTCTCCTTCCTTTCCCTTTCCGATGTCATGGAGGAGGGTCGTCAGAAAAAGAATATCGGGTTTTTCAATTTCTCGGATCAGAGAGGTGAGCAAAGGATAATCTTTTTGATAATAGCCATCCCTCAATCTTCCCAGTTCTTCCACCGCCAGGATCGAATGGATGTCAACAGGATGGACATGGTAGAGATCGTAGTGCACCTTTCCTTCAACATCAGAGAATTCAGGGATATACCGGGAGAGAAAGCCAAGCTGATGCATCTTCATTAAAAGGGCGTCAGCCCCTTTCCCTCGTCTCAGAATCGAAAGGAAGGCTTGATTGGCCTTTTGAGAGGCTTGAAAGCGATCATCGATAAAAGGGAGCGCCTCCATCACGGCTTCCTCGGTCCGGAAATCCACCTTGGCCTGGTAAGCCTGACAATGTTGAAAGAGGGCCATCAGTTGCGAGGGGTCTTTCTTGAAGGCAACGGGGTCAAGAAGGTGGAGTTCGCCATGGGCGATTTCAAAATTTTCATCAATTCTCTTCCGCTGAAAGAAAAAGACAATTTTCCTAAAAGCGGAGGGTTCAAAGAGAGCCCGGTCGAGAATGTCATGGAAAAAGTTTGAGATTCCCCGAGCGGAGAGGTGATATTGTCGCATCATCTCCTCGACGCCCTTTGTGCCCCTGGGAAAGCCGAGGAGCGGTGCGATCTTCTCCTGCAGTTCAAAAGTCAGATCATCCTGTCTTCTTTCGCTCAAAAGATGGAGATGGTTTCTGATCGCCCAGAGGAATTGAATGCTTTTATCTAACATTCTGGAGTGGTCGGGAAAGAGGATGGAATCCCAGCGATCGGTCTTGTATTTTGCCCTGATGATCCATCGACCGACCTGGAAGTCTCTCAGGCCTCCTTCTCCTTCTTTAATATTGGGCTCCAGGACATAGGCGGGGTCTTCGTATTTCTGACGGCGGGGATGGATATCCCGAGCTAAAGCTCCTGCAAATTTTTGTACCCTACGGTGAAGCACTTTTTTCGTAAAGAGACCATATAAATTCCGAAAGAATTCGTATTCTCCGTCCAGATAACGGCCGTCGATTAAACCTGTCTTGACCTGGACATCGGACCGAGCCATTTTCAGGCACTCATCGATCGATCTTGAACTGCAGCTGACATCGAGTCCTAAATCCCAGAGGGGATAAAGGATTTGCTCAGCCAAAGGAGAAAGTTCATTCTTATTGGAAGGGGAGTAAAGAAGGAGGAGGTCGATATCGGAGTAAGGCGCCAGTTCAGCTCTTCCATAGCCTCCAATCGCCATCAGACAGACCGATGGAGATGGAACCTTGGCCCGGGCTGCTTGAAAGGCCTTCCTTACCAGGCCATCCATCATGTCTGAGTGCTGCCGGAGAAATTCTCTGGGAGAGGAATGGGCGGGCAGGCCCTGTGCGATTCGATTTCTTATATCCGCAAGGCCATTTTTCGTGAGTCCTAACTCAGATGGCATCTTTTCCGCGCTCACCGGTTCGGATCCGAATCACTTCTTCAACCGGAGAAAGAAAGATCTTGCCGTCCCCGATCTTTCCTGTCCTGGCCGCCCGCTCAAGGGCCTCAATCACCCGGGGGACTAATTCATCGCTGACGATGAGGTCAATTTTAATCTTGGGGATGAAATCGATGGTATATTCTGCTCCCCGATAGACTTCTGTATGGCCTTTCTGCCTTCCGAACCCCTTGACTTCGGTGATCGTCATCCCCTGGACGCCGATTTTGGTAAGTGCATTTTTTACTTCATCCAACTTAAAAGGCTTGATAATGGCTTCGATCTTTTTCATTTCGCCTCCCGTATAAGTTCGGAGTGATAAGTTCGTAGTTTAGAGGTTTTAAACCCTTAATTCATAATTCATAACTCATAACTCAAAAATTATATCCATTTTCCCCATGTTGACTTAAATCCAAACCATTGATTTCGTGCTCTTCGCTCACCCTCAAGCCCATGGTCCGGTCGAGGATCTTCAGCAGAACCAGGGTTACTACAAAAGAATATATCCATGTCACTAACACTGTCAATGCTTGTATCGCTAACAGAGATGGATTGCCAAAGAACAAACCATCGTTTCCAGCCGGGTTAATCGCTTTGGAGGCAAACAGGCCTGTTGCCAAAGCTCCCCATGTGCCCCCCACTCCATGAATACCCACGACATCGAGAGAGTCGTCGTATCGAAGTTTCGTTTTAAGATTGATCGCTAAATAACATAACACGCCGGCGACAAACCCGATGAGGATGGCTGACATGGGTCCGACAAAACCGGAAGCTGGAGTGATGGCCACCAATCCTGCCACTGCGCCCGATGCTGCGCCTAAAACAGTTGGATTTCCCCTGTGTATCCATTCAGCCATCATCCATGAAAGGGCGGCAGAAGCGGTTGAGATGTGAGTCACAACGAATGCAGAGGTTGCGAGGGACCCGGAGGCAACAGCGCTTCCACCATTAAAACCAAACCAGCCAAACCAGAGAAGCGCCGCACCCAGAAGGGTCAATGTCAAATTGTGCGGAGGCATGGGTTCATCTCCGTAGCCCTTTCTCTTTCCCACGACAAGTGTGGCCGCCAGGGCGGCGATGCCAGAGCTGATGTGAACGACCAGACCTCCAGCAAAATCGAGGGCACCGAGTTCTTTGATCCAACCTCCAACGCCCCAAACCCAATGGGCAAGAGGATCATAGACAAAGGTGGCCCAGAGGATGAGAAAGACCAGATAGGTCTTGAACTTAAATCTTTCGGCAAATGCGCCGGTGATCAGAGCAGGTGTGATCACAGCAAACATCATCTGAAAGATCATAAAAGCTTGGTGAGGGATGGTCGGGGCGTATTCGGAGTGGGGTTCAAGGCCAACCCCTCTCAACCCAATCCAGTCGAAGCTTCCGATCACTCCCCCGACATCAGGGCCAAAGGCGAGACTGTAACCATAAAGAACCCACTGAATGGTGATGACACTAAGGGCGATAAAACTCTGCATGATCGTCCCGAGGACATTCTTGCGTCTGACCATGCCTCCGTAAAAAAGGGCCAGCCCAGGTGTCATCAGCATGACCAGGGCAGAGGAGATTAAGATCCAGGCTGTATCGCCTGTGTCCACCTTTAAGGGAGGCTGTGTTTCAGCAAATGCCACACCGGCCACTAAACAATTGAGCATCAGCAATAGAATTGTGATCATTTTCATCTCATCACTCCTTCCCCCTTCCATCCCTCCCCCTCGACGGGCATAAGCGCTAACTTAATGCAGAGGTGAGAGAGGATGT